>NZ_CP076653.1:1340000-1675000 GCF_018966865.1 Bacillus sp. NP247 | reverse complement strand
AAGTGCTAAACACGCGAATGTGGTCGCCTGGTCTCTCGCCGTAAACGCATCAAGACGCCTGCTTTGCAGGCGTCTTTCATTTTATACAAATGCAAAGAGAAGAATGGAGGAATGATATGATCCCCTTATAGTAGACAGGAAAAAGAAAGCGCATTACCCTGTTTACTATGGAGGGGATTTTTTATGGGGAAAATTAGAGTCACTTACGATGTAGAATTTAAGAAACAAGCTATAGATTTATACTTAAAAGACGGCATGAGTTATAAAAACATTGCGAAAGAATTAGGTATTCATCACTCGGTTGTAAGTCGTTGGGTGAAACACTTTGAAGCTGAAGGAATCAAAGGACTAGAAGAAAAACGCGGTAAAGCGAAAGGACCAGGTTTAGGTAGACCAAGGGTTAGACCCGAAGATCCAGAAGCTAAGATCAGACGATTAGAAGCGGAAAATGAAATGTTAAAAAAGCTCTTAGGGATGTAAAAGGAGGAATGAAAGTCGTATCCAAAACGAAAAAATTCGAAGTCATCCATGAAATGACAAAAACAGGTTATACAGTGACCATTCTATGCGATATTGCTGGTGTAACCAGAAGTGGGTACTACAAATGGATAAAACGGCATACGACGCCTTCAAAAAAACAATCAGAGGATATCGAAATTAAGAAAAAGATATTGGCGTGTCATAAAAAATTAAGAGGAATTTATGGATATAGAAGAATACAAGTGTGGCTGAAAGCCACATATAACCTTTATTTGAATCATAAGCGCATCCAAAGATTGATGCGTGAACTAGGTATCAAAGCCGTAATTAGGAAAAAACGACCTTATTACGGAAAAAAAGAAGCTTATGTGATTTCAGAGAACCATCTAAATAGGGAGTTTCAAGCTTCAAAACCGAATGAGAAATGGGTAACCGATATTACCTATTTGATTTTCAATGGACAGCGCTTGTACTTATCCGCTATTAAGGATTTATACAATAATGAAATTGTTGCCTATGAAACCAGTCGTAGAAACGACTTGAAACTTGTGTTAGATACACTGAAAAAGGCAAAGAAAAAACGAAATGTGAAGGGAATCCTTTTACATAGTGATCAAGGGTCCCAGTATACATCTCGTCAATATAATCAATTACTTAAAAAATATCAGATGAAGGCAAGTATGTCTCGAAGAGGCAACTGTTGGGATAATGCTTGTATGGAAAACTTCTTCAGTCACTTTAAGGCAGAGTGTTTTCATTTACACTCCTTCCATAAAGCGAATGAGGTCAAACTTGCCGTGCGTAAATATATGCACTTTTATAATCATCAAAGATTTCAAAAGAAATTAAATAACCTGAGTCCATATAAATATAGAACTCAGGTTGCTTAGTTGCGCTTTTTAAATACTGTCTACTTGACAGGGGTCACTGCAGAATCCGGTCTTCTCTTTTTTTATTGCTTTAAAGTCAGAAAATAAAGTTATTTACAAGTGTATGTGAAAGGGTTACTATTGGGTGGTAATATATTACATGTATTTCAGGTGTAAAAGGTTGGGATGAAGAGAATATGAAGAATTTTGAATGTAGAAATACGGAAGTGGTGTTAGAAAAATTTCAGATCGTAACACCTATATTTCAGGCGCTAGGAGATGCGAATCGTCAGCAAATTATTATGTTGTTATTAGAAAACAAACAGATGAATGTAACACAAATAACAGATGAAATGGGGATTTCTAGACCAGCTGTTTCACATCATTTGAAAATTTTAAAACAAGCAGAACTAATTGTAGCGGATCGAAATGGAAAAGAAATTTTTTATTCTATAATAGCCGGAGAATTTTTAAAACAGGTAAAGGATTTACTTCAAGCAATAGAGTCAAATTATTAATTTTTTTTAACTAACATGTAAACAAGTTTAAACTTTTAAACTTGTTTACATGAAAGGGGTAATAAAAATGAACAGAATAAACCGTATGTATGTAATTATGTTACTTGTTCCTTTGTTTTGGGGTGGATCTTTTGCAACAGCAGAGCATGTTATTACTGAAATTCCACCGATTACCGCGGCAACAATTCGTTTTGGTTTAGCTGGTTGTATTTTAATAGGCATAGTTTTTATGAAATCTGAGTGGAATACAAGTTTGTTATTAAAGAATTGGAAAGGGTTGCTATTTGTATCACTAACAGGTATTTTTGGCTACAATGTTTTTTTCTTTATGGGACTTAACTATACTTCCACTATGAATGGCTCACTTATTATTGCTACAATGCCCGTTTTTGTAACATTGGGAGCAATATTATTTTTTAAAGAGTCTTGGAGTATAAAAGTGGGAATAAGTTTAATTTTGTCCCTTATCGGTGTAATAGTTGTTATTACGAGTGGTTCAATGAATATACTTATGTCTTTGTCATTTAATAAGGGAGATCTTTTATTTATAGCGGCTTTAATTTGTGGGGTGTTATATAGCTTAACAGGAAAAAAAGTTATGCGTGGCATATCCCCTTTGTTAATTACAATGAGTATGACGGTATTAGGTACTGTGTTTTTAGCAGGCCTTTCTCTATATGAAGATGGATGGAGAAAGGTTTTAACGCTTTCTTTACAAGGATGGATAGAAATGTTGTATATGGTCATATGTGGAACGTTAATTGGATATATCGTGTTTAATAAAGGAGTAGAAGAGCTAGGTGCAAGCAAAGCGAGTATGTATTTAAATCTAACTCTAACTCCTATTGTGGCTACTGGTATATCAGTCGTATTATATGGAGCAGCTGTTACGTGGCAACAAATAGTTGGGATGATAATCGTATTAATTGGGGTTTATATAGCAACGGTACAATCAAATAAAGATATAAAAAAGCTTTCACATAATCAATATGTTTCGAAATAGGTAGAAATAATTGGACTCTATAAGTCTTAATGGGAGCAATCTATGAATTAGGGATAAAACCCCCATTTCCGGAAAAACTACAAATGAAAGTATGATTTTGCCTAGAAGAGGTGAACGGAAATGAAATGGATACTAATTGCATTGCAAGCTTTCGTTATGATGTTTTGCTTAGCTTATGGATCCGATGTGAGGGCAGAAGTAGTAGAAAAAGAACCTCAAGTTACAATTTTATTAGAGCGCATGTATGTTGATGGAGAAGTAAGTGAGGAAATACTGACAGAAAAAGTAGCGGATTTAGAAAAGTTTTTGCAGCAATATAAAGAATGGCAACTTGTTGATCGTGATGATGTACAAATTGTATTACAAAAGAAAGTTGATGATATTTCTCCTTTACTGAAAACGAGCGGTTATTTTGGTGTTTCAGAGGAAGGGATATTGCAAATTTTCAAAGGGGTACCGAAAAGTGATAACGCGATCCACTCCTTCTTTCAAATTGATATGAAAAAGCTTGAGAGTTATGAGCGTGCGAAATTGAAACGTGGTATTCGCATAAAATCAAAAGAAGGTTTTGTGAAGACAATCGAAAAAATGAAGCAGTACGCAGTGCAAAATAAGAAAAAAAGCAGCTCATGGTGAGCTGCTTTTTTTTATTTATTTTTAGCTAAAATTTCTTTTGCAATTTCATCAATTAGCATATCTTTTCCGATTGGATTGAATGCTTTCGTATTGAAGGATTCATTTGATACTTCATATACGTGATTGTTTTTTACTGCTTTATTATCTTTCCAAACGGCACTGTTTTTATAGTCTTCGTACACTTTATCAGCTTCTCCGCCGAAGTTTACAATAAACATTTGATCAGGCTGGAATGCAACAAGACCTTCTAGTGATACTTGTGCCATCGTTTGTTTTAAATCTGTACCTTTTGTTGCTGGAAGCTTTAGATCGTTAAAGAGTATGTCACCATATCCGAAGCTACCGTATACACGGAAGTTTTGTGGTGTTACTGCAACGAACATAAAGTTCTCATCTTTTGTTTTTTCTTTAATTTTTTTAGATAAAGACTCTGCTTTTTTATCGTAGTCTGCAATCCATTTATCAGCTTTTTTCTCTCCGTCAAATAGTTTACCTACTTCTTTAAACTTATCGCGCCAGTCTTCTAGATTTGTTTCTAGAACAACTGTCGGTGCAACTTTTTCTAGTTGATCATAAATTTTCAATTGACGATTGTTTAAAATAATTAAGTCTGGTTTTAAAGCAGTAACAGCCTCTAGGTCAACTTTAGGCGCCCAGTACCAGCCGACTGCTTTTACTCCGTCTAGTTTGTCTGTTAAGTGATTTTGGATTTTATCTTTATATGTGTTTGCTGTACCAACAGGTTTATGTCCAAGGATTAATAATTCCTCTGTTGATCCAGATAAATCAACAATTCTCTTTGGATTAACTGGAATTGTTGCTTCCCCTTTAGCGTGTTTTACAACTTTCGTTTTCGGTTGTTCTGTTGCTTTTGATTCTTCTTTTTGAGAAGAACAGCCAACGATAGAAAGAACAACTAGCATAATAGTAAATAAAATAAATAGCTTTTGTTTCATCCTGATGTAACCCCTTTAATTAATATTGATAATCATTATCGACATTTGTATATTAAGGGGCTTTATACTTTCTGTCAATGGAAAATAACAGAAGTTTCAAATGGAGAACATTTGTTGGGGCATTCTCGCTTTTCTATTGTTAAATATGTTAAAATGGAATACATGATTTGAGAGGGAGAGATCGTATTTTGTTTGAATATGTTACAGGTTACGTGGAGTATGTAGGACCGGAATATGTCGTAATTGATCATAATGGAATTGGTTATCAAATTTTCACACCAAATCCGTATGTATTTCAAAGAAGTAAGCAAGAAATTCGTGTCTATACATATCATTATGTGAGAGAAGATATTATGGCACTTTACGGATTTAAGACACGTGAAGAGCGTTTATTATTTACAAAGTTGTTAGGTGTGTCTGGCATTGGACCAAAAGGTGCTCTTGCAATTCTAGCTTCTGGTCAAACAGGACAGGTTGTTCAAGCTATTGAACATGAAGATGAGAAGTTTTTAGTTAAATTCCCAGGTGTTGGAAAGAAAACGGCACGCCAAATGATTTTAGACTTAAAAGGAAAACTAGCAGATGTCGTGCCAGATGCATTTGTTGATCTGTTCTCAGATGCCGAAAGTTTTGATCAGAAGAAAGGTTCATCAACTGAGCTTGATGAGGCGCTTGAAGCACTAAGAGCACTTGGTTACGCAGAGAGAGAAGTTTCTCGCGTTGTACCAGAATTATTAAAAGAATCACTTACAACGGATCAGTATATCAAAAAGGCACTTAGTCTTTTACTAAATGGTAAGAGGTGAGTATAATGGACGAACGTCTCCTTTCAGGGGAATCTGGATACGAAGATGCGGATTTAGAGTATTCATTACGGCCACAGACGCTCCGTCAGTATATTGGCCAAGATAAAGCGAAACATAATTTAGAAGTGTTTATTGAAGCGGCGAAAATGCGTGAAGAAACGTTAGATCACGTACTTTTATATGGACCACCTGGACTTGGTAAAACGACGTTGGCAAATATTATTGCCAATGAAATGGGTGTTAACATTCGAACAACGTCAGGTCCTGCAATTGAAAGACCAGGAGATTTAGCAGCGGTATTAACAGCACTTCAGCCTGGAGATGTATTATTTATTGATGAAATTCATCGTTTGCATAGATCAATTGAAGAAGTGTTATACCCAGCGATGGAAGACTTTTGCCTTGATATCGTTATTGGAAAAGGACCGTCAGCACGTTCTGTACGTCTAGACTTACCTCCATTTACGCTAGTTGGGGCAACGACGCGTGCAGGTGCATTATCAGCACCACTTCGTGACCGTTTTGGTGTACTTTCACGATTAGAGTACTATACAGTAGATCAGCTTTCTGCGATTGTAGAACGTACAGCAGAAGTGTTTGAAGTTGAAATAGATTCGTTAGCTGCATTAGAAATTGCAAGACGTGCCCGTGGTACACCTCGTATTGCGAATCGTCTATTACGACGTGTACGTGACTTCGCACAAGTTCGCAGTGACGGAACGATTGCGATGGAAATTACACAAATGGCGTTAGAATTACTGCAAGTAGATAAATTAGGACTTGATCATATCGATCATAAATTACTGCTTGGTATAATTGAGAAATTCCGTGGTGGCCCAGTTGGGTTAGAAACAGTTTCGGCAACGATTGGAGAAGAATCTCATACGATTGAAGATGTATATGAGCCGTATTTATTACAAATTGGCTTTTTACAACGAACTCCAAGAGGCCGGATTGTAACTCCGCTTGCATATGAACATTTCGGAATGGAGATGCCAAAAGTATGACGGAGATGCCCAAATTGCTTATAACAGCAGGTATCTTACTCATTGTTGTTGGCTTAGCTTGGAAGTTCATTGGAAGGCTTCCAGGCGATATTTTTGTGAAAAAAGGTAACGTTACCTTTTATTTTCCTATCATTGCATGTATTGTGTTAAGTATTGCATTATCTTTTATTATGTATATAATAAATCGATTCAAATAAGAAATAGGTGGATACAGTTATGGATATTAATCTGTTTGATTTTCATTTACCAGAAGAACTTATTGCACAAGTCCCGCTAGAGGAGCGTGAAACATCAAGATTAATGGTGTTAGACCGTGAAACTGGCGATATTGAGCATAAACATTTTACGGACATTCTTTCTTACTTACATGAGGGGGATTGCTTAGTTTTAAATGAAACGAAAGTTATGCCTGCTCGCTTGCACGGTGTGAAAGAAGATACAGGCGCGCACATTGAAGTGCTTCTTTTGAAACAAGAGGAAGACGATAAGTGGGAAACGCTTGTTAAGCCAGCGAAACGTGTAAAAGAAGGGACTGTAATTTCTTTTGGCGAAGGGAAATTAAAAGCAACTTGCACAGGAACTGCAGATCAAGGTGGACGTCAGCTTGAATTTTCATATGACGGCATCTTCTATGAAATTTTAGATGAACTTGGGGAAATGCCACTTCCTCCATATATTAAAGAGACACTGGAAGATCGCGATCGCTATCAAACAGTATATGCGAAAGAAATCGGTTCAGCAGCAGCGCCGACGGCTGGACTTCACTTTACAGAAGAGTTACTCGAGAAATTGAAGCAAAAAGGCGTCGGGTTAGCGTTCATTACACTTCATGTAGGGCTTGGAACATTTAGACCAGTTTCTGCTGATACGATTGAAGAACACCATATGCACGCAGAATATTACCATATGTCTGAAGAGACAGCGGCATTATTAAATCGTGTGAAAGAGAATGGTGGACGTATTATTACGGTAGGTACGACATCAACTCGTACGTTAGAAACAATTGCGACAGATCATGAAGGCAAGCTTTGTGCTGCTTCTGGCTGGACAGATATTTTTATGTACCCAGGTTATGAATTTAAAGCAATTGATGGTTTAATTACAAACTTCCATTTGCCGAAATCAACATTAATTATGCTTGTAAGTGCATTTTCAAATAGAGATAATGTACTTCATGCTTATAATGAAGCAGTAAAAGAAAAATATCGTTTCTTTAGCTTTGGTGATGCGATGTTCGTTGCATCTCACGCCAAAATGAGAAACAAATAAAAGGAGTAAATTATGACAGCAATTCGGTATGAATTTATTAAAACTTGTAAACAAACGGGTGCGCGTTTAGGCCGAGTACATACGCCGCACGGCTCATTTGATACACCAACATTTATGCCAGTTGGTACACTTGCAACAGTTAAAACGATGTCACCAGAAGAATTAAAGGCAATGGATTCGGGTATTATCTTAAGTAATACGTATCACTTATGGTTACGTCCAGGTCATGAAATTGTACGCGAAGCAGGCGGTTTGCATAAATTTATGAACTGGGACCGTGCGATCTTAACGGATTCTGGTGGTTTCCAAGTATTCAGTTTAAGTGACTTCCGCCGTATTGAAGAGGAAGGCGTTCACTTCCGTAACCACTTAAATGGAGATAAATTATTCTTATCACCAGAAAAAGCGATGGAAATCCAAAATGCATTAGGTTCAGATATTATGATGGCATTTGATGAGTGTCCACCATTCCCAGCTACTTTTGAATATATGAAGAAATCTGTAGAACGTACAAGCCGCTGGGCAGAACGTTGCTTAAAAGCACATGAACGTCCACAAGATCAAGGTTTATTCGGTATCGTACAGGGCGGAGAGTTTGAAGAGCTTCGTCGTCAAAGTGCGAAAGACCTTGTTTCAATGGACTTCCCTGGTTATGCTATAGGCGGTCTATCTGTTGGTGAACCGAAGGATATTATGAATCGTGTACTTGAGTTTACAACACCACTTCTTCCAGATAATAAACCACGTTACTTAATGGGAGTAGGTTCTCCTGACTCGTTAATTGATGGTGCAATTCGCGGTGTTGATATGTTTGACTGTGTACTTCCAACTCGTATCGCTCGAAATGGTACATGTATGACAAGTGAAGGTCGTTTAGTTGTGAAAAATGCGAAATTTGCTAGAGACTTCGGTCCGCTTGATCCAAACTGTGATTGTTACACATGTAAAAATTACTCTCGTGCGTACATTCGTCACTTAATGAAATGTGATGAAACGTTCGGAATTCGTTTAACGTCTTATCACAACCTTCATTTTCTGTTAAACTTAATGGAGCAGGTGAGACAAGCTATTCGTGAAGACCGTCTTGGCGATTTCCGCGAAGAGTTCTTTGAACAGTATGGCTTTAATAAACCGAATGCTAAAAACTTCTAATACATAATTTAAAAGGAGGAACACAAGATGAATCCAGGTATGATGAATATCGTTATGATTGTTGCGATGTTTGCGATTTTCTATTTCTTATTAATTCGCCCGCAGCAAAAGCGTCAAAAAGCAGTTGCTCAAATGCAAAATGAAATCAAAAAAGGTGATGCTATCGTAACAATCGGTGGCTTACACGGTACAATCGAATCAGTAGATGAAACTTCAATCGTTGTTAAATCTGGTGGTTCACACTTAACTTTCGATCGCAATGCGATTCGTGAAGTTGTGAAAAACTAATGAGGAAGGCCCTGCATGAAATGTGCAGGGCCTTTTTTTAGTTATTTTGCTTTGACATATTTACACCGAAAATACCACCGAGTGTACTCGCACCCATTAATGCTAATTGGTAGAGTAACTGTGAGTTCGATAAAGTTTGAGAGAAGCCTAAATAGTTAACTAGAAAAACAAGTATGGCGAATGTAAGTCCCGTTGTGAAACCTACTAGCCAACCTTTACCTTGCGCCTTTTTGCCAGCAATAAACCCAGACATAAGCATAGATAGAAGAGCTAGTATCAAAATAGTAACGGTTAATGTCCCTTCATTCATATTCGTAAACTTTAATAATAGAGCTATAACCATGCTAGTAATAGATGCGAGGATAAGTAGTGTAATAATGCCGAAGCCGATTGCACTCGATAATTTTTTCGTTCCATCCATTATGCATTCCCCCTTTTTAATACAAGCATATTTTCATTTTGTTTAAGTTAGACTAGTTTCTTTTTTGTAGGGGAGCCTATAAGTAAAAAAAGGGGATGTAGAAATGGAATGGGTATCAATAATCGGACGAACCATGCTTTTGTATACAATCATTTTAATTATTTTTCGTTTTATGGGTAAACGTGAAATTGGAGAATTAAGTGTATTAGATTTGGTTGTATTCATTATGCTCGGTGAAATGGCTGTAGTGGCAATTGAAAATACAGATAAATCACTTTGGCATCAATTAGTTCCAATGACTTTTCTTATGTGTATACAAATCGTTTTGTCGGTCATTTCTTTAAAGTTTCAGCGTTTTCGGCATTTAATAGAAGGGGAGCCTGCGATTCTTGTGAATGCAGGTAAAATTGATGAAAAAAAGATGCGGAAGCAGCGATATAACATAGATGATCTATTGATGCAACTACGTGAGCAAGGAATCGGAGATGTGCGTGATGTAGAATACGCTATTTTAGAACCATCTGGAAAGTTATCTGTCTTTCAAAAACAAAAAAGTAAAAAGAGTAAAAATGATACACCAATTTTTACACTCCCACTAATTATTGACGGAGAAATTCAATACAATCATTTGCAAATGATTGAGCATACAGATGAATGGCTCGTTGAGAAATTGAATAACTTAGGCTATAAAGATGTGAAACGAATTTTATATTGTAGTTTTCAAAATGGACAATTTTTTGTTGATTTGAAAGAAAACTAGAGGCTTACCATTTTGAATGGCAAGCCCGCTTACTTCAAAAATGAAAGTTTACGAATGATAGGGAGCCGACTTAATTCTTCTTTTCGAATGAGTTTGAAAACGAAGAGGAGAACGATATAAACGATTGTTGTTAAGGTGATCTCCCATAATGTTTGTACGCCAAGTGAATGAGAAAAAACGATATGCTTATGAAGATAAAAACCAAAGGTACCAGCAATCCCGATAGCAATTCCGCCGAAAATATAGTCTTTTGCATAAATGGTAAATGTAATTTTCTTTAAAACAGTGGCGTAGTGAAGGAATGTTACCGTCACTATATTTGCTGCGATGGCGAGAGCAACCCCCATCATTTGGAACTCTGGGCGTGAAGCGAGTACAAAGATAACGATTAATTTTACGATAGCGCCAATAAATGTGTTCATCATAGCAGCGCGTGCTAAGTTTAAAGCTTGCAACACAGATGTAAGGGGACTTTGGAAATAATGAAATAAAAAGCAAGGTGCAAGAAGCTGGATGAATGCGGTCGCGTTGTCTGAACCGTACATGAGAGTTAAAACAGGAGAAGCAAATACATATAATATAACGACTGACCATCCGCCGGTTATTAATGAAATGCGAAGTGCTTGTTGTAATCGGTGTTCCACTAATTTGTGTTGTCTCTTTGCCATTGCCTCGCTAATTGATGGGACGAGTGCTGTAGAAAGAGCGTATGTAATAAAGGCTGGCAGTGATAGAAGCGGGAACGCATAACCGTTTAACATACCGTATTGCTGAGTTGCAACAGAAGCAGCAACGCCGGCGACCGCTAAGCTTTGCATAACGACGATAGGTTCAAAGAAATAAGAAATGGAACCGATCAAACGGCTTCCTGTAGTTGGGAGTGCAATGTCCATAAGGGAATAAAATGTATTTTTGCTCTCCTTTACAGTAGTGAAAAATCCAGAGCGTATAGATAAATGTTTTTCGCGTTGGAATAAAGTAAGTAAAAATAATAAAGATGCAACTTCGCCAAGAACAGCTGATAGCATGGCGCCGGCTGCAGCATATTCTACGCCATAAGGTAAAAATAAACGAATGCATACAGCGATAATTGTAATGCGGACCACTTGCTCCAAAACTTGGGCATAAGCACTCGGTTTCATATTTTGTTTCCCTTGGAAGTAACCACGTAAAACAGAAGAAACTGCAATAACTGGAACGACAGGTAAAATAGCCATTAATGGATAGTAAGTTCTTTCATCTGTTAATAATGTTTTTGCTAAAATAGGTGTGAGTAGCATAATCGCAATTGTTAAAATGATACTAATAATGGATGTAACGGCTAGCGAGACAGTTAATATTTTTTTAACTCTTTGTTTATCGTTCACTGCTTCCGCCTCTGCTACAAATTTTGCGATTGCAACAGGAAGGCCAATTTGTGTTAGTGTAATTGCTAAAATGAAGGTGGGGACAGCCATCATATAAAGACCAACGCCTTCTTCGCCTAAAATACGTGCCATTACAATGCGGTTAATAAATCCAAGGATTTTTGTAATAAAGCCAGCTATCATTAAAATAAATGCACCTTTTAAAAAGCTTTGTCTCGTCATACTCTTCTCCTACCTTCTCAAAATCAATGGAATGATTTACAATAATTTATATGCACGTATGAGACAAGAATGACAAGCATTTAAGAGAGTAAAGTGTGAATGGTACTCTTGAAAGAAGTTATTACTGTCCATTAGAGCGGGATTAAAAGCGACTTTTCGTGCTGAAATAAGAAGGAGATGTTTATATATGTTGGATAAAGAGGCTTTGGTAGAATCATACCGCGGACAGTTACAAGTCGTTTTAGAAAGTAAAGTAGAAGAGTTTCAAATGTTCGGTTACGACCGAGTGACAGATAATGATATTTGGAAGTTTCTCAAGGCGAAAAAGTGGAAAAAGATAGACAGTGATGTTAGGTTATATGAATTAGTAAATGATGTATTAAGAGTAAGTACTAATGAATATATGAATTATTTAACTGTTGAAGCATATCAAGCACCACTTTGGTCGTTTGATGAATATGAAAATAAATAACCGACTGCAATTGGTTTGTTCTTCCTTTTGCAGTATAATGATAGGTATTGATAAAGAGGAATTAATTATGTCTAAGATTATATATAAAGGAGGTAGTGAAGAGGAAAAATAAATAATGAAAGTGTAGGTATTGTGAAAAGCTTACCGACACAGCTAGTGATGAACTAGCGGAAATACATGTATTTTATAGAAAGTAAGTCTACTAACTAGGCGTATGCACACGTGCAAAAATGAATCGTAAGAGATTTATTGAAAGTGTTAGTAGCAGAAAGAGGGTACATATGGCAAAGCGTGGTACAAGAATTGCCGCCTTTTTCCTCATCGTTTTATTAATTGGTGGAGTAATTGGTGCGGCAGGAAAAGACATAGCAAAAGGAATTAGTCTAGGACTAGACCTTCGCGGTGGTTTTGAAATTCTGTATGAAGTAAAACCAGCCAAAAAAGGTGATAAAATCGATCGTGATGCACTTGTAAGTACAGTAGGTGCTCTTGAAAATCGTGTCAATGTTCTTGGTGTAAGTGAGCCGAACATTCAAATCGAAGGGGAAGATCGAATTCGTGTACAGCTTGCTGGTGTACAAGATCAGCAAAAAGCACGTGAAATGTTATCAACACAAGCGAAATTAACATTCCGTGATGTGGATGACAATCTTCTTATGGACGGAACGGATTTAAAAGGCGGCGGAGCGAAGCAAACATTTGATGAGCAAGGCCGGGCGAGCGTAGGTCTTACACTAAAAAGCGCTGAAAAATTCCGTGAAGTAACTGAAAAAATTTCAAAAATGCCACCACCAACGAATTTAATGGTAATTTGGCTTGATTTTGAAGAAGGAAAAGATTCGTATAAAGCAGAAGCTGCAAAACCGAATCCGAAGTTTTTATCAGCAGCAACAGTAAGCCAAGTATTTAACCAAGCTGAAGTATCTATCGTAGGTGGAAACTTCACAGTTGAAAGTGCGAAAGAACTTTCATCTTTATTAAATGCAGGTGCACTTCCTGTTGATTTAAAAGAAATGTATTCAACATCTGTTGGAGCAAAATTTGGTCAACAAGCATTAGAGCAAACGATTTTCGCTAGTGCGATCGGTATTGCTATTATCTTCTTATTCATGCTTGTATTCTACCGTTTACCAGGATTTGTAGCGGTTATTATGTTAGGTTTATACATTTTCGTTACATTACTTGTCTTTAACTGGATGCATGCAGTTCTTACGTTACCAGGTATTGCGGCATTAGTGCTCGGGGTTGGTATCGCAGTTGATGCGAATATCATTACGTACGAGAGATTGAAGGAAGAGCTTAAAATTGGTAAGTCGATGATGTCAGCATTCCGTGCTGGTAACCATCGTTCATTAGCGACAATTTTAGATGCGAATGTTACAACAATTGCAGCAGCTGGTGTATTATTCGCTTACGGTAATAGCTCTGTAAAAGGATTCGCAACAAGTTTAATCGTAAGTATTTTAGTTGGTTTCATTACGAACGTATTCGGTACTCGTTTCTTACTAGGTTTACTTGTAAAGAGCCGTTACTTTGATAAGAAACTATCTTACTTTGGTGTTAAGGAAAAGGATATTATTCCATTAACAAAAGGTGTAGTACATCCACCGACGAGATTTGATCGTATTAACTTTGTAAATATCGGTCATAAATTTTTCTTATTCTCAATTGTAGTTGTAATTGCTGGGGCAATTATATTACCGATTTTCAAAATGAATCTTGGTATTGACTTTGCAAGTGGTACACGTATCGACTTGCAATCAAAACAAGCAACTACTGTTTCTAATGTTCATAAAGATTTGAAAGAATTGAACATCGATGTGAAGGAAGAAGATATTGTACCGACCGGAGATGACAATAAAGGTTTCGCGGTTCGTACATTAGGTGTTCTATCGAAAGATGAAATTGCGAAAACAAAAACATTCTTCCATGATAAATATGGTACGGAGCCAAACGTAAGTACAGTTTCACCGACAATCGGTAAAGAGATTGCACGAAATGCATTTATCGCAGTATTAATTGCTTCTGCAGTAATCGTGTTATACGTAAGTATTCGTTTCCGTCTTACGTACGCAGTATCTGCAGTAATCGCATTATTACATGATGCGTTCGTTATGATTGTTGTATTTAGTCTTTTCCAGATAGAGGTAGACTTAACGTTTATCGCTGCGGTATTAACGATTATTGGTTACTCTATCAATGACTCAATCGTTACGTTTGATAGAAACCGTGAGTTATACAAACAGAAAAAACGAGTTCGCGACATAAAAGACCTAGAAGAAATCGTAAACTCAAGTATTCGCCAAACAATTGGTCGTTCAATTAATACAGTGTTAACAGTGCTGTTCCCAGTAATTGCACTACTTATTTTCGGTAGTGAATCACTGCGTAACTTCTCACTTGCACTATTAATTGGATTAGTTGTAGGTACGTACTCTTCTATTTTCGTTGCTTCTCAAATTTGGTTAATGCTTGAAAACCGCCGTTTGAAAAAGGGCAAAAACAAGAAGAAGGTTGAGAAAGAAGTATCTGAACCGCAAGTATAAAAAAGGTGATGCCTCATTATGAGGCATCTCTTTTTTCGTTTGTGGATACAATAAGATAGCAACTTTTGAAAGAATAAAATGGAAGAAAGTGGTGGTGTTATCGTTGTTTTTGTTACAATAAAAAGATAGGTTAAGAAAAGAAGGGATTTTAATTATGGAAAAAGATGAACGTTTTAAACAGGCCGAGTTTGGTGCCATCGTCGGGATCGTTGGTAATATTATATTAGCGATTATAAAAGCGGTAATTGGTTATATCGGGAACAGTAAAGCGCTATTGGCGGATGCAGTGCATTCTGGATCAGATGTAATTGGTTCGCTAGCTGTACTTTTTGGATTGCGAGCAGCAAAGCAGCCGCCTGATGAGGATCATCCGTATGGTCATGGTAAAGCGGAATCGATTTCAGCAATTATTGTTGCGGTATTATTATTTATTGTTGGATTGGAAATCGCGATTTCGTCTATAAAAGCTTTTTCGCAAGAACTAGAACCGCCGAAAGGAATTACGATTTTTGCTGTTATTTTTTCTATTATCGTGAAAGAAGGAATGTTTCAATATAAATTCCGGTTAGGGAAGAGGATAAAAAGTGATGCAATTATTGCAAATGCATATGAACATCGTTCGGATGTGTTTTCTTCAATTGCAGCTTTAATCGGCATTTGTGCAGCTATTATCGGTGGTAAGTTAGGTATAGATTGGCTTGTATATGCCGATCCAATTGCGGGATTATTTGTTTCGATTCTCGTTGCTAAGATGGCGTGGAGTATTGGAGCAGAAGCTATTCATGCAACGCTCGATCATGTTCTGCATGAAGAAGATGTTGTTCCGCTTAGGGAGGCAGTTTTTCAAGTGGAAGGTGTGAAAAAAATCGGCTCTTTATATGCAAGGGAACATGGTCACTATGTTATTGTTGATATTAAAATATCTGTAGATCCATATATCACTGTAGAAGAAGGTCACCGCATTGGAAAACATGTAAAAGAAACACTTATGAAACAAGATAACGTACAAAATGTTTTTGTACATATTAATCCGTATTCTCCAAATTAAACATAACTAATATTTAATTATATAGATATTGAATCGTAGTTTGCATTATATTGTCACCCCTTAATCTGTCTTGTATAATGGATAGGTTAAGGGGTGATTTCGTGTTACAACCGAAGACGCGTTGGAAAGAAAAAAAATATAATGAGGAACTAGTGAGTGAATTAGCAAATAAATTGCAACTATCACCTCTTGTGACTTCATTATTTCTCGGCAGAGGCTTAAATACAGAAGATAAGATTGTAGACTTTTTAAATATAGCAGATCAAGAATTTCATGATCCATTTTTACTTGAAGGAATGGATCGGACTGTAGAACGTGTGAAAAAAGCTATTGAAAATGGAGAACAAATATTAATATTTGGCGATTATGATGCGGACGGAGTAAGTAGTACGACTGTGTTATATCTTGCTCTCAAAGAATTAGGTGCAGAAGTAGAGTTTTATATTCCAAATCGTTTTACTGAAGGTTATGGACCAAATGAAGAAGCGTTTCGTTGGGCGCACAGTGCAGGGTTCTCACTAATTATCACTGTCGATACTGGTATCGCAGCGGTACATGAAGCGAAGGTAGCGAAGGAACTTGGAATAGATCTTATTATTACAGATCATCATGAGCCACCACCAGAATTACCAGAGGCACTTGCCATTATTCATCCGAAATTAGAAGGCGGTGTTTATCCGTTTCATTATTTAGCGGGTGTTGGTGTTGCATTTAAAGTTGCACATGCACTTTTGGGCCGTGTACCAGAGCATTTGTTGGAAATTGCAGTAATCGGTACGGTAGCCGATTTAGTATCGCTTCACGGTGAAAATAGATTGTTAGTACAGCGTGGACTGAAGCATATGCGAATGACTCGAAATATCGGTTTAAAGGCGTTATTTAAAGTTGCTAACGTTTCGCAAAGCGAAATTACAGAAGAAAGCATCGGATTCTCACTCGCACCTCGTATTAATGCAGTTGGTCGTTTGGAGGATGCAACACCTGCTGTACACCTTTTATTATCAGAAGATCCAGAGGAAGCGAAAGAGCTAGCTGAAGAAATTGATGAGCTGAACAAACTTCGAAAAGATATTGTAAAGCAAATTACAGAAGAAGCTATCGCTGAAGTAGAAAATAAATTCCCGCCGGAAGAAAATAAAGTATTAGTCCTTGCAAAAGAAGGTTGGAATCCAGGGGTAATTGGAATTGTCGCTTCTAAGTTAGTTGAACGTTTTTATCGTCCGACGATTGTATTAAGCATTGATCCTCATAAAGAAACAGCAAAGGGATCGGCTCGTAGTATTGCAGGATTTGATTTGTTTGCAAACCTTTCAGATTGCCGTGAATTGTTACCGCATTTCGGAGGTCATCCGATGGCGGCGGGAATGACGCTTAATATGAATGATGTGGATGAATTAAGACGCAGGTTAAATGAGCAAGCAGATGTAATTTTAACAGCAGAAGATTTTATTCCGATTACAGCAGTGGATGCATTTTGTAAGGTAGAGGATGTAACGCTTGCCGCGATTGAGGATATGCAAAAGTTAGCGCCATTTGGCGTAGGAAATCCGAAACCACGTATTGCGGTGAAAGATGCTGACTTAGAAAGTATCCGTGCAATTGGATCTGATGGTTCGCATTTAAAAATGGCTCTTCGTGATGGACAAGCAACACTGGACACGATTGGATTTGGATTTGGTACTTATGCGAAAGAAATCTCTCCAGTTGCGAAGGTTTCTGTAGTAGGAGAAGTGTCCATTAATGAATGGAATAACTTTAAAAAGCCGCAATTAATGGTGCAAGATATTGCTGTAGAGGCATGGCAATTATTTGACTGGCGTAGTATGCGTAATGTAGAAGCAAATTTAGCAGAACTTCCGAAAGAAAAAATAACCATGGTGTATTTTTCTGAAGAGGTATTGAATAAGTTTTCTGTAGACGGCTATAAAGAACAGCTCGTGCATGCATCAGAGGTAGCTCATTTTGAGAATCAATACATTGTGCTACTTGATTTGCCGAAAGGAACAGATGAATTAGGTGATGTATTTAAGACTGGATTCCCAGCTCGAATTTACACGCTATTTTATCAAGAGAATAATCATTTATTTAGTACGGTCCCAACGAGGGAACACTTTAAATGGTACTATTCTTTCTTAAGCCAAAAAACACCATTTTCTTTAAGGCAATATGGGGAACAACTGTGTCGTCATAAAGGTTGGTCAAAAGATACAGTAAATTTCATGACACAGGTGTTTTTTGAGTTAGAATTTGTTACAATAAAAGACGGTGTCATTTTTATGGCCGACAAAAAACAAAAGCGTGATTTAATTGAATCGAACACATATCGTGAGAAAATGAACCACTTACAATTAGAAAAAGAATTGGTTTATAGCACATATCAGCAACTATATACATGGTTTGAAACGATTCGTAATCATAAATAAGTAGAACAGTTAGGGTAAAGGATTTGTATTTACAAACCTTTTATATCTGAGGAGGATTCAGAAATATGGATTTCAAGCAACATATCGCAATTGTACCAGATTATCCGAAAGAAGGTATTGTGTTCAAAGACATTACACCTTTAATGAATGACGGAAAAGCATATAAAGCAGCAACAGATGCAATCGTTGAGTATGCAAAAAAAAGAGACATTGATGTTGTAGTAGGACCAGAAGCACGTGGTTTTATTATCGGTTGCCCAGTTTCTTATGCATTAGAAGTAGGTTTCGCACCAGTTCGTAAATTAGGAAAATTACCACGTGAAGTAATTACAGTTGACTACGGTAAAGAATATGGAACGGATGTTTTAACAATCCATAAAGATGCAATTAAGCCAGGTCAACGTGTATTAATTACAGATGATCTATTAGCTACAGGTGGAACAATCGAAGCGACAATTAAACTAGTTGAAGAACTTGGCGGAGTTGTAGCAGGAATTGCATTCTTAGTAGAGCTTACTTACTTAGATGGTCGTAAAATGTTAGATGGTTACGATGTATTAGTATTAGAAAAATACTAATCATTATATAGGTGAAACTACGGTGATAAAAAAAGTACCCGTGAATCTCTTGGAGAGGAGCGGGTACTTTTGTATAATTGCACAAAAAAACATGGTGAAATGTCAGTAAAATCTTTTCCTTTTCACAATTCACAATCATTGGGTTATAATGATAGAATATAATTTATTCTACTTAATAAAGATAAAGTCAATTTTCAATAAAAGGTGATTCGATGGCAAATGAGCAAGTACTAACAGCTGAACAGGTACTCGAGAAAGCAAGTCAATATTTAGCGGATGAAGATATTGAGCTAGTGGCACGTGCCTATGAATATGCGCGCGATGCACATAGCGAACAATATAGAAAATCGGGTGAACCATATATTATTCACCCAATTCAAGTTGCAGGTATTTTAGTTGATTTACACATGGATCCAGCTACAGTTTCGGCAGGTTTCTTGCATGATGTAGTGGAAGATACAGAAATTACACTAGAAGATATTGAACGGGAATTTAATAAAGAAATCGCTATGCTTGTCGATGGTGTTACAAAGCTCGGAAAGATTAAATATAAATCTCATGAGCAGCAACAAGCAGAAAACCATCGCAAAATGTTTATCGCAATGGCTCAAGATATTCGAGTTATTTTAATTAAACTAGCTGATCGTCTTCATAACATGCGTACATTGAAACATTTGCCTCAAGAGAAGCAGCGTCGCATTGCGAATGAAACGTTAGAAATCTTTGCACCTTTAGCACATAGACTCGGAATTAGTACTATTAAATGGGAGTTAGAGGATACGTCACTTCGCTATTTAAACCCGCAGCAATATTATCGTATTGTAAATTTAATGAAGCGTAAACGTGCAGAGCGTGAAGAATATTTAGATGAAGTAATGACTGGTATTCGTGAGAAATTAAAAGAGGTTTCAATTCAACCTGAGATTTCTGGAAGACCAAAACATATTTACAGTATTTATCGTAAAATGGCATTGCAAAATAAACAGTTCAATGAAATTTACGATTTATTAGCTGTACGTGTCGTTGTAAATAGTATTAAAGATTGTTACGCGGTGCTTGGAATTATTCATACGTGCTGGAAGCCAATGCCGGGTCGTTTTAAAGATTATATTGCAATGCCGAAAGCAAATCTATATCAATCTCTTCATACAACTGTAATTGGACCGAAAGGTGATCCGCTAGAAGTGCAAATTCGTACGAAAGAAATGCACGAAATTGCAGAATTCGGTATCGCGGCACACTGGGCGTATAAAGAAGGGAAAACAGCAGAAACAACTGGTACATTAGAGAAGAAACTAACTTGGTTCCGTCAAATATTAGAATGGCAAAATGAAGCTTCTAATGCAGAAGAGTTTATGGAGTCATTAAAAATTGATTTGTTCTCTGACATGGTATTCGTCTTCACACCGAAAGGCGATGTAATGGAATTACCACTTGGATCTGTTCCAATTGACTTTTCGTATCGTGTCCATTCAGAGATCGGGAATAAAACAATTGGTGCAAAAGTAAATGGGAAAATGGTGACGCTTGATTATAAATTAAAAACAGGTGACATCATTGAAATTTTAACATCGAAACATTCGTATGGACCGAGTCAAGATTGGGTAAAACTTGCTCAAACATCTCATGCGAAAAATAAAATTCGTCAATTCTTTAAGAAACAACGTAGAGACGAAAATATTGAAAAAGGCCGTGAACTTGTTGAAAAGGAAGTACGTGGTCTAGAGTATGAGATGAAAGAAGTGTTAGCTCCTGACAATTTAAAACGTGTTGCTGAGAAGTTTAACTTTGCAAATGAAGAAGATATGTTTGCAGCAGTTGGATATAGCGGGATTACAGCGTCGCAAATTGTTACGCGACTAACGGACAAGTTCCGCAAACAACGTGAAGAAGAAGAAATCGTTGAAGTTAAAGAAGTTCGTAAACCGATGAAAATTCGAAAATGGGATTCTGGTGTAAAGGTAAGTGGTGCAGATAATTTATTAATCCGTTTATCGAAATGCTGTAACCCGGTTCCAGGCGATGATATTGTTGGGTATATTACGAAAGGCCGAGGTGTATCGATTCACCGCCGTGATTGTGTAAATGTTCATACAGAAGAAGCTGTAGAGCGCTTATTAGAAGTAGAGTGGGAAGGTAGCCCTGAAAAAGAAATTGAATACAATGTTGATATTGAGATTTCAGGTTACGATCGCCGTGGTTTATTAAATGAAGTATTGCAAGCTGTTACGGAGACGAAAACGTACATTTCAGCTGTTTCTGGTAGAAGTGATCGTAATAAGATGGCAACGATTAACATGTCGATTTCTATTCGAAATTTACAGCACTTGAAGAAAGTAGTAGAGCGCATTAAACGTGTTCCAGAAATTTATGCCGTACGACGCATGATGCATTAATAGGGAGTGTAGAAAAGATGAGAGTTGTTTTACAACGATCAAAAGAAGCGTCTGTCACAGTAGATGGTGAGATTGTAGGACAAATTCCATTCGGTTTAACACTACTAGTTGGCATTACGCATGAAGATACAGAAAAAGATGCAACTTACATCGCTGAAAAAATTGCAAACTTGCGTATTTTTGAAGATGAGAGCGGAAAGATGAACCATTCAGTACTTGATGTAGAAGGACAAGTTCTATCTATTTCGCAATTCACATTATACGGAGATTGCCGCAAGGGAAGACGTCCAAACTTTATGGATGCTGCGAAACCTGACTATGCAGAGCGTTTATACGATTTCTTTAATGAAGAAGTTCGTAAGCAAGGATTGCATGTAGAAACAGGGAAGTTCGGAGCAATGATGGAAGTTTCTTTAATCAATGATGGTCCGGTGACCTTAATTGTGGAAAGTAAATAGTGTTGCCGGGGAAGAGAGGATTATATGATCCTCTCTTTTTTATACTTTGTTGTATGTTTTGTTCATTTATCCCGCATTAACGGGCAGTAAGACCCCCACCTCAAAATTCAGTGGAAGCAAAGAAGTTAGGTGGGGGATCAACTGCCCGTAAAAGCCCGATTGGTTCAACTAATAATCAGTGGGGGATGAACAAAACCCCCACTGATTAAAGTTTCACTTTATCATAGGATTAATTTGAAGGGGAATAAAAGGAAAAGAAGGTGTAGCATGCTTCAAGAATTCAATATAGCTTTACGTTTTATGCTAGAGTTATGTGTTCTTGGGATTGTTGGGTACTGGGGATTTCGAGTAGGAACAATAACGGCTATAAAAATTACACTTGCGATTATTCTTCCGATTATTGTTGCTGTCA
Source organism: Bacillus sp. NP247 (assembly GCF_018966865.1). Classification (NCBI taxonomy): domain Bacteria; kingdom Bacillati; phylum Bacillota; class Bacilli; order Caryophanales; family Bacillaceae; genus Bacillus; species Bacillus sp. NP247. The sequence continues at coordinate 1,652,913 of NZ_CP076653.1, read as the reverse complement.
TATGGGGGGTATTTGGAGCACCACATGCAGAATGGGAAGTACAAGGTATATTGCATACGCTGTTAGAAATTATCGTGTTTGGAATAGGTGTTGCAGCGTTGTATCATTTGAAGCATCCTATGCTGGCGAGCGGACTGGCTATTATTATTGTTGTAAATCGAATATTAATGTTTATTTGGAATCAATAGCTCGGGTCATTAAGTATATAGTATAATGTAAAAAATGGTAAAAGTATTTGAATGTATGTGTGGAAAGGGGAGATAGTATATGAATTGGTCAATCTTTAAAGATTTGAAGTTTTCATTGCGATTGAGCTTAGCTATTCTTTTACATGCATTAGGAGTTACTTTCGCAGTGTTAAGTTACAGTACTTGGGTAGTATTTGTAATTGCAGCAATGGTTGTAACATTATTTATGATTCAAAGAGCGGATTACTTATATAAGAGTAGTATGGAATAACGTTATTTGTTTGTACGTATAACTAACTCATCAATATGGAACAATAAAAAGTAAAACATCCATATTGAATGTGAGGGATATAGTATGCGTATGAATGAAAAAGGGCATTCTGTTACAAATGGTGCAAATCAACTGTTTAACGTGAATTTTCATGATTTTATTTCAAAAGAGCAAAACAATACTTCAATGGAACTTGCTTCTGAGTTCGGAATTTCTCTTCAAGATGTAAAGCGTCTAAAGAAGCAGATTGAACGCTCTTAGAGCACTTGACAATCCTACTCAACAAACGTATAGTAATTTTATATTTACATATGAATATAACCGTTGATAGAGAAGAGTAAATGAGACACACATGGAAAGAGAAGAAATGTCTTAGGCTGAAAACATTTCTACATGATGACTGATTGAATGACACTCTGTAGGTTTCAACTTGAACAGCATATATGCTTAGTAGAGATGAACGCATATTTAAGCGTTATTAAAAAAGTGGAAGCATACGTGCTTCAATTAGGGTGGCACCACGGGTATAATACTCTCGTCCCTACTGTTTAAACAGTAGAGACGGGAGTTTTTTTATTTTTATTAAGATTAAAACAATTTGAGGAGGAACTGAATATGTCTATTCAAATCCCACGCGGAACGCAAGATATCCTTCCGGGTAGCGTTGAGTTATGGCAGTATATCGAAGGGCAAGCACGCGAAATTTGCCGTCGTTACAATTATAAAGAAATTCGCACACCAATTTTTGAACACACTGAGCTATTTTTACGTGGTGTTGGTGATACGACAGATATCGTACAAAAAGAAATGTACTCATTCCAAGATCGTGGAGAGCGCAGTTTAACATTACGTCCAGAAGGTACTGCACCTGTTGTACGTTCTTACGTTGAAAATAAAATGTTCGGTGATGCAACACAACCAACGAAATTATACTATATCGGTCAAATGTTCCGTTACGAAAGACCACAAGCAGGTCGCTATCGTCAATTCGTACAATTCGGTATTGAAGCAATTGGTAGTAACGATCCAGCAATTGATGCAGAAGTAATTGCACTTGCTGTAGAGTTTTACCGCGGTATGGGCTTAAAAAATATTAAAGTTGTATTAAATAGCTTAGGTGATGCAGCGAGTCGTCAAGCACACCGTGATGCGTTAATTGCTCACTTTGAGCCGCGCATCGGAGAATTCTGCTCTGACTGTCAATCTCGCTTAGAAAAGAACCCTCTTCGTATTTTAGACTGTAAGAAGGACCGTAACCATGAATTAATGGGAACAGCACCATCTATTACAGAATACTTAAATGAAGATTCAGCAGTATACTACGACAAAGTACAAGAACTACTAACGATGATGGATGTTCCATTTGAAAAAGATCCAAACTTAGTACGTGGTTTAGACTACTACCAACACACTGTTTTTGAAATTATGAGTGAGGCAGAAGGTTTCGGTGCTATTACTACATTAAGCGGTGGTGGCCGTTATAACGGACTTGTACAAGAAATCGGTGGACCAGAAATGCCAGGTATCGGTTTTGCGATGAGTATCGAGCGTTTAATTATGGCGCTGAAAGCTGAAAACATTGAGTTGCCAATTGAACATAGCATTGATTGTTACGTTGTAGCGCTTGGTGAAAAAGCGAAAGACCGTGCTGCAAAAGTTGCGTTCGATCTTCGTAAAGCTGGATTATCAGTTGAAAAAGATTATTTAGATCGCAAAATGAAAGCACAATTTAAATCTGCAGATCGTTTAAATGCGAAATACGTAGCTGTATTAGGGGAAGATGAGCTAGATAAAGGTATCATTAACTTAAAAGATATGGCAACGGGCGGACAAGAAGAAGTAGCGTTAGATGTATTTGCTTCATATGTAGCAGAGAAATTAATATAGGGGGAACTTAAAGTGGCTGAAAGAACACATGCATGCGGAAAAGTAACAGTAGAAGCGGTTGGACAAACAGTTCAATTAAAAGGTTGGGTACAAAAACGCCGTGATTTAGGTGGATTAATCTTTATCGACTTACGTGACCGTACAGGTATCGTACAAGTTGTATTTAACCCAGAAACATCAAAAGAAGCGTTAGAAGTAGCAGAAACGATTCGTAGCGAATACGTATTACACGTAGAAGGTACAGTTGTTGAACGTGGTGAAGGCGCAATTAATGACAATATGGTAACTGGTCGTATTGAAGTACAAGCAACGAAAGTAAACGTATTAAACGCAGCGAAAACAACGCCAATCATTATTGCTGATGATACAGATGCGTCAGAAGATGTGCGTTTAAAATATCGTTATTTAGACTTACGTCGTCCTGCAATGTTCAACACATTCAAAATGCGTCATGACGTAACGAAAACAATTCGTAACTTCTTAGATACAGAAGAGTTTTTAGAAGTTGAAACACCAATTTTAACGAAGAGCACGCCAGAAGGAGCTCGCGACTATTTAGTACCAAGCCGTGTGCATGATGGTGAATTTTATGCATTACCTCAATCTCCGCAGCTATTTAAACAGCTTCTTATGGTCGGTGGATTTGAGCGTTACTATCAAGTAGCACGTTGTTTCCGTGACGAAGATTTACGTGCGGACCGTCAACCAGAATTCACGCAAATCGATATCGAGGCATCATTCTTAACGCAAGATGAAATTTTAGAAATGATGGAGCGTATGATGACGAAAGTTATGAAGGATGCAAAAGGTGTAGAAGTTAATGCGCCATTCCCTCGTATGAAATATGCTGATGCAATGGCTCGATACGGTTCTGATAAGCCGGATACACGCTTTGAAATGGAACTAACAGACCTATCTGAATTTGCAGCAGGCTGTGGCTTTAAAGTATTTACAAGTGCTGTAGAAAACGGCGGACAAGTAAAAGCAATTAATGCAAAAGGCGCTGCGAGCAAATACTCTCGTAAAGATATCGATGCATTAACTGAATTCGTAAAAGTATACGGTGCAAAAGGTCTAGCTTGGCTTAAAGTTGAAGAAGATGGCCTAAAAGGACCGATTGCAAAATTCTTCGGTGAAGAAGATGCAAACGTGTTAATGAGTACATTAGAAGCTAATGCTGGCGACTTATTACTATTCGTAGCAGATAAAAAGAGCGTTGTTGCAGATAGCTTAGGTGCACTTCGTTTACGTCTAGGTAAAGAGCTTGAGTTAATTGACGAAAGTAAATTTAACTTCCTATGGGTAACAGATTGGCCACTTCTTGAGTACGATGAAGATGCAGATCGTTACTTCGCAGCTCACCACCCATTCACAATGCCATTCCGTGAAGACGTTGAGTTATTAGAAACAGCGCCAGAAAAAGCACGTGCACAAGCATATGACCTTGTATTAAACGGTTATGAGCTTGGTGGTGGATCACTTCGTATTTACGAGCGTGACGTACAAGAAAAAATGTTCAAAGCACTTGGATTCTCACAAGAAGAAGCGCAAGAACAATTCGGATTCTTATTAGAAGCATTCGAATACGGTACACCACCACACGGCGGAATTGCATTAGGTTTAGACCGTCTTGTTATGTTACTTGCAGGTCGTACGAACCTTCGTGATACAATTGCATTCCCGAAAACAGCAAGCGCAAGCTGCTTGTTAACAGAAGCGCCAAGCCCAGTTGCAGAAGCTCAGCTTGAAGAGCTAAGCTTAAAATTGAGCGTGAAAGAAGAGAAGTAAAAATAGAGTCTAGATGGTTATACTAACCCCATCTAGGCTTTTTTTGAAAGGTTGTTTAAAAAGTCCGGTTCAGATAACTGTCGCAGCTCATCGTTACGTATGCTAGTCCGGTGCTCGAGTAGTAAAGCTACACTGCGCTCCTCCTTTTTAAACGTATATTGAAGAGTTTATTTAAAAAGTTCGGTTCAGATAACTGTCGCAGCTCATCGTTACGTATGCTAGTCCGGTGCTCGAGTAGTAAAGCTACGCTGCAATCCTCCTGGCGACAGTGCCTCGATCTGCTCGGCCATCTGAATCCTCCTTTTTAAACGTATATTGAAGAGGAAGTTAAAAAAAGTCTGGTTCAGCTAGTGGTCTTATGTTTTATTTTTTCTCTTTGAATATGTATTTTTAGGAATTCTATAACTTTTTCTATACAAATAGTCGGAAAAACGCTAGAATACATGGTAGACCATTTTTGTAATAGGAGTGTAGAGCTGAATGTTACATCAATTTTCACGTAATGAATTAGCCTTTGGAAAAGAAGGCCTTGAAATATTAAAAAATAGTACAGTCGGTATTTTAGGAATTGGCGGCGTAGGGTCATTTTCGGCAGAAGCGTTAGCACGTTCTGGCGTAGGACGTCTTGTATTAGTTGATAAAGACGTTGTAGATATTACAAACGTAAACCGTCAAATCCACGCGTTAGTATCTACTGTAGGACGTTCAAAAGTAGAATTAATGAAAGAGCGTATTGCAGACATTAATCCAGAATGTGAAGTAATTGGACTAGAGATGTTTTATACAGATGAAACATATGAAGAGTTTTTTAAACACGGTTTAGATTTCGTAGTAGATGCATCTGATACGATTACGTTCAAAATTCATTTAATTAAGCAATGTTTACGTCGTAAAATCAAAATTATCTCATGTATGGGTGCGGCAAATAAAATGGACCCAACTCGTTTCCGTATTGCGGACATTTCTAAAACACATACAGATCCAATTGCGAAAGTAATTCGTACGAAGCTTCGTAAAGATGGTATTAAAAAAGGTGTAAAAGTTGTCTTCTCTGACGAAAACCCAATCGTAATTCGTGAAGAAGTACGTAAAGAAATCGTACCAGACGAAAATGCAAAAATTCGTAAAGCGAAATTACCGCCTTCTTCAAATGCATTTGTACCATCTGTGGCTGGTTTAATTATGGCGAGTCACGTTGTACGTGAACGTATTAAAAACGTAGAAGTGAAGCGTGTAGGGCAAGAATAAAAAAGAAAGCATATATCCGCCTGGGGTATATGCTTTTTGTATGTTTTAAAGAAATATTGATGTCGAATCGTTAATATAATTTCATTTAATGTGGTGCTGTTTCACTAAGGGGGAAAAAATAGGGATGTCACTTAGTTGAAAAAGTGGCATCCCTGTTTTTAATTTTCTGCAGAATATATAATATCTAAATTTCCATTTTGATCGGTTTTGAAAATCGGAGCAATTTGCTCTTCTTGTTCTTCGACCGAAACAAGTTTTCGAGCACGATCCATAATTCTAACAAGCATTGCATAATCTTCTTCGATTGCTTGTTGTTTTTTTGTGAGAACAGCTAATTTTGCTTCAAGTTCATTATTCGTTTTTTTCAGGGAAGTGAGCTGATCTTGTAATACGTCATTTTCAGTTTGTAACTTTGCGAGTGAAGGGTTATTGTGTTCCAAGTTTTGCAAAAATGAGATGACATTTTGCATTGTAAGATCTTGTTTATTTGGGGCAATATCTTCTGAAAACTCGGCATCGATTACGAGTTGCCGAGTTTGTGTGAACTGCTCTTTTTCTATTTTAGCTTCCGAACGCTTTAATTCTTTACGTTGTTTTTTTGCAATTTGCACCGCATCTTCATAATATGGTCTTACTTCAGCATTCCATCTAAAGCCACAAGCTGCTGAAGTTCGGTTTAATGTATCACCAACTTCATCGAATGCTTTTATTTGTGTACTTCCACTGCGAATATGTCGTAAAACAGTTTCAGCTAACAGGAGATCGTCTTCTTTTGTCCATGCATCTTGACGTGTTTTCATAAGCGAAGCCTCCGTAATGGTGACGTTTTCGCTTATATTACCCTTTATTTTTCGTTTTATGCGAACTTTGTAATCTTTCATAAACTGTAGAAAGTGCTTGTTCAAATTTTCCTGTCGTTTTCGGTTTGTAATATTGCTTGTTTTTAATTTTATCAGGTAAGTATTGTTGTTGTACCCACCCATTTGGCTGATCGTGTGGATACAAGTATCCGATACCCCTACCTAACGATTCGGCGCCTTTGTAATGACTATCTTTTAAATGACTTGGAATGTCACCTGTTTGACCGTTACGCAAATCGTGTAATGCAGCATCAAGCGCTTTATAAGCTGAATTTGATTTTGGTGATAAGCAAAGCTCGATAACGGCATTTGCAAGTGGTATGCGTGCCTCTGGGAAGCCGACTCGTTCAGCTGATTCAATTGCTGCAAGTGTACGTTGTCCAGCTTGTGGGCTAGCAAGTCCTATATCTTCATATGCCATAATAAGCAGACGTCTACCGATGCTTTGTAAGTCACCTGCTTCAATAAGACGTGCTAAATAATGAAGTGCGGCGTTCACATCACTTCCGCGTACTGATTTTTGAAAAGCAGATAGAACGTCATAGTGAGCATCGCCACCTTTGTCGTGAACGAAACTCTTTTTCTGTAAACATTCTTCAGCAATTTCAAGTGTAATTTCCGCAGCTTTATCGTCAGTTGTAAAGCTAGATAAAACAGCTAGTTCAAGTGCATTATAAGCTGAGCGCATATCACCGCCTGATGCATTTGCAAAGTGATGTAATGCTTCAGCCGTGACAGTTACATCATATTCCCCAAGCCCTTTTTCGTTATCTTCAAGCGCTCGTTTTAAGCCAATTAAAATATCATCTTCTGTTAATGCGTGTAATTCGAAAATTTGACAACGACTTCGAATAGCAGAATTAATAGCATGGAATGGATTGCTTGTCGTTGCACCAATTAAAGTAAGAAGTCCGCTTTCTAAATGGGGTAATAGAAAGTCTTGCTTCGCTTTATCTAGCCTATGAACTTCATCCAAAATTAAAACGAGGTGTCGATGCATCTTCGCTTCTTGTATGACAACTTCCATATCTTTTTTATTATGAGTAACAGCGTTTAAGAGGCGAAACGGGGTTCCAGTACTTCCTGCAATTGCGCTAGCGATTGATGTTTTTCCTGTGCCTGGAGGACCATATAAAATCATTGATTGAAAATGATTTGCTTGGACCATTCGCCATAAAATCTTGCCTTCACCAACTAAATGTTGTTGTCCGATAATTTCTTGAATATTTGTAGGGCGCATTCGATGTGCGAGTGGTTGTTTCATTTGACCCTCTCCCTTAATGTATAATCTCATTCTATCGTATCATTTTTTTTGATGAAATTTGAAATAGGATGCTGTTTTGTGGGAAAAATGAATATTAATATTTTCATTTTTCTTTCAATTGTAATAATTTCCGAGTTTTTCAATGTGATTTTATGTTATCATTTTGATACACAAGTTGAAATTTCTTATAATACTATATTATGCTATAATTTCATAGGATTTTAAATTGTGTTCTTTTATAAATAGGATATAACCAATAGAAGTGAAAATTTGAAATGAGGTGCAAATAGATGAAGATTTCAACGAAAGGCCGCTACGGCTTAACAATTATGATCGACCTTGCAAAAAAGTTTGGTGAAGGCCCAATTTCATTAAAATCAATAGCGCAGGCACATGACCTATCTGAGCATTATTTAGAGCAATTAATTTCACCACTCCGTAACGCTCGTCTTGTAAAGAGTACGCGCGGGGCATATGGCGGATATGTATTATCTGATCAGCCAGTCAACATTACAGCTGGAGATGTAATCCGTGTACTAGAGGGTCCAATTAGTGTTGTAGAAATGATAGAAGAAGAAGAACCAGCACAACGCCAATTATGGATGCGTGTTCGTGATGCGGTGCAAGAAGTATTAGATAGTACAACTTTAGAAGATTTAGTACGTTATGAGGAAGAAAATCACGGGGGCTATATGTTTTACATTTAATTCCTTGTGAAACGATTTGGAAAGAAGGAGATTTAATGGAACGCATTTACTTAGATCATGCTGCGACATCTCCGACTCACCCAGAAGTGGTCGAAAAGATGATTCCATATATGACAGAAATATTTGGAAACCCGTCTAGTATTCACTTTTATGGGCGTCAAACGCGCCATGCGGTAGATGAGGCGAGACGTGTGTGTGCACGTAGCATTCACGCGAGTCCAAATGAAATTATATTCACGAGCGGTGGTACAGAAGCTGATAATTTAGCACTTATAGGTGTAGCGCGCGCGAATCGTCACAAAGGTAACCACATTATTACAACGCAAATTGAACATCATGCGATTTTGCATACGTGTGAATTGTTAAAGCGTGAAGGATTTGAAGTGACGTATTTACCTGTTGATGAAACAGGGCGTGTTCAAGTTTCTGACATACAAAAGGCACTAACAGAAGAGACGATTCTTGTATCTATTATGTTCGGGAATAATGAAGTAGGGACAATGCAACCAATTGCGGAAATAGGTAAGCTGTTAAAAGAACATCAAGCTTATTTCCACACAGATGCTGTACAAGCCTACGGTTTATTATCGATTGATGTGAAAGAATTTGGAATTGATTTATTATCAATTTCAGCTCACAAAATTAACGGGCCAAAAGGTGTCGGGTTCCTATATGCTGGTGCAAATGTGAAGTTTGAACCGTTATTAATAGGCGGAGAGCAAGAAAGAAAACGCCGTGCTGGTACTGAAAATGTACCTAGTATTGCCGGACTGCAGCAAGCAATTTTGATAACTGAAAAAACTCGTGAGCAAAAAAATGCCCAATATGAAGAGTTTAAAGATATAATGGTATCTGTCTTCAAAAATGAAGACATTACTTTCGAGGTAAACGGAAACTTGGAATATCGCTTACCACATGTGTTTAATGTAAGTTTTACAGGAATGAATATTGAACCATTTCTTGTAAACTTAGACTTAGCTGGCATCGCAGTATCAAGTGGTTCTGCTTGTACAGCTGGTTCGATTGACCCATCACATGTATTAGTGGCGATGTTCGGAAAAGACTCCGATCAAATACGTTCATCCGTACGCTTTAGTTTCGGTCTTGGAAATACGAAAGAGCAAATTGAAAAAGCGGCGTACGAAACAGTGAAAATCGTGAAGCGATTAACACAAAATTAGCATGGGAGGTGACATGATGAACAAACTACCTCACGAAACACGCGTTGTCATCGGGATGTCCGGTGGCGTCGATTCATCTGTAGCAGCTCTTTTATTAAAAGAGCAAGGTTATGATGTAATCGGAATTTTTATGAAAAACTGGGATGATACAGATGCAAATGGTGTCTGCACAGCAACAGAAGATTACAATGATGTAATTGAAGTGTGTAACCAAATCGGCATTCCGTATTATGCAGTAAACTTTGAAAAACAATACTGGGATAAAGTATTTACGTACTTTTTAGATGAGTACCGAGCTGGTCGTACACCAAACCCAGATGTAATGTGTAACAAAGAAATTAAATTTAAAGCATTTTTAGAGCATGCAATTGCACTTGGTGCTGATTATGTAGCAACAGGCCATTATGCACGTGTTGCTTATATGGACGGCGAATATAAAATGCTTCGCGGCGTTGATGACAATAAAGATCAAACATATTTCTTAAATCAATTAAGCCAAGAGCAATTATCAAAAACAATGTTCCCATTAGGTGAATTAAAGAAACCACAAATTCGCGAGATGGCGACAGAAGCTGGTTTAGCGACAGCAGCGAAGAAAGATAGTACTGGTATTTGCTTCATCGGTGAGCGTAACTTTAAAGATTTCTTAAGTAACTATTTACCAGCGCAACCAGGTGTGATGCAAACATTATCTGGTGAAGTAAAAGGGAAACATGATGGTTTAATGTACTATACAATTGGACAACGTCATGGTCTTGGTATTGGTGGTAATGGTGATCCATGGTTTGCTGTTGGAAAAAACTTGAAAGAAAACATTTTATATGTTGACCAAGGATTCCATAACGAACTTCTATATGGTGATGAAGTTATTGCTACGAATGTAGGCTGGGTAAGTAATAAAGCGAAGGAAAAAGAATTTACGTGTACAGCGAAATTCCGTTATCGTCAAGCAGACAATAAAGTAACGGTTCAAATCGTTGATGAAAATACAGTTCGTATTCTTTGTGATGAGCCAATTCGTGCGATTACGCCAGGCCAAGCAGTTGTTTTCTATGATGGAGATGAGTGCTTAGGCGGCGCTACAATTGATGAAGTATATCATAGTGGTAAGAAATTAGATTATTTAGGATAACACGAGAAGCCTCTGCCGATTAGCGGTTAGAGGTTTCTTTTACATAAAGCGAATTTTTGTTCGCTTGGAAAATACATTCTTTGTTATAATTTGTTGTAGAGGTGAAGGACATGTCAAACAAACTTGAAACAGGTATTAAATATATGCGAGAAGGAAACTGGGAAGAAGCAGCTAAAAATTTCACAGAAGCAATCGAAGAAAATCCGAAAGATGCGCTTGGATACATTAACTTTGCGAATTTATTAGATGCATTAGGTGATAGTGAGCGAGCAATTTTATTTTATAAACGTGCATTAGAATTAGATGATAAATCTGCGGCTGCTTATTATGGTCTAGGAAACGTATATTACGGTCAAGAGCAATTTGCAGAGGCGAAGGGTGTATTTGAACAAGCGATGCAAGCGGGATTACAATCAGCGGATGTAACATTTATGTTAGGTATCACACATGTGCAACTTGGAAATGATCGTCTTGCACTTCCATTTTTACAAAGAGCGACGGAATTAGATAAAGACGATGTAGAAGCTGTTTTCCAATGCGGACTTTGCTTCGCGCGACTAGAACATATTCAAGAGGCAAAACCTTATTTTGAAAAGGTATTAGAAATGGATGAAGAGCATGCAGATGCGTATTATAATTTAGGTGTTGCGTACGTATTCGAAGAAGATAACGAGAAAGCTCTTACTTTATTTAAGAAAGCGACTGAAATTCAGCCAGACCACTTTTTAGCTGGTAATGGTATTCGTTTATTAGAGCAAGAAGCTGAATAAAGTGAAATTATAGTTTAATGCGCAGTTACCCCTCATCTAAAGATTGTGAAAGAGGTGGGGGATGTACTGCTCATTAAAGTGAAAAGAACTCGGAAAGGAGAGGAAATATGGGAAATCAACATGCAATGGATTTGTTTGAGGAAGAGAAAAAATTTATAAAAGCGCAAGTTCTTCATACCATTTTCCACAACGAAGAAAACCTCTATTCCGTTGTCAGTATGAAAGTCATTGAAACGAATGAAACATACGACGAAAAAAAAGTAATGATAAACGGTCATTTTCCCCGTATGCATGAAGATGAAGTGTTTACATTAACAGGTCATTTTAAAGACCACCCAAAGTATGGGAAACAATATTTAGTTGAAACGTTTAAGAAAGAATTGCCACAAACAAAAGCAGGTATGGTGCAATATTTAGCAAGCGATTTATTTAAAGGGATTGGAAAGCGTACAGCCGAAAAAATCGTTGATCATCTAGGTGAGCATGCGATTTCTAAAATTATGGATGATCCCGATGCGTTAAATGGTGTTGTAAACAAGCAAAAAGCGCAGGAAATATATGAGACGATTATTGAGCATCAAGGGCTAGAGAAAGTGATGAGTTTTTTAAATGGCTACGGTTTTGGAACAAAACTTTCTATTAAAATTTATCAGCAATATAAAGAGATGACATTAGAAGTGATTCGTAATAATCCATATAAGCTTATTGAAGAAGTGGACGGAATTGGGTTTGGAAGAGCAGATGATATAGGGCGTGCAATCGGAATAACGGGCAATCATGACGACCGTGTACGTGCAGGGTGTTTTTATACGTTAGAGAATATTTCATTACAACTCGGTCACGTGTATATGGAAAAAGGTCAGCTTGTAAGAGAAACGATGTCACTTTTAAATAATCAAGAAGGCAGAGTGACTGAGGAAGATATTGTAGGCTGCGTTGAAATGATGCAAAGTGAAGGGAAAGTCATAATAGAAGAAGAGCGAGTGTATTTAGCTTCTTTATTCTATTCTGAGAAAGGCGTTGTAAAGTCAATTCGTCGTCTTATGAATCAAGAAGAAACCCCGGCATTCCCTGAAGCAGAAGTGTTAAAAACATTAGGAGAAATTGAAGAACAGCTAAAGGTGCAGTATGCGCCGCTTCAGCAAGAAGCAGTTCAAACTGCACTTCATAAGCCGATGATGTTATTAACAGGTGGACCAGGAACGGGGAAAACAACAGTTATTAAAGGAATTGTTGAAATGTATGCATCACTTCACGGAGTATCCTTAAATCCGAATGAATATAGTGATGATAATCCATTTCCAATATTATTAACGGCTCCAACTGGAAGAGCAGCGAAGCGAATGAGTGAATCGACAGGGCTTCCGGCGTGCACAATTCATCGTCTGCTCGGTTGGACGCCAGAAGGGTCTTTCCAGCGTAATGAAACCGATCCAGTACAAGGAAAGTTACTCATTATTGATGAGTTTTCAATGGTTGACATTTGGCTTGCAAATCAGCTATTCAAGTCACTTCCGACAAATATTCAAGTTATCGTTGTAGGTGATGAAGATCAGTTGCCATCTGTAGGACCTGGACAAGTGTTAAAAGATTTATTGAATGCAGGTGCGGTTCCAACGGTCAAGCTTACAGAAATTTATCGTCAAGCGGAAGGGTCATCTGTTATTCAACTTGCCCATGCGATAAAAGACGGAACACTTCCACCAGATTTAGCGCAAAATAAAAAAGATCGTTCATTTATCAGCTGTACAGGAGCCCAAATCGTTGAAGTTGTAAAAAAAGTATGTGAAAATGCCAAGACAAAAGGATTTAGTGCAAGAGATGTACAAGTATTAGCGCCGATGTACCGTGGGCCTGCTGGTATTAATGTGCTGAATGAAGCATTGCAAGAAGTGTTTAATCCGAAAAAAGAAAAGAGTAAAGAAATTGCTTACGGTGATGTTGTATACCGCAGAGGTGATAAAGTACTGCAACTCGTTAATCAGCCAGAGAGCCAAGTGTTTAATGGTGATATCGGAGAAATCGTTTCGGTGTTTTATGCGAAAGAAAACGTTGAGCAACAAGATATGATTATCGTTTCATTTGATGGGATTGAAGTAACCTATACAAAGCCAGATTTAAATCAAATTACACATGCATATTGCTGCTCGATTCATAAATCACAAGGTAGTGAATTTCCGATTGTTATTATGCCGATTGTAAAAAGCTATAACCGTATGTTACGTCGTAATTTAATTTACACGGGTATTACAAGGAGTAAGAAATTCCTTATTATTTGCGGGGAGGAAGCAGCTTTTCAATCCGGTGTAAATCGTCTTGATGATGCAATGCGTCAAACGACTTTAGCTGGTCGATTGCAAGAATCACAAGGCGAAGTGCAGTTGGTGACGGTTAATGGTGAAGAAATGGACGTGGAAAACATTTCACCGTATGATTTCATGTAACAAGGTGAAATTATATAATGAAACTTTCAAACGTATAACGTTGGAAGGCTCTAGCAATGTATAAATGAATGCAGTTTGGACATAATGGCGAATAGAATCTGGGAGACTGTAAGGAGATGAAAGCCATATGTTCAGTTGTCCAAATTGCAAAGGGAAAGACATCGGAAAAATAGGTGTCAACCAATTTTATTGCTGGAATTGTTATATCGAATTATCGGTTTCAAAGGGGAAAATCCATACACATCAAGTAGAGGAAGATGGTTCATTAAGCTCTCTTGATGATTTATTTGATGATAATGAAAGAACGATCGGATAACGAAAAGGGGGATTTACTTTGAATCTACGCAATTCATTAATCGCATTAGGTGTTGGAGCTGCAGCGTATCAATATGCTCGCAAACAAGATGTATTCTCAAAACGCAATGTGAAAAAAGCACGTAAGATGATTAAGTCTTATTTATAAGGTGTAAAAAACTCCCTTCATGATAAGGGAGTTTTTTTTATGCGCTTGTATGCAAATATAAAAGTCCGATTTCAGAGAAGAGATAAGATAAACCGTAACATCCAACGCCAAGCATTCCATAATGCCATAAGTGCTTCGCTCTTTCTTTTCGCGAGGAGCGAATAAAGAAGCCTTTCCAAATACCAAACCCGATACAAATCCATTCAAGAAGCATAAAAAGTGCGGATAATACAAGCATAAATAAGACCATTATGAGCCCTCCTGATTATATTTTGACATTTTGTATTTTCAGGGGTGGTTGTCCTTATTATGTTAAATATATGTACGTCTTTAAAAAACAGTATGGTCTGTATAAAAAGATTTTAAAACTTTTGCACATAACCTAACCTATTTATTTTCAAAATAAAGGTGGAGGAGGTTTTTCGTGTGAAGAATCTTAAAATTATTTGGATATATCGTTTAGGATTATTGTTACTCGTTTTTCTTTGTTTGCTTGTCTTTTTAAAAATTAAGCCATTATGGGCACCGATTATTTTTGTATTTAAAGTGGCAATTACACCGTTTCTTATCGCGTGTTTCATTGCGTACTTATTGCATCCTTTAATTGAAAAAATCCATAAAGAAGGGATGCCTCGCACACTTGCCATTTTGCTCATTTACGTACTTTTCTTCGGCGGGATTGGCTATGGAATTTATAAAGGAACGCCAATTGTTATTAAGCAGTTGCAAGAGATTAATGAACAATTTCCGCAGTTTACAAAAATGTACGATTCTTGGATGGATGGGGTAACGGAACAAACAGCGAATTTCCCATCATTTATTCATGAAAAGGTGAAACAAATTTTTGGTGGTGTAGAAACGAAGATCCAAGCGCTTTTAAATAAAGTCATGAGCACAGCTCGTGGTGTACTGGATTCGTTACTCATTATTTTCTTAATTCCATTCATTGTATTTTACATATTAAAAGATTACGGTGAGTTTTATCATATCTTTTGGAAATTAGTTCCGAGTAAGTGGCGTGGTACGGGTCAAATGCTTGCGAAAGAAATTGATAAATCACTCGGAAGTTATATTCGAGGACAGTTATTTGTTTGCTTAGTATTAGGGGGAGTATCTGTTCTTTCTTTTTGGTTTATCGGTATGAAATATCCATTGCTGCTCGGCATTATTATTGGGGTAACGGATATAATCCCGTACTTTGGTCCTATTTTAGGGGCGATTCCCACGTTGATGATTGCGGCAACGGTATCAACGAGCTTACTCATTAAGGCGGGGATTACAATTGCTATTTTGCAATTTTTGGAAAGTAACATTTTATCTCCTTACATCGTTGGTAAGTCGCTTCGTATGCACCCTGTGATCATTATGCTTGCATTACTAGTTGGAGGAGAAGTGGCAGGAATTGTAGGATTATTAATATCAGTTCCTGTTTTAGCTGTCATTCGTACAGTGATTGTTCATGTAAGGCCTCTTTGGAAAAAAGAAGATGTGTAATATAAAAGCCCTCTACTTATAAAAGTAGAGGGCTATAATTATTTAGAGAGTTGCTCGTGTATTTGTTGAACGAGAGAGCTTACATCATTTGTTTGAATATGTTTTATTTTTTTCCATTCCGTATCATACATAAATACAATTTGATTGCTGAAAAGATGCTTCTGTTCTTTTAGATTAAAAATGTTTGCGAAAGAGTACTCTTCAAATATTGGGTTTTTGCTTACGTCAGGGCCATAAAAGAAGAGCCTTTTGTTCGTTAAGATTAACAGTCCTGGCCTTGCGACGGAACGGTATATAAATATATTTAATGAGCATGCTGCATAAAAAAGGATTTTTTCATCAGTTGTTAACATTTCTTTAGCTTGATTCAATAAAGTTGTCATTGTAATCGCTCCTTTATTGTTAATAATTTAAGTGTAACAAATAATGTAATATTTAGAAAAATGTATAAAGTATTTTTTGTGAGGCGATTCCTATTTAGTAATAAATGCATAATATATTTAAAGGCTGTTAAGAATGAACAGTAGAATAACTATGAGTAATAAGTAATTGATACAATATAAATGATTATCTACATTGACAAACTTAAGAGAATTCTATTATATTTAGTCATATAATACATTAAATCAATGACGGAACAAGTACGTTACAGTCCATTTGTAGAGAGAAGCTTCCACTGGCTGAAAGGAGCTTTAAATGAAGGGTAACAGAAAGCTAATCCTGAGAGCAGCTAATCACTGCCGTCTTGCCACGTTACGGCACCATGAGGTGATGAATTGATTGTTATAATAATCAATTCATAATTAGGGTGGTATTCGCGAGTTAACTCTCGTCCCTTTTATAGGGGCGGGAGTTTTTTATATTTAAGGAGGAAAATACAATGAAACAACTAACAGGCGCACAAATTCGTCAAATGTTTTTAGACTTTTTCCAAGAAAAAGGACATGCAGTAGAACCTAGTGCATCACTAGTTCCACATGAAGATCCATCTCTTCTATGGATTAACAGTGGTGTAGCAACATTAAAGAAATATTTTGACGGACGTGTAATCCCGCAAAACCCACGTATTACAAATGCACAAAAATCAATTCGTACAAACGATATTGAAAACGTTGGGAAAACGGCTCGTCACCATACATTCTTTGAAATGTTAGGGAACTTCTCAATCGGTGATTACTTCAAAGAAGAAGCAATTACTTGGGCTTGGGAATTTCTAACGAGTGACAAGTGGATCGGATTCGATAAAGAATTACTATCTGTTACAATTCATCCAGAAGATGAAGAAGCATTCACGATTTGGAATGAGAAAATGGGTGTTCCAAAAGAACGCATCATCCGTTTAGAAGAAAACTTCTGGGATATCGGTGAAGGACCAAGTGGACCGAATACAGAGATTTTCTATGACCGCGGTGAAGCTTACGGTAATGACTTTAGTGACCCAGAATTATATCCGGGCGGAGAAAACGAGCGTTACTTAGAAGTATGGAACCTTGTATTCTCTCAATTTAATCATAACCCAGACGGTTCATATACGCCGCTTCCTAAGAAAAACATCGATACAGGGATGGGTCTAGAGCGTATGACATCTATCGTTCAAGATGTACCTACGAACTTTGATACAGATCTATTCATGCCGATGATTGGTGCAACAGAATCAATTTCTGGTGAGAAATATCGTAATGGCGATTTAGAAAAAGATATGGCGTTTAAAGTAATTGCTGACCATATCCGTACAGTAACATTCGCTGTTGGTGACGGTGCTCTTCCATCTAACGAAGGCCGTGGTTATGTATTACGTCGTTTATTACGCCGCGCTGTTCGTTATTCTAAGAAATTAAATATCAACCGTCCATTCATGTTTGAATTAGTACCGGTTGTTGGAGAAGTAATGAAAGACTTCTATCCAGAAGTACTTGAAAAGAAAGATTTCATCGCAAAAGTTGTGAAGAATGAAGAAGAGCGTTTCCATGAAACACTTCATGATGGTGAATCAATTTTAGCTGAAGTAATTGCAAAAGCGAAAGAAGAAGAAACAACTGTTATTTCTGGCGTGGATGCGTTCCGTCTATACGACACGTACGGTTTCCCGATTGAATTAACAGAAGAATATGCAGAAGAAGCTGGTATGACAGTTGATCAAGCAGGCTTTGAAAATGAAATGGAGAAACAACGTGAGCGTGCACGTGCTGCTCGTCAAGACGTTGACTCTATGCAAGTTCAAGGCGGTGTACTTGGTGAAGTTAAAGTAGCGAGCGAATTCGTTGGTTACGGTACAGTTGCAACAGAAAGTAATGTTGTTGCACTTGTGAAAAATGGTGAGTACACAGATAGCCTACAAGCAGGTGAAGAAGGACAATTAATGCTTGATGTAACGCCATTCTACGCTGAGAGCGGTGGGCAAATTGCAGACCGTGGTTACCTTCTTGCTGATGGCGTGAAAGTTGTTGTAAAAGATGTACAAAAAGCACCAAATGGTCAAAACTTACACAAAGTAGTTGTGGAAGAAGGTACATTAACGAAAGATGCGGCTGTAAAAGCTGTTATCGATACGAAAAACCGTAGTAGCGTTGTGAAAAACCATACAACAACTCACTTACTACACCAAGCGTTAAAAGATGTACTTGGAACACACGTTAACCAAGCAGGTTCTCTTGTAACTTCTGAACGTTTACGCTTTGACTTCTCTCACTTCGGTCAAGTACAAGCTGACGAATTAGAAAAAATTGAGCGTATCGTAAACGAGAAAATTTGGGAAAGTATTAACGTTGAGATTTCTCAAAAATCAATCGAAGAAGCGAAAGAAATGGGCGCAATGGCATTATTCGGTGAAAAATACGGAGATGTTGTACGCGTTGTACAAGTAGGCGATTACAGCTTAGAACTTTGCGGTGGTTGTCACGTTGATAACACAGCTTCTATCGGTATTTTCAAAATTGTTGCCGAGTCTGGTATCGGTGCAGGAACACGTCGTATTGAGGCGGTAACTGGTAAATCTGCATATGAATTAATGAACGATCAAGTAGGTTTATTAAAAGAAGCAGCAGGAAAAATGAAAACAAATCCGAAAGATATTTTAACAAGAGTAGATGGTTTATTTGCTGAAGTAAAACAACTTCAAAAAGAAAACGAATCTCTTGCTGCGAAATTAAGCAATATCGAAGCTGGAAACTTAACTGATTCAGTAATGACAGTTGATGGCGTGAACGTATTAGCGGCGAAAGTAAATGTTGCAGATATGAACAACTTACGTACAATGATGGACGACCTTAAAAATAAATTAGAGTCTGCAGTTGTTGTATTAGCGTCTGTAAATGACGATAAAGTAAATATTTTAGCTGGCGTAACGAAAGATTTAATTAGTCAAGGTTACCATGCAGGTAAACTTGTGAAAGAAGTAGCTTCTCGTTGTGGAGGCGGCGGTGGTGGCCGTCCTGACATGGCTCAAGCAGGTGGTAAAAACCCAGCGCAAGTAGAGGAAGCTTTAGCATTTGTACAAGAGTACGTTAAATCTGTTTCAAAATAAAGAGATAGTAGTGTACAATGGTAGGGAGAGGAGAAGTTCTTCTCCCTATACTTACTACTTACAAGTGAGGTGCTTGAAATGGACGGTTTTGATAAAACAATGAAGTTTAGCATTCAAGATGAAAAACAGAGTGTCCATGTAAATGATGTACTTTTAACTGTGTATGATGCACTTCAAGAAAAAGGTTATAATCCGATTAACCAAATCGTCGGTTATTTATTAAGTGGAGACCCAGCATACATACCTCGCCATAAAGATGCACGAAGCATCATTCGCAAGCTTGAACGTGATGAGTTGATTGAAGAGCTTGTGAAGTCTTACTTGAAACATCATCGTGAGGAGTAGTTTATGCGGATATTAGGTTTAGATGTTGGTACTAAAACAGTCGGTGTTGCAATGAGCGATGAAATGGGCTGGACAGCACAAGGACTGGAAACAATCAGGATTAACGAAGAACGAGGCCACTTTGGTTTTGATCGTATTTCTGAGTTAGTAAAACAGTACAATGTGGACAAAATAGTAGTGGGTTTACCTAAAAATATGAATGGTACAATTGGCCCGCGTGGTGAAGCGTGCCAGCAATTTGCAGAAAACCTGCGAAATCTGTTACAATTAGAAGTTGTAATGTGGGACGAGCGTTTGTCGACGATGGCAGCGGAACGTCTGCTCATTTCAGCTGATGTAAGCCGTAAGAAGCGAAAACAGGTAATCGATAAGATGGCTGCAGTCGTAATCTTACAAGGATTTTTAGATAGTAAATAAGAGGTGACCAAAATGGAAGAAAATCAAATTACAATTGTAGACGAAAAAGGAAACGAACATTTATGTGAAATTATTTTCACTTTTGATGCTGAAAAATTCGGCAAAAAATCATACGTAGTCTTCTCTCCAATCGGTGAAGTAGACGAAGATGGAGACCAAATCTTCGATGCAATGGCATACGAGCAAAGTGAAGACGAGGGCGGAACATTACTTTCAATTGAATCTGAAGAAGAGTGGGAAATGGTACAAGAAATGTTTAACACTCTTGCTGATGAGCAAGAAGAAGAAGAATAAGTACTGAAAAGATGGACGACATACAGTCCATCTTTTTTTGTATTTATATGTAAAATGAAAGATTTTTTGTCGAAACTGTGTAAGTCTTTGTAGTATAATGAGACGGATTGTAGAAAAATAAAGTGTCTATTAAAAAGATAAGTGAATTTGTTGCGTTTTTACATCGTGCTGTATAGAAAGGTGTACATACGGTCTACAATTAAGTAAGGAGGAAATGTTTTGATAGAGAATCAAGTGAAAAAGAAGCGTAGACGCATCTTTTTATTTTCGATTATTGCACTGCTTTTAGTTTGTGGTTCAGTCTATGCGTATATTTTATCGGCATTAGGACCGGTTGATAGCGGGGATAAAAAAGAGATCGAGGTAGAAATTCCGAAAGGATCATCTACAAGTAAAATTGGAGAAATTTTAGAAGAAAAAGGTGCTGTGAAAAACGGTACAGTTTTTAGTTTTTATACAAAGGCTAAATCGAAAAGTTTACAAGCAGGTACATATTTATTAAATCCTTCGATGGATGCTAAAGATGTTATCGAACAAATGTCATCTGGCAACGTGCATCGCCCAGCTCTTTATAAAGTGACGATCAAAGAAGGGGCGCAAATAACTGAAATTGCAGAAACGATTGCGGCAGAACTAAAGTGGAATAAAGATGATGTTACGCGTCAATTAAACGATAAAGCATTTATTCAAAAAATGCAGCAAAAGTATCCGAAGTTATTAACGGATAAAATCTTTGATAGTAATATTAAATACCCATTAGAAGGTTATTTATATCCTGCGACGTACTCATTCTATAAGAAAGATACGACGCTAGAGGAAATTGTAATTCCAATGCTAGAGAAAACAAATGCAATCATTGTTCAAAATGAGGCGAAAATGAAAGCGAAGAACTGGGATGTTCATCAACTTCTCACGTTGTCTTCACTTATTGAAGAAGAGGCCACTGGCTTTACTGATCGCCAGAAAATCTCTAGTGTTTTCTATAATCGTTTAGCGAAAGGTATGCCGCTTCAAACGGATCCGACGGTATTATACGCGCTTGGAAAGCATAAACAACGTGTATTATACGAAGACTTGAAAGTAAACTCACCGTACAATACGTATGTTGTGAAAGGATTGCCGGTTGGACCGATTGCAAACTCTGGTAAACATTCAGTGGAAGCAGCGTTAGATCCTGCGCAAACAGATTATTATTATTTCTTAGCTGCACCAAGTGGTGAAGTGTATTATGCGAAAACATTAGAAGAACATAATGCATTAAAGCAAAAATACATTACGAAAAAACAGTGAAATGGGGAGGGGTAGCGAAAAAAGTCGCACATCCCTCTTTTTTATGGTAAAATATATCGGGTTAAAAACTGGCAGAAGAATCGTTTTTAATATCAAAACGGGACGTACAAACTAAGGGTGAAACTGGCTTGTATTTTTATTGCATTCTATGTGTGAAAAGACAAAGGTTGACGCGTCATAGAGGCACTTCTCCATGTAAATAAGGAGGACCAATTATGGAGGATGCAGTTAACGAGTACCTATTATCATTTATTGATCCAAAAGATAAATTAATTCTTGAAATGGAAGAGTATGCAACTGAAAACCATGTGCCGATTATGGATCGACTTGGGATGGAATTTATGCTGCAATTTTTACGTTTAATTGGACCGGAAAGTATTTTAGAACTTGGAACAGCAATCGGTTATTCTAGTATTCGTATGATGCAAGCTATTCCGAACTCTCGCATTGTGACAGTAGAGCGCAATCGTGAACGATATGAAAAGGCACTTGAATATATAGAACGTTCCTCGGTAACAGACCGTATTTCTGTTATTTACGGTGATGCTTTAGAAACGGGCGAACAAGTGAAAGAACATGGAACATTTGATGTTATTTTTATTGATGCAGCGAAAGGGCAGTATCGTCGCTTTTTTGACTTATACGAACCGTTATTAAATCCTGGTGGCGTTATTATTTCAGATAACGTTATGTACCATGGTCTTGTAACGACAAAAGAGAAAATTGAAAATAGACGTACGCGTGGTTTGATTCGTCGTATTAAGACGTACAATGAATGGCTTATGAACCATGAAGGATATGATACAACGATTTTCCCAATTGGCGATGGAGTGGCTGTAAGTAAAAAGAGAGGGTGACAAAAGTATGAAGAAACCTGAATTGTTAGTAACGCCTAGAGCGGTGGCGGATATTGAACCTCTTGTGAAAGCAGGGGCAGATGCAGTAATGGTTGGTGAACAAAAGTTTGGTTTACGTTTGGCAGGAGAGTTTTCACGTGAAGATGTGAAACAAGCTGTAAACATTGCACATGAAAATGGTGTGAAAGTATACGTTGCAATGAATGCGATGTTCCACAATGATAAAGTGGAAGAATTAACGGACTACGTTGCCTTTTTAAATGAGGTAAATGTAGATGCAATTGTTTTCGGAGATCCAGCGGTATTAATGGCTGTTCGTGAAGTTGCACCAAATATGCAACTTCACTGGAATACAGAAACGACAGCAACAAACTGGTTTACTTGTAACTATTGGGGGCAAAGAGGGGCGAAACGTGCTGTATTAGCTCGTGAGCTTAGCTTAGATGAAATTGCTGAATTAAAAGAAAATGCTGAAGTGGAACTTGAAGTGCAAATTCACGGTATGACTTGTATGTTCCAATCGAAGCGTTCACTAGTAGGAAACTACTTTGAATATCAAGGGCGTAATCTCGACATCGAAAAGAAAAAGTATGAAGAGAATATGTTCTTATACGACCCAGAACGTAATAACAAATATCCAATTTATGAAGATGAAAATGGTACTCACATTATGAGTCCGAATGATATTTGTTTCATCGATGAGTTAGAGGAACTAATCGATGCTGAAGTCGATAGCTTAAAAATTGATGGTGTCCTAAAAAGTTCTGAATACATTGTTGAGGTAACGAAGAAATATCGTAAGGCGATTGATTTATGTGTAGAAGATCGTGATGCGTATTATGACGTGAAAGATGATTTATTGAAAGAGATAGAAGAAATACAACCGGTAAATCGTCCGTTAGATACAGGATTCTTCTTTAAAGAAACGGTTTACTAAACGAGGAGGGTGTAGGAAATGACTGTACAAGAAATTTCACGAGTGATCGATGGCAAACGCGTTATTGTGAAAAAACCTGAACTGTTAATCCCTGCGGGTAACTTAGAAAAATTAAAAGTAGCTATCCATTACGGGGCAGATGCTGTATATTTAGGTGGACAAGAATTTGGTCTTCGTTCTAATGCAGGTAACTTTACGCTGGAAGACATGGCAGAAGGCGTTGAATTTGCAAAGAAATATGGAGCAAAAATATACGTAACAACAAATATTTTTGCGCATAATGAAAATATGGATGGGCTAGAGGAATATTTAAAAGGGATTGAAAAAGCTGGCGTAACGGGAATTATCGTTGCCGATCCGCTTATTATTGAGACATGTAAACGTGTGGCGCCTTCTGTTGAGGTGCATTTAAGTACACAACAATCACTATCCAACTGGAAAGCAGCACAGTATTGGAAAGAAGAAGGTTTACATCGTCTTGTATTAGCTCGTGAAGCAAGCTATGAAGAAATGAAAGAAATTAAAGAAAAAGTTGATATTGAAATTGAAGCATTCGTCCATGGTGCAATGTGTATCGCGTATTCAGGGAGATGTACATTAAGTAACCATATGACAGCGCGTGACTCTAACCGTGGTGGTTGTTGTCAATCTTGCCGCTGGGATTATGATTTAGTTCAAACGGTATCACAACATAAAGATGCAAAAGAGCTTCCTCTATTCCAAGAAGAAGACGCTCACTTTGCGATGAGCCCAAAAGATTTAAATTTAATCTTATCAATTCCGAAAATGATTGAAATTGGAATTGATAGCTTAAAAGTTGAAGGACGTATGAAATCTATCCATTACGTAGCGACTGTAGCAACTGTATATCGTAAAGTAATTGATGCATATTGTGCGGATCCAGATAACTTTGAGTTTAAACAAGAATGGTTAGATGAACTTGATAAATGTGCAAATCGTGATACAGCTCCTGCATTCTTTGAAGGGGTTCCAGGACATCAAGAGCAAATGTTTGGAAATCATAGTAAGAAAACAACGTATGATTTTGCTGGTTTAGTGTTAGATTATAATGAAGAAACGGGCATCGTAACGCTTGAGCAACGTAATCACTTCAAACCAGGACATGAAGTGGAGTTCTTTGGGCCAGAAATAGAAAACTTTACGCAGACGGTGGAGAAAATTTGGGATGAGGATGGAAACGAATTAGATGCAGCGAGACATCCGTTGCAAATCGTGAAATTCAAAGTGGATCAACCAGTGTATGTGAATAATATGATGCGCAAAAACATACTTCAATAAGAAAGAGTGGTAGTCGAATGGGGACGAATAAGCCTGTTGTAATTGGAATCGCTGGTGGTTCAGGATCAGGAAAAACAAGTGTAACGAAAGCGATTTTTGACCATTTTAAAGGTCATTCCATTTTAATCTTGGAGCAAGATTATTATTACAAAGATCAAAGCCATTTACCAATGGAAGAACGTTTAAAAACAAATTACGATCATCCGTTAGCGTTTGATAATGATTTGTTAATTGACCATTTGCAGCAGTTGCTTGCATATGAGCAAGTGGAAAAGCCTATATATGACTATACAGTGCATACGCGTTCAGAAAAAATTATTCCAGTTGAGCCGAAAGATGTAATTATTTTAGAAGGAATTCTTATTTTAGAAGACCCACGTCTTTGTGAGTTAATGGATATTAAGGTGTTCGTTGATACAGATGCGGACCTTCGTATTTTACGCCGCATGCAGCGCGATATTGAAGAGCGCGGTCGTACAATGGATTCAGTTATTGACCAATACGTAAACGTTGTACGCCCAATGCATAATCAATTTATTGAGCCTTCTAAGAAATTCGCGGATATTATTATCCCTGAAGGTGGACAAAATCATGTTGCAATTGATATTATGGTTACAAAAATTGCAACAATTCTTGAACAAAAAGTAAATTTGTAATAGCATAGTAAAAGATATACGATAGGAAGGGATTTTTTCCCTTCTTATCGAATACAATGAAACATGAAACCTCACCTACCAATAGGTGAGGGCATATTTATATCAACTTTCCATACATACCTTCTTTATATAAGGAAGAATTGGAGAATAAGGGGTTGTATGTGACAACTCCACTAGTGCACGTGTGCTAGAAACCTCCGCTATATATAAGCGGAGGAGTTTTCATATGGAACTCCTCTTTTTTTCAGGGGATTGGTATATAAAAGGAGTGGAAAACATGGCAACAGAAAAAACATACCCTATGACGCAAGAGGGTAAGCAAAAACTAGAGAACGAAGTTGAACAATTAAAGACAGTAAGACGTAAAGAAGTTGTAGAGCGTATTAAAATCGCACGTAGCTTCGGAGATCTTTCTGAGAACTCTGAGTACGATGCAGCGAAAGATGAGCAAGCATTCGTTGAAGGGCGTATTACACAACTAGAAAATATGATTCGTAACGCAGTTATCATTCAAGATAATGGTGAAGAGTCTACAGTTGTAACATTAGGTAAAACAGTAACATTTAAAGAGTTACCAGGTGGAGACGAAGAAGCGTACACAATCGTAGGTAGCGCAGAAGCTGATCCATTTGAAGGAAGAATTTCTAACGATTCTCCAATCGCAAAAAGCTTATTAGGTAAGCAAATTGGTGAGAAGGTAGCAATCCAAACACCGGGCGGAGAAATGCAAGTAGAGATTATCTCTGTAAAATAACGTAAAAATCACTCGTGTTAAAACGAGTGATTTTTTATTTGTATAAAAGGTGAAATACCTCGTCTAAACTACAATAGACGAGGTGTTTTTTATGAAAATGAAACGGAGAATTATAATTGTTTTAATTTGTTTTATGGGTGTGATTTTTTTATTACTTTGTCGTTTAATCCAAATACAGATTATAGATACGGAATCATTTACTGATCGAAACATCAATTTGATTGAAAAAAGTGTTACGCAACGAACACAATCACTTACAGTAGATAATGGAAGAGGGCATTTTACAGATCGAAATGGTAAGGAAATTGGTGAAGAGAAATATCCAGTCTTAATTGTTTTTCCATTTTTACAAATAAAAAATGACATGTTAGAGAAAATTGCGCATATCATTGGTGTGTCGAGACAAGAGATAAGACTGCAAATGAAAAATAAGAATCAAGCATTTATATTAAGAAGGGGGAATATCCCATTTCAATTAACGCTCGAGCAAATGGAGAAGGTAAATCAATTAGATATTTTAGGTATTGTAGCAGCAGAAGTTCGACTGAAGCAAACGGGAGAGGCAAATCATTTAATTGGTGATGTGGGAGAGAATGAACAGGAATTTCAAAAGCGTTATGGAGAAATGAAAAAAACTTCGAAACAAACGCCAATTGGTATTTCGGGATTGCAACAATCATTTGATGAATTTTTACTGACTGATGGAGAAGCGAAAGTACTATATCAAGTGGATCGACAAGGAGAACCGATTTTCGGGAAACAGGCGAAATACACTTCACCAGGAAATCCATTTTATCCAGTTACTATTCAAACAACAATACATAAAACGTTGCAACGACGAGCGGAGAGGATTATAGATGAAAATGGAATAAAAAAAGGTGGGTTAGTATTACTAGACATAAAGAATAGTGAAGTTTTAGCAATGGTAAGTAAGCCTTCTTTACAGATGAACGATAAGAGGATATATAAAGCTACACTTGAAAATCAAATGTTAACTCCTCATTTTCCGGGGTCTGTTTTTAAAACAGTAGTTGCAGCAGCAGTAATTGATGAGAATTTGGTGCGGTTTAATCGTACATTTAACTGTAATACGGATTTATACGGTGAAAATCTTCCACAAGTTATGATGGGGTCATTAAACTTTAAGGAAAGCTTTGCTAGTAGCTGTAATCGAACGTTTGCTGTATTAGGTGATGAACTAATGCAAAAGGATAGGGACGTATTAGAAACGTATTTAGAGGCCTTAGGAGCAAGTAAGAAGGTAGGATGGAAAGGTCCGGTATTTCATACACCGGAATTTGAGCAATTGCCAGAAGAAAAGAGTGCTATTATTTGGGGGAGCGAAGAAAATAAAGATAGTAGAAAAGCGATTGCTCAAACGATGGTCGGACAAAAAAATGTGCGTGTGTCACCTCTAGCTATAGCGAATATGATGGCGACAATTGCTAGAGGCGGGGAGAAGATGGAAGTGAAAGCTGTGAAAAAAATAGTGTATAAAAATGGAAGCGACTTTTTTACATTTGAAAATCATAAATTAAATGGGAAACAGCTTTCTTATGAAACGATGAAAAAATTACAACAGTTGTTAAGAGGCGTTGTAACGATGGAGAAAGGAACGGGAACCGCATTCCGTTCGTTGCCACTAACTGTCGCTGGAAAATCTGGGACGGCACAAACAGGAAAAGGAGAGAAGGTGAATCGCTGGTTCGCAGGTTATTTTCCATATGAAAACCCAAGATATGCTTTAGTTGTAGTTGATATAGAAACAGATAATGTAAATGTAGTTACACCAGCTTTTGCAGAAATGGTAGAAGCAATTCATCAATTAGAAATTGAAAAGTAATCTTGCAATTATTTATGAAATGTTTTCATTTCGTGAAAATATTATTGTAAATGTTCAACCTTTCTAGATTTAATGTTACAATAGCAAGTATGAAAAACTGCATGGAGGTTTGAAGAATGGCAGGAGGATCTAGATTCCAACAGAAACAACAAAAACGTCGTCAAAACGGTGTTTTAAATATTGCGATTGCTATTGTATTAGTAGCAGTAGCTATTGTAGCATATCAATTGTTTGTTCCTGGTACAAAAGAGCAAGCGTCTTCTAGTGATAAAAAAGTAACTCAGCAAACAACAAAAGAGAATAAAGCTGAGAAAGCTAAAGGTAAAGAAGAGACGAAGAAGAACGAGCAAGAGAAAACAGAGGCTAAGAAGAAGGAAGAAGAGAAGCTAAAGGCTGAAGAAGAAAAGAAAAAAGCTGAAGAGGAAGCGAAAGCTAACGAGAAAGTAACAGCTGAAAAAACACAGCCAAAGGCAACAGATGCGTATACGAAATCCTCTTGGAAGCCAGTAGGTACGCAGCAAGGAGCAACACCTGCGATGACGTTTAAAAAAGGTACAGCAGATTGGAATGAAATGAATCAAGCGATTTCCACTGCAATTGACGTTCCAGTAGAGCAATTAGTTATTCATAGAATCGGAAATAACGGTAAGAATAAAGCGTACGGTAATGTCCAAGATAAGCAATCAGGTAAAAAATATTATGTAAATATTGATTGGGTAGACAATGAGGGCTGGAAACCAGTACTCGTTCAAACTCTAAACTAAAAAAGAGAGGCTCTTATGAGCTTCTCTTTTTTAGTTAGCGTAATTTCTTTAATTTAAAATGAACAATCGCACTATAATAAGGTCTTTTGCTTTCAGGATCCATAACCATTTGATGCGAGATGTGATGAACTTCAAGCATAAGTGCTTTATTATTATCGATTTGTTCACTAATTTTTCGTTCTAAAGAAGCTAAGTCCCCCGCTTCAAAAAATTCTACTTTATCTTCTAACATTTCAAAGGTAAATGACATGAAGACGCCCCCTCTCCTATGTAATCACCTATAGTGTAACAAAGAAAAGAAGGAAATACTACGTACATTTCAATTGACATTTTTAGAAAGAGGGAATATCATACTGATAAAACCGATAAGAAAAAGGGGAATTTTTATGGGAACAGAATTTAATGGTTTATTTGATGAATGGGCTCATACGTACGACTCATTTGTACAAGGCGAAGACATACAATATAAAGAAGTTTTCGCCCGTTATGAGGACATTTTAGAGGATGTAGTTAACAAGTCATTTGGCAACGTATTAGAATTCGGTGTTGGTACTGGCAATTTAACAAATAAATTATTACTTGCTGGTCGCACAGTTTACGGTATAGAACCGTCACGCGAAATGCGTACTATTGCAAAAGAGAAATTACCAAAAGAGTTTTCAATTACAGAGGGTGATTTTCTTTCATTTGAAGTCCCAAATTCAATCGATACTATTGTGAGCACTTACGCATTTCATCATTTAATAGATGAAGAAAAAGACGTAGCAATTGCGAAGTATAGTCAATTGCTAAACAAAGGTGGTAAAATAGTGTTTGCTGATACGATATTTGCAGATCAAGATGCATATGATAAAACTGTCGAAGTAGCAAAACAAAGAGGTTTTCATCAGTTAGCAAACGATTTGCAAACAGAATACTATACACGTATTCCGATCATGCAATCTATTTTTGAAAACAATGGCTTCCACGTAACGTTTACGAGATTAAATCATTTCGTTTGGGTAATGGAGGCAACTAAGCAATAGAAAGAGGGATTAGATTGAGAATTGCTGTAATTGGAGCAATGGAAGAAGAAGTACGTATTTTACGTGACAAACTAGAACAAGCAGAAACAGAAACTGTTGCAGGTTGTGAATTTACGAAAGGGCTATTGGCAGGACATGAAGTAATCTTGCTAAAGTCTGGTATTGGTAAAGTAAATGCAGCGATGTCAACGACAATTTTATTAGAAAGATATAAACCTGAAAAAGTAATCAACACTGGTTCAGCTGGTGGATTCCATCATTCTTTAAATGTTGGAGATGTGGTTATTTCAACAGAAGTTCGTCACCATGACGTAGATGTAACAGCATTTAACTACGAATATGGTCAAGTGCCAGGAATGCCACCTGGATTTAAAGCTGATGAGGCATTAGTTGCATTAGCTGAGAAATGTATGCAGGCAGAAGAAAATATTCAAGTCGTAAAAGGTATGATTGCAACAGGCGATTCATTTATGAGTGATCCGAACCGTGTTGCAGCAATTCGTGATAAATTTGAAGATCTTTATGCAGTAGAAATGGAAGCTGCAGCTGTTGCACAAGTATGCCACCAATATGAAGTTCCGTTTGTTATTATTCGTGCACTTTCTGATATTGCTGGTAAAGAATCAAATGTTTCATTTGATCAATTTTTAGATCAAGCAGCACTTCATTCTACAAACTTTATCGTAAAAGTACTAGAAGAGTTAAAGTAATGTAACAAAAAGGCAACTGTCTCATATAAAGAAAATACATACAGTTGCCTTTTCTTTATTGGCAAATAAGGGGGAGAACACGATGAATGTATATCGTGGAGTTCATGAGTTGATTGGTCATACACCAATCGTGGAAATTACTCGTTTTTCACTTCCAGAAGGAGTCCGTTTATTTGCAAAGCTTGAATTTTACAACCCAGGCGGAAGCGTTAAGGATCGTTTAGGAAGAGAATTAATCGAAGATGCGTTAGAAAAAGGGCTTGTTACCCAGGGCGGAACAATTATTGAACCGACGGCTGGAAATACTGGCATTGGACTGGCACTTGCAGCGTTACAACATGATTTACGCGTCATCGTTTGTGTACCAGAGAAATTTAGTATTGAAAAGCAAGAATTAATGAAAGCGCTAGGTGCAACGGTTGTGCATACACCGACTGAGCAAGGAATGACCGGCGCAATTGCAAAAGCAAAAGAATTAGTAAAGGAAATACCAAATTCTTACTCTCCAAGTCAGTTTGCTAATGAAGCAAACCCACGTGCTTATTTCAAAACACTAGGTCCTGAACTTTGGTCGGCACTGAATGGAGAGATTAACATATTTGTTGCGGGTGCAGGAACTGGCGGTACGTTTATGGGAACTGCGTCTTATTTAAAAGAAAAAAATATTGATATTAAAACGGTGATTGTAGAACCAGAAGGATCTATTTTAAATGGCGGCAAAGCTGGTTCACATGAAACAGAAGGCATTGGTCTTGAATTCATTCCACCATTTTTAAAAACATCTTATTTTGATGAAATTCATACGATTTCTGATCGAAATGCATTTTTACGTGTAAAAGAATTGGCACAAAAGGAAGGCCTTCTCGTTGGGAGCTCTTCAGGGGCGGCATTTCATGCGAGCTTACTTGAGGCAGAGAAAGCAGCACCAGGTACAAATATTGTAACGATTTTTCCTGATAGTAGTGAGCGCTATTTAAGTAAAGACATATACAAAGGATGGGAATAAAAAATGAGAGCAAAGACAAAGTTAATTCATGGTATTCGCATAGGAGAACCTTCAACTGGATCTGTAAACGTACCGATCTATCAAACAAGTACGTATAAACAAGAAGCAGTTGGTAAGCATCAAGGATATGAATATTCACGTACAGGCAACCCAACACGTGCAGCTTTAGAAGAAATGATTGCCGTATTAGAAAACGGTCATGCTGGATTTGCATTTGGTTCAGGAATGGCTGCTATTACAGCGACAATTATGTTGTTCTCAAAAGGTGATCATGTCATTTTAACAGATGATGTTTATGGCGGAACGTACCGTGTTATTACGAAAGTATTAAACCGCTTCGGTATTGAGCATACATTTGTAGATACAACAAACCTAGAGGAAGTTGTAGAAGCGATTCGTCCAAATACGAAAGCAATTTATGTAGAAACACCAACGAACCCATTACTAAAAATTACTGATATTAAGAAAATATCTACTCTTGCTAAAGAGAAAGATTTATTAACAATTATTGATAACACATTCATGACGCCATATTGGCAGTCGCCAATCTCTTTAGGAGCAGATATTGTACTTCATAGTGCAACGAAATATTTAGGAGGACATAGTGACGTAGTTGCAGGCCTAGTGGTTGTAAATAGCCCGCAACTGGCAGAAGACCTTCATTTCGTGCAAAACTCAACAGGAGGTATTCTTGGCCCACAAGATAGCTTCTTACTACTTCGCGGTTTAAAAACATTAGGAATTCGTATGGAAGAACATGAAATAAATTCACGCGCCATTGCTGAATTCTTAAATAACCATCCAAAAGTAAATAAAGTATATTATCCAGGTCTTGAATCACATCAAAACCATGAATTAGCAACAGAGCAGGCGAATGGATTTGGTGCTATCATCTCATTTGATGTAGATAGTGAGGAAACATTAAATAAAGTACTTGAGAAACTGCAATACTTTACACTTGCTGAAAGTTTAGGAGCAGTAGAAAGTTTAATTTCTATCCCGTCTCAAATGACACATGCATCCATCCCAGCAGATCGCCGTAAAGAATTAGGAATTACAGATACATTAATTCGAATCTCTGTTGGTATTGAAGATGGAGAAGATTTAATTGAAGATTTAGCACAAGCACTAGCATAATAAAAATGCACTGCTAATATAGAGCAGTGCATTTTATTATATTAATTTGTGAAACATTTCACAAATTAGACATACACAAATGAAATGATTTCATGTATATTGAATTCATGAAATGTTATTTACGAACAAACTTGTGAAATGTTTCACAAACAATGAGATTCATGTAGGACGGTAACTCTATTTTTTTTTCACTAATCGGGACTTATTATGACCTATAGGGACTTATAAAGACCGTGATAACAGAATAGGAGGAAATTTACATGGTAGTCAAAGAGAAAGTTGTAAATGAAATGCAAGAGGTAAAAGAGATGATTGATACGTTAGTAAATAACGGTCAAGAAGCTTTACAAGCATTAGAAAGTTTTACACAAGAGCAGATTGACAACATTGTTCATGAAATGGCACTTGCGGGTGTCGATCAACATATGCCGCTTGCGAAGTTGGCTGTTGAAGAAACGGGCCGTGGTGTATATGAAGATAAATGCATTAAAAATATTTTTGCCACTGAATATATTTGGCATAGTATAAAGAAAGATAAAACGGTAGGAATTATTCATGAAGATCCTCATGAAGAAGTAATAGAAATTGCAGAACCTGTCGGTGTAGTAGCTGGGGTAACGCCAGTAACGAACCCAACGTCGACAACAATGTTTAAAGCGTTAATCGCGATAAAAACGAGAAATCCAATTATTTTCGCATTTCATCCTTCGGCACAAAACTGTTCCATTGCAGCGGCGAAAACAGTATATGATGCAGCAGTGAAGGCTGGTGCACCAAAGCATTGTATTCAATGGATTGAAAGACCTTCTGTGGAAGCAACGAAACAACTAATGAACCATGATGGTGTCGCACTCGTTCTAGCAACTGGAGGGGCTGGTATGGTGAAATCGGCTTATTCTACTGGTAAACCAGCACTAGGTGTAGGTCCTGGTAATGTACCGTGTTATATAGAGAAATCAGCACATGTAAAACGTGCTGTTAATGATTTAATTTTATCGAAAACATTTGATAACGGTATGATTTGTGCATCGGAACAGGCAATTATTATCGATAACGGAATTTATGATGATGTTAAAGCAGAAATGATTGCAAATAATTGTTACTTTGTAACAGAAGAAGAGAGAAAAAAATTAGAAAAGCTTGTTATTAATGAAAATACATGTGCAGTAAATAGTGATATTGTTGGGAAATCAGCACAGTATATTGCTGAATTAGTAGGAATTACTGTACCTGAACATACAAAAATGCTTGTAGCTGAAATTAAAGGTATCGGGGCAGCATATCCACTATCTCGTGAGAAACTGAGCCCAGTGTTAGCTTGTGTAAAAGCAAATTCACTAGAAGAAGGATTTACATATTGCGAAGAAATGTTAGAGCTTGGTGGCCTAGGGCATTCAGCGGTTATCCATTCTACAAATAAAGAAGTACAAAAACAATTTGGGTTACGTATGAAAGCCTGCCGTCTCATTGTAAATGCACCTTCATCACAAGGTGGAATTGGTGATATATATAATGGGTTTATTCCATCACTTACGCTTGGTTGTGGCTCCTACGGGAAAAACTCAGTTTCCCAAAATGTAACGGCGACTCATTTATTAAATATAAAAAGGCTGGCAAATAGAAAAAAGAATATGCAGTGGTTCAAATTACCACCCAAAATTTATTTTGAAAAACATGCGACAGCATATTTAGCAAACATGCCTAACATTTCCCGCGCATTTATTGTAACGGATCCAGGGATGGTTGAGCACGGTTATGTAGATACAGTTACGCACTATTTACGTAAGCATGCAAATGATGTGAAAGTTGAAGTTTTCTTTGAAGTTGAGCCAGATCCATCAGATGAAACTGTATTTAAAGGTGCGGACATGATGAAAAGCTTTAAGCCTGATGTAATTATTGCACTTGGTGGCGGTTCAGCTATGGATGCAGCAAAAGGGATGTGGTTATTCTATGAGCACCCAGAAACAACATTCTATGGCATTAAACAGAAATTTTTAGATATAAGAAAACGTACATGTAAATATCCGGAATTAGGAAATAAAGCGCAGTTTGTTGCCATTCCAACAACATCAGGAACAGGATCAGAAGTGACACCATTTGCGGTTATTACAGATAAGAAAAATAATATAAAGTATCCGCTCGCGGATTATGAATTAACGCCAGATGTAGCGATTGTTGATCCACAATTTGTAATGACAGTACCACCTCATGTAACAGCAGACACTGGTATGGACGTATTAACGCATGCAATCGAGGCGTATGTGTCTGTTCTGGCAAATGACTATACTGATGGTTTAGCGTTAAAAGCAATTGATCTCGTATTTAAATATTTACCGAGAGCATATAAAGATGGAAATGATGAAGAGGCACGAGAAAAAATGCATAACGCTTCTGCGATTGCAGGGATGGCATTTGCTAATGCTTTCCTTGGTATTAATCATAGTTTAGCGCATAAAATTGGACCGGAATTCCATATTCCACACGGACGTGCAAATGCAATTCTTATGCCGCATGTAGTCCGCTATAATGCTATTAAGCCAAGAAAGCACGCATTGTTCCCAAAATATGAGCACTTTGTGGCTGATGAACGCTATGCACATATTGCGAGAATGCTCGGGCTTCCAGCAAGTTCAGCGGCAGAAGGTGTGGAATCACTCGTCCAAGCAATTATTGAGCTTGGAAAAAGCTTAAATATAAATATGAGTATTGCAGGACAAGGAGTTGCTAAAGACCAATTTGAAGAGGTTGTTGGATTATTAGCAGATAGAGCTTTTGAAGATCAATGTACAACAGCTAATCCAAAATTACCGCTCATTTCAGAGCTGAAAGAAATCTATATGGAAGCATATAAAGGCGTATAATAGATAAAAAAGAGCCGCGAGTAAGCGGCTCTTTTTTACTTTGGAAAACATCTCCCAGATTGGTTCTATTTACTTGTCTTTAAGCTTGATAGAATGTGATAAAGTGAGGATGGGAGTGATAAAGAGATGAAAGAATTACAAGAAAAAATAGCAGATTATACCCGCTTCGGACAAGTGCTTCTCGCAGTAAGTACATTTTTGATGGTTGGTTTATTAATTCCGAATGGAGCAAAAGAGACGGTACAAACTTTTGTTATGATGGGGAGTGTCATTGGATTTTTATGTTTTTCTTTTTTCTTCTTTAAGCGTGTGAAAGCGATGCGTGATCAACTAGAGGAGAGCGAATATGAAGAAAATTGTTAAATAGAGCGCTACGAAAAGAAGAAATCTTTTTGTAGCGTTTTTTTGTTTTTTGTAGAAAATGTATGCGTTTTATGTTGACAATGATAATCCTTATCAATTAAAGTAGAATAGTAGTAAGTGATTATCATTATCAATTAGAGGTGGAAGAATGAAAAAATCTATTACGCTGTTCACAGCGATCTTATCTATTTTTTTCTTGTTAATAGGTTGCAGTGCAAAAGAAAACGAAAAAGCATCCGCAACAAAAACAGAAAAAGGAACAGACAAAATCGAAATTACCGATCTCTCAGACAGAAAGATAACATTCAATAAAGTTCCTGAAAGTTTTGCGACGTTAAGTATGGGTGATATGAATATTATCCACGCTTTAGGAGGGGAAATCGTCGGTCGTCCAGATGCAAAAATTCCCCTTCCAGAAGATTTGCAAAAAACACAAGTAATTGGAAATGCACATCAGCCAAACTTTGAACAAATTGCTAGTTTAAAGCCAGACGTACTTGTTGCTAATAATGGGTTCCAAAAAAATATTCCAACGGTTGAAGGGCAAGGAACAAAAGTAATCATTTCTTCAGCAAACTCTGTAAAAGATATTCAAAAGAGTATTGAAATGTATGGAACAGTAATGAAGAAAGAAGATAAAGCAAAAGAGCTTAACCAAAAAATTAATGATCAAATGAAGAAATATGAGAAAAAGAGCGATATTAAAGCGTTGCTAGTTTATGGAGCACCGGGCACTTATTTAGCAGCATTACCGACATCTCTGTCAGGTGACATTTTAGAGAAAACGGGCGGGAAAAATATCGCAGCTGGTTTTCCAGAAATGAAAGAGTATCCGCAATATGCACAGCTAAGTGTAGAACGTATTATTGAAGCGAATCCAGATGTAATTTATTTAATTACACATGGAGATCCCAATAGTGTGAAAAAAGCATTTGAAGGCGAAATGATGAAAAATGAAGCATGGAAAAATTTAGATGCAGTAAAACAAAATCGCGTAGTTATTTTACCACCAGATTTATTTGGATCAAATCCTGGGACAAAAGTAACAGAAGCGCTGGACTTTATGTATAAAAGTATACAAGATGTAAGGAAATGATAAGTATGGAGAGTAGTGAAATAGCAAGAGAAAAGGAGCATCCTTTTGCAAAGAAAAGATGGATAATAACAGTTACTTTAGTCATATTAACTGTTCTAGGTCTTTTTTACGGTCTTTTCGCAGGTAGCTTATCTTTTTCTTTACGAGATATTATAGAGGGTATACAAGATGAAGGTTCGACAGTTCATCGAATTGTGTGGGATCTTCGGATACCGAGAGTGCTCGTTGGGTTTATAGTAGGAACGTGCTTAGCTACATCTGGAGCATTACTGCAAGGGGTTATGAGAAACCCTCTTGCAGACCCTGGAATTATTGGAGTTTCATCAGGAGCAGGCCTTGTAGCAATAATAATCATGATTTTATTTCCACAGCATATGGCTTTTTTACCACTAGGAGCTTTTTTAGGAGCTTTCATAACAGCGATGGTCATTTATGCTTTATCATGGCAAAAAGGGGCACCACCTTCAAGAATCGTCTTAGTAGGTGTGTCAATCAATGCATTAATTGGTGCAGCAACGTCAGCATTAATGTTATTACATAGTGACAAAGTACAATCCGTGTTACCGTGGTTAGCCGGCGGTATTGGTGGTGTGAGTTGGGCTCATTTGAACATGATTATTTATTATGCAATATTCGCTATTATATTAGCTTTCTTCGGTATTAAACACATCCGAGTATTAATGCTCGGAGATGAAATGGCGAAATTATTAGGGCATAACGTGGAAAGAAGCCGGTTTTATTTAATAGTAGTAAGTACAATGCTAGCTGGAATAGCAGTTAGTGTTTCTGGTCTTATTGGATTTGTCGGTCTCGTTGTACCACATATGCTACGTTTATTAGTCGGAAATGACTATAAATATTTGCTGCCATTATCATGCCTTGGCGGCGGAATATTACTTGTTTTCGCAGATGCGATAGCTCGAAGTTGGTTTGATCCAATCGAATTACCAGTTGGTATTTTATTGTCCTTCTTAGGTGGTCCGTTCTTCTTATATTTAATTCATAGAGGAGGAAAACAACGTGATTTCCGTTAACAAAGTGTTTTACGCGCATTCCGAAAGATTTCAAATGCAAAATATGAATGTACATATTAAAGCTGGGGAAATCGTTAGTTTAATCGGTCCAAATGGGTCAGGGAAATCTACTTTGCTTCGTTTAATGGCAAGGCTACTTAAACAAAGTGAAGGGGACATCATTTTAGATGGAAAAGATATTCATATGATGAAGAGTGCTGATGTAGCGAAGCAATTAGCGATGTTACCACAAATGCATGATCATCAATTAGATTTAACAGTGAAAGAGTTAATACAGTTCGGAAGAGGTCCTCATAAATCATGGAGTAGTCGCTTGAATAAAGAAGATGAAGAAATTGTTGATTGGGCATTGTCTGTTACAAATCTTGAAGGGTATGAATATCGTCTTTTACAGTCTTTGTCAGGAGGAGAAAGACAACGTGCTTGGATTGCGATGACGCTAGCACAACGTACAAATGTCTTATTGCTAGATGAACCAACAACCTTTTTGGATATCGTTCACCAGTTGGAAGTAATGGAACTTGTGAAACGATTAAACGAGGAGTTTGGTATGACAATTATAATGGTTTTACATGACATTAACCAAGCGGCTCAATATAGTGATCGTTTACTCGTATTAAAGCGAGGAAAGATTCAGTATGACGGTGTACCAGAAGAAGTATTATGTCAACAAATGTTTCAACATGTATTTGGCATAGAAGTAGATATTTTTCAAGGAAGCGACAAGCCATTTTTTACACCGAAACGAATTTCTAAAAAAGGAGCAGAGCGATGCAAACAGAAGAACGTATTACCACTGAATTAGTAAGAGAATTCGTTATGGCAGCTCACGGAGATCTAGAAAGGGTACAGGAGATTTTGTTCGAATCACCTAGCTTACTTCATGCTTCTTATAATTGGGGCGGTTCAGATTGGGAAAGTGCGTTAGGAGCAGCAGCACATGTAGGCCGTAAAGATATTGCTCTTTATTTACTAGAAAAGGGTGCTCGGATGGATATTTTCGCAGCAGCTATGCTTGGAGAGTTAGAAGTTGTACAAGCTATTTTAGTGGCACAACCAGAAGCATTACGTGCATCTGGCCCACATGGTATTTCCCTTCTTCAACATGCTCGAATGGGTGGAGAAAAAGCACAGCGTGTATTTGAGTACTTAACGGTGCTCTCTTAATAACCGTAAAAGTTCTTATGTGCGGTAAACTTTCCACTCAAAAGATTGGAAAGTTTACCGCCCGTTAGAACGGGATAAGTATCTAGTATATTTGAAAATCCTACACCCCCCTCAGTTGTAGTTTTCTTTTTGCTAGTTATGATATGGATGCAGTAGACAATATTTGTCTACTGCTTTTTTTACGTTTGTAAAGAGTGAATATTCTCTATGTTAATGTTGGTTCATTTATAATAGAGAGTAACACTTACTATACATCCAAAATATGATCGTGTAATAAAGAACAGAATGCTGGGAAGGAGTTTAAAAATGTTCCATACAGATCGCCTACAATTTCGTAAATATACAATGGATGATTTACAGTTCTACGCTTCGTTATGGGGGAACGAGAAAGTAATGCGCTATATTGGAAATGGGACGTTAAAAACATATATGCAATGTAAAAAAAATTTGGAGGAGTGGGTGCTTCCGAATTATAAAAATGGTCTCGGTTTATTTGTAATGATTGAAAAGGAAACAGGGATACGAATTGGTCATGCAGGGCTTGTCAAGCAGAAGGTAGATGGAAAAGAGGAAATTGAGATTGGCTATTGGCTACTTCCTAAGTACTGGGGGAAAGGGTATGCGAAAGAAGCAGCGGCGGCATTTCGAGACTATGGTTTTCAAGTATTACAAATGAATAAATTAATTTCACTTATTAATCCGAACCACCCAGCTTCAATATTTGTAGCTAGAAAAACAGGACTTAGCTATGAAAAAACAACTGCATTTCATGGGATTGATGTCTTAGTTTATTCTATTAAGAGAGTTGGATGAAAAAGTTCACTTTTTTAAAGGTGAAATATACTTTTTGAAGAATGGTATATAAAAATAAAAGGAGGGATTACATGTATATTTATCATAATGGACTAATTATTCGTGAAGGAACGGATGGAGTGCCAGCCTATGCAATTAAAACATTATTTGAAGATGCTGGTTGGAGTAATGATGATATCCCTTCTTGGCAAATTGAAAAATTTTCGATAGCATTTGAAAATTCAACATGGGCTTTCACAATTTGGGATGAAGAAGAGATGGTCGCGATGGTTAGAGTAATTTCTGATCAAATCATGGTTGCTAATATAGTAAATTTAGTTGTGAAGTATGAGTATAGAGGGAAAGGATTAGGTAAGAAACTGGTAGCTCTTTGTTTACAAAAGCTTCCTCATGGTGATTGGTTTGCACATACAGCCGCTAACAATTTTGATTTTTATAGAAGTTGTGGTTTTGAAGTAAGAGAGTTATCAAGAAATGGGACATGTGCGTACTACGGGTACCAAGTAGCAAAAAAGGATGGGCACCGATAAACTTATAAGGTAGTGAAGAAAAAGGATTGCTATTTTAATGATATAAACTGAATTGAGACTCATTTTATGATAAAATAAAAGAAAATTCAGTTTACT
Organism: Bacillus sp. NP247; assembly: GCF_018966865.1. Lineage (NCBI taxonomy): Bacteria > Bacillati > Bacillota > Bacilli > Caryophanales > Bacillaceae > Bacillus > Bacillus sp. NP247. Next base: position 1,612,396 of record NZ_CP076653.1, on the reverse strand, counting down.
AACGGGGGATAAAAATGAATGTAAAAGTTGGGGATGTATTTAAATATGAAAGAAGATTTACCGAGGAAGAAGTTTTCGAATTTGCCAATATTACAGGTGATAAAGGTAGGCATCATATGGAATATGATGAGAATGGAAGGTTAATGGTTCATGGTTTATTGACGGCTAGTATTGGTACGAAAGTAGGCGAAGAGTTACATTACATAGCAAGGGAATTAGTAAGCGAATTTATTAGGCCAGTTTTTACAGGGGATACGATTACTTGTGAATTAACTTTAACAAATATTGAACAAATGGAAGGATATAAAAAAGTTTCAATTGAGTCAGTATATCGTAATCAACATGAAAAGACCGTACTAGTTGGGACAAGTTATGGAATTATAAGGGGATAAAAAAGAAGCCTGTTACGAAACAGGCTTCTTTTTTTGTCAATTAGTAAACGCGTTTTCGATTTTCCGCATGACTAGAGATAAGTAATAACGCAGACTCTTCACCTATATTACGAACAATATGAGGAACGCATGCATTCCAGGAGAAAGAATCACCTTCTTCTACAATTGCAATATCTTCACCATGTTGAACTTCCAGTTTTCCGCGTAATACAAGATGGCACTCTTCGCCTTCATGAGCATTTGGTGAGTTTTCTTTCGGGAATCCGGCAGAAATTTCTACTAAAGATAGGCGGAGACCACCTTGCTCAGCAACATGCTCAATTCTTTGTTCATCTTTACCGTATACGCTGTATTTCCGTTCTTCTTTTTTTATAATTTTCATTCGATCCTTTTGTTCTAACAGTAAATAAGGAAGGGGAACATTTAAAAAATTAGAGATCGTTTCTAAAGTTGAGATAGATGGTGATGTTTTATTGTTTTCAACTTGACTCATAAAACCTTTAGAAAGACCTGTTCCTTCACAAATTTGTGCAATTGTTATGCCTTTACGTTGACGAATTTCACGCATTGCAGAACCAATATTCATAAAATCAAGCTCCTTTTTGTAAACAACTATTTGTATCATAGCAAAAAAAATATATATTTTCTCATGAAAAATGAATTGACGAATAAAAATAATTAGTGTATGTTTTGTAATGTGAATAAAAGTTTTGTATAAGAAAACTACAAAGGGGAGAAAGAAATGAATCAACATATTGGTAACTTAATTATTCGTATCGTGTTAGGGGTAACGTTCTTTATGCACGGTTTAACAAAATTCCAATCAGGAATTGACAATATTGCAGGGTGGTTTACAAGCATTGGTTTACCAGGAGGACTTGCATACGGTGTAGCAACAGTGGAATTAGTTGGTGGTCTATTGTTAATTCTAGGTTTAGGTGTAAGATATATTGGATTATTATTTGCACTTGTTATGGTTGGAGCAATTGTAAAAGTGAAATGGTCAGCTGGTTTATTAGGAGATGGGAAAAATCCTGGCTTCGAATTAGAACTTGCATTATTAGCAATGGGTGCTTATTTATTTATTGCGAAAGCTGATGGTTTTGTAGATAATTTCTTAAAAGAGAAAATGTTAAAGAAGAATTAATTAAAATGGGGGTATAACAAAATGGGCTTTCAACTTCATCCCGAAACAACACTTGGGGTTGTTCATTTATATGTATCAAATTTAAAGAAATCGCTAGAGTTTTATACAGAAGTATTGCGTATGAAGGTATTGGAAGAAAAAAGTACAATCGTTACGTTTGGTAATGAGGAAAATGAGCCACTTCTCATCATAGAAGAAAAGGAAGACGCTCTTCCGAAGCAAAGAGGTCGAACTGGTTTATATCACTATGCAATTTTATTACCAAACAGACAAGACTTAGCAAATATTCTTCGTCATTTTGTTGAGAGAGTACACCCATTACATGGTGGGGCTGACCATTACTTTAGTGAAGCTCTTTATTTAGCTGATCCAGATGGAAACGGGATTGAAATTTATCATGATCGCCAAAAAGAAGTTTGGCATGATGAGAATGGAGAGCTACCATTTGTTAGTAACCCGTTAGACGGCGAAGGATTATTACAGCAAGGCAGTACATGGAATGGATTCCCAGCTGGTACTGTAATGGGGCATATTCATTTACATGTAGCTGACTTAGAAGAAGCAAAACGTTTCTATGTTGATGGTCTTGGTTTTGATGTAACAATCCCAGCTCGAAATGGAGCGTTGTTCGTATCAGCAGGTGGTTATCATCATCATATCGGTTTAAATACATGGCAAGGTGAAGATATACTACCGCAAATGCCAAATTCCGTTGGCTTGAAATATTTCACAATTGTACTAGCAGATGAAAAACAAAAAGAGCAAGTATGTGAACGCTTAAAAAATATTGGCAAAATTGCTACGTACAAAGATGGAATATTACAGGTCAAGGATCCATTTGGACATTGTATATATTTCAAAATAAAAGGAGAAGCCTAAAATGATATGATCCCCTTATAGTAGACAGGAAAAAGAAAGCACATTACCCTGTTTACTATGGAGGGGATTTTTTATGGGAAAAATTAGAGTCACTTACGATGTAGAATTTAAGAAACAAGCTATAGATTTATACTTAAAAGACGGCATGAGTTATAAAAACATTGCGAAAGAATTAGGTATTCATCACTCGGTTGTAAGTCGTTGGGTGAAACACTTTGAAGCTGAAGGAATCAAAGGACTAGAAGAAAAACGCGGTAAAGCGAAAGGACCAGGTTTAGGTAGACCAAGGGTTAGACCCGAAGATCCAGAAGCTAAGATCAGACGATTAGAAGCGGAAAATGAAATGTTAAAAAAGCTCTTAGGGATGTAAAAGGAGGAATGAAAGTCGTATCCAAAACGAAAAAATTCGAAGTCATCCATGAAATGACAAAAACAGGTTATACAGTGACCATTCTATGCGATATTGCTGGTGTAACCAGAAGTGGGTACTACAAATGGATAAAACGGCATACGACGCCTTCAAAAAAACAATCAGAGGATATCGAAATTAAGAAAAAGATATTGGCGTGTCATAAAAAATTAAGAGGAATTTATGGATATAGAAGAATACAAGTGTGGCTGAAAGCCACATATAACCTTTATTTGAATCATAAGCGCATCCAAAGATTGATGCGTGAACTAGGTATCAAAGCCGTAATTAGGAAAAAACGACCTTATTACGGAAAAAAAGAAGCTTATGTGATTTCAGAGAACCATCTAAATAGGGAGTTTCAAGCTTCAAAACCGAATGAGAAATGGGTAACCGATATTACCTATTTGATTTTCAATGGACAGCGCTTGTACTTATCCGCTATTAAGGATTTATACAATAATGAAATTGTTGCCTATGAAACCAGTCGTAGAAACGACTTGAAACTTGTGTTAGATACACTGAAAAAGGCAAAGAAAAAACGAAATGTGAAGGGAATCCTCTTACATAGTGATCAAGGGTCCCAGTATACATCTCGTCAATATAATCAATTACTTAAAAAATATCAGATGAAGGCAAGTATGTCTCGAAGAGGCAACTGTTGGGATAATGCTTGTATGGAAAACTTCTTCAGTCACTTTAAGGCAGAGTGTTTTCATTTACACTCCTTCCATAAAGCGAATGAGGTCAAACTTGCCGTGCGTAAATATATGCACTTTTATAATCATCAAAGATTTCAAAAGAAATTAAATAACCTGAGTCCATATAAATATAGAACTCAGGTTGCTTAGTTGCGCTTTTTAAATACTGTCTACTTGACAGGGGTCACTGCAAAAAAGGCTTCTCTTTTTTATTTTCTTATAATTGCTTTTTCGTTTTGTAAAAATAGTTCATCAAATTGCTTTGCAAGTTCAAAATCTAGTTTCGTTAAACCTTTTGCATTCCATGATGACAAAGTAATAATGACTGCTTTATACTGGATAAGGATAAATGGGTGGTGATTATGTTCTTCTGATAGTTTGGCGGCTTCAGAGACAAATTCGACTCCTTTTAAGTAGTCGGAAAACATATATTTTCTTTCAATCCATTTTTCATCTTTCACTGTCCATTTATCCAGCTTTGTTAATTCCTCTTGTACTTCTTCATTAGTTAATCGTAGCATCATTTTTCACATCCTTTACCTGCAGTAACGCAAGACCATTGTTAATAAGACGTGTTACAGATTCTTCAGTTGTGAAAGTAGAAAGTTGTTGTAATAATGCTGCTGATGCTTCGTGACCTTTGTTATGTTCTAAAAGCAATTCTAAAATTTCAAGACGAAGCAACCATTCTTTCGGATGAAATTTATTTAATACTTCTTGAATAGCTATTAATTGATCAGTATGAGTATCGTGTAAAATACTATCGTTACGTATATCTCGAACTGTTTGATACATACGTTCAAGTTCATTCAGTACAAGTGGAGCAGGAATTTCTTGTACTTCTTCATCCATTGGGAAAAATGCTGCGGCATCTGCGGCACCTGGGAATACGGAAGTAATTGTTGAACCAACAGCCATATCAAATGCGCCCCATGAAGCATCAAATAGTAAACGATCTTTATAAGTAACTGTACAATCTATAAACGAGATAAGGGCAATTTTATTATCATTCTTTACAATGTCAGTTACTGTTCCTTTTACATGAATGTCACTTGCAAAAGTAAAATCTGCACCGTTTCCAATTGTAATGCCTAATGACTGTAACTTTTCTTCTGTACAATCTTCTAGCGCGATATTACCATTTAGTAATCCGACCGGTGTCCCGAATCCATCGCTGTGTACAGAGATAGAATGATTTGCCAACTGCTTATTATGAATTGCTAATGCAGTTGGAGAGCTTGTTCGCATGTAAATGACTTCACCGGCATCATTTTTAATTGTTTCTGTAAATGTACCTGTAATTTGTAATCCGCTATTTAACTCAGTTGTGGCATGATTTTCGGAGTGAATTGCTTTTTCTAACCCTTCTGTGCCACCTGTTTTGAATGCCATCGTTTCAGAGAACGTCTCAAGCGCCTCAGTTAACTCTTCAAATGATTGACAAACAAATAGCTGTGGTTGCATTTTTGTCACATCATAAGTTGTCCCTGTGCAAGCTTCAATTGAGAAAGGAACTTTTTCTACAGCATCTGTTAAGCAATGTTTGCTTTCGCCGACAGAGGAAAGAAGGCCAGCACCGTAGATTTTTGGATCGTCAATATTTCCAATTAACCCGTACTCCACTGTCCACCAGAAAAGACGTGAAATTTGTTCAGCTTCTGATAAACCAGAAACTAAGTTTTGTTTTTCAATTACAGCATTTTCAGCAGCTGTAACTTCATCAGGAGTAGAAGTAGGGCTTTCTTTGACAATCGTTAATGTACGAACAGCTTCAAATGCATCATGTTCTTCTTTTGTTGAGAAAGCTTTCGCACCAATTTGTCCAAAACGTTTCACATATTTTGCATATGTAGAATCAAGTAAAATCGGTGCGTGTCCTGCCGCTTCGTGTACAATATCTGGAGCTGGTGTGTACTCAATATTTTCTACTTTACGAATATCTGTTGCAATTGGTAGTAAGCCGTGCCCCTGAAAGTCAAAGAATGCGACGCCAGGAATAAGGCCATCAATTGTTACAGCTCCCCAGCCGCTTGGTGCTAAGCATTCATTCATTTCTTCTACCTTTGGAATTGCATCTATATTAATACCAGATGATTGTAGTCCATTCACATAGGCTGGATGGGCAACGTCTTTTAAGAAGCTATGATTTTGTCTCATAATGTAACGCCACACAGCGTGATTCACCGGTGTGTATTGATCATAATGTTGTGTGGATACGAATGGTTTTAAATGCGATGGGATTTCTGTTTTCTTTGTCATTTAGACATCCTCCTTGTTTTCTATAAAATTGAATATGGGTTTCGTATAGCTTATACCACCCCCTTTCAAATTGTAAGCGTTTATAAAATTTTATCATAAGATTCGGAATTATTTAACATTTGTTTCTTTGAGAAATAGAAAAAGCCCCTATCGGAAAATCCGATAGGGGCGAAAGAATCGCGGTACCACCCTATTTGTAAGTGAAAATACACTTACATCTCAATTCATGATAACGGAAAAACTCCGTCTTTTCCTTCATGCATAAAAGCACTACGAAAAAGAAGCTCCAGAATTGTAATTCGTACTTATATATGTGCTAATTTCCACCGACCACTAGCTCTCTATACTACTGCGATTCTTTCAATGCGTATATATGAAGTTGTATAAAAGGAAAGGACGCAAAAAAGCCCCTATCGGAAAATCCGATAGGGACGATAAAAATCGCGGTACCACCCTAATTGTAAACAGAAAAATTGTTTACCACTCACTTTAAGATAACGGAAAACTCCGTCTTTCTCTTCATGCATTATGTGCACTACGGGAAAGAAGCTCCAGAATTGTAATTCACGCTTGTATGTGTACTGATTCGCACCAACCATCAGTTCTCTGAGACAGGGATATAAGTCGCTACTAGTATTCCTTCAAAGCCGATATATAATTCGTTCAACTAAACTATGTTTTGTATTATAAAACTATATTTAAAATCTTGTCAACAATAATTTTATTATTTTATTTCTAAATCAACGTTTAAATCAGATTTATTTCCAGCTGCATCAGTTGCTACAATGTGAATTGTATTCTTTCCTTGCTGTAATTGACTACGATCGAAATAAATTTCGTAGTTTTTCTCCCAATGGTTCAGGAATGCATTTTCCCATGTACCATTCCCGTTAATTTCATACTGTATCGTGACAGGATGTCCTGGAGCAACCCATCCGGATTCTGTCATCCAATCTAACAGTATATCAGTTACTTTTCCTCTAATTATGAGATTTTCTTGATCAACTTCGTGTGTTAATTTAGGTGCAGTGCGGTCGACAAATACAGCTCCTGTTTGTTTCGTTTCTCCTCCAGAATTAGAAGCAACAGCTTCAATTTGGTATAAGCCATCAGGTAGAGGTGATCCATCAGTTTTTGTACCATTCCATTTGAAAGATTTATAACCTGGTGTTTCACAAGGGCGAACTTACCTTTTACATCTTGTTTAGCATAATCGCTTGAATTACCGTAGCCAACATAGACAAGCTGAGCATCGTTTCCTACTTGGAAGTCTGCTTTTGATAACGGTAATCCTTGGTAAGATTTATTGGAACCAGTTACTTGGAATGTTGGAAATGGAATAGAAACAGTGGATGCTCCAACAGAGATGACACTACTTGCGTTACCAGGAGCGTCAACAGACCAAGGTTTTGGTCCATCATTTCCATTTGAGACGACCGCAGTAACACCAAGTTTTGCTGCACGTTCTAGCGTCATTGTTACAGGTTGATCAGGTACATTCAAATCTTGACCGAGAGATAGATTTAAAACATCGGCACCATCTTGAATAGCGCGCTCAATACCTTGAAGAATATCTTCTGTCGTACCAGTTCCACCGTCATTCATAACACGATAGGCTAGAATAGAAGCATTTGGAGCAACGCCTTTAATTTTTCCATTACCAGCAATAATTCCAGCTACATGGGTACCATGTATGTTACCGTCCATTGGATCGTTATCTTCATCGACTGTGTCATATCCACCAATATAATTTGCTTTTAGGTCAGGGTGCGTGTAGTCTACACCTGAATCGATAATAGCAACTTTCATCCCTTTTCCATCAAGAGGATTGCCAGATGGATCTTTGAAATTCCATGCTTCAGGTGCACCAATTGTCGGTCCGCCGATATTTGGAGCTTCTTCGTTAGTAGCGCTTTTTGATGTTTCATGTAATTTATATGTTAAGTTCGGATAAATTGCTTTTACTTCAGGTAAAGAAGCTAAAGCAGCAATTTGATCTCCTGGGATAGAAATAGAGAATCCGGAAAATAACGTATTATACGTTTCTTTTATCTTTGCCTTTGGTGCTTTTTCTTTAATTTTCTTTGTTGTATCCTCTTGTGCTTTTTTTAGTTGTGCATGGTATGATTGCACATTGCTATTTTTTAGGTCCGGAGCATGCTGAATGTTACTTTGTGAAGCGAGTGGAGCATGTTGCAATTCTACAATGACTGAAATTTCTTTTGATGTTTTTGTTTCAACATTTTGCGCGATTTTGTTTTCGCCCCATTGTTCAATATTCGCTTTTAACTGTGGACTAAATTGCTTCTCTTTTTGCAGTGACTCAGCATGGGCGCTTAAAGCTCCAAAACTCGAAAAGACGAGCGCCATACTTAATAGTGTAGATGTAGTTTTTTTCATTGAAACTCCCCCTAATAAAAAGTGCCAATATTCAGAAAAATAATCTTACATTTTTATCATTAAATATAAAAACTAATGTTGGATAAACTATATTTTCGACATAATTCATACCAATCCTCTTTGAATTGAAAATTTCTTGGGAAATTTTCGGGGACTATGTCGAATGGATATTTTTCACATATTTTAGGTGGAAAGTGAGAAATGCTATGAGGGAAATGGGGGTGCTATATGAAAAGGTTTATAGTAAGTGGAATCGTGATTCTGTGCCTTTTTTTCTGTTTAACTTCTATTACTAGCGCAGAAAATAATGGAGTGAAAGTTGCTTTTATTCGTAATCATAATATATGGATTAAAGTCGGTGAGAAAGAAAAACAAATTACAAAAGGAGAGTACATAACAGGGCCGAAATGGTCACATAATGGAGAATGGCTTGCATATGCAAAAGGAAAGAAGCGAAATCATTTTGAACTGTATCGGCTGAAAGATGGAAAGAAAGTTACACCATCTCAATCAGAAGCATCGAATTATCAATGGTCACCAACAGAGAATATAATTGCCTTTGTATTTGCACGTACATTAAATATATTTGATGCTGAAAAAAAGAAAGCAGATTTTGAAAATGTAGCCAATGGTGTAGGTGACTATGCATGGTATCCTGATGGTAAGAAGTTTCTTGTATCATCAGAAGCGTACTTGCTTCCAACAGGATGGACAGGTGCTCAGTTATATGAAATACAAAAGGATGCAAATATGAATCCTCATAAGATGAAACATTTATATGCACTACCGAATGAGCATGATGACTTTTTAGCATTAGTTGGAAGTGGATTTAAGTGGTCGCCAGATCAAAAATGGATTTCGTTTTTGGCAGTACCAACAGCTTCTTTGTCAGCGGATAGTAATACACTTTGCTTAATTCGATCAGACGGCAATCGTTTTGAAACAGTAGATCAAATGGTATTAAACACACAATGGTTCAAATGGACGCCATCAAAAAATACATTAGCCTATATTGAAGGCAGCGGGAGAGTTGCTTTAGAGAATAAGCATTTAAAAATAAAAGAATTGCCGGCTCTCCAGCAAAATACATTTACTCCAAAAGGCTATGTTGATTGGGATTTCACATGGAAGAACGATAATGTAATTATCGTTTCAAGGGCAAAGGAAGCAGAGCTATCGGCCCCTCTAGAAAAAAGACCACTACCATCTTTATATGCAGTAAATAGTATAAACGATGAACAAAATCAAATTACAAAGCCATCAAATAGCCAAGGCGATTATAACCCTATTTTTATTAAGAAGAGCAACCAATTAATGTGGCTCCGTTCAAATCGTAAGAAAGCTGATGTATGGCTTGCTCATAGCGATGGGAAATATGAAAAGAAGTGGATTGAAAATATAGATGTGCCAGAGTGGTATTATGAGAAATGGAATTGGGAAGATGTCGTTTCGGTTAAAGACGAGTAAAAAAACCTGCCTAAAATATAATTTTTAGGCAGGTTTTTCAATGTTATTTATGTGTTTTATTTGGCTTTTTTTTCGCGGGGTTCCCGTTTCCTTGGCGCTTTCTATTTTGTTCATCTTTTGCTTGTTTTTCATGTAATGTATCTAAAAAATCATTTGAGTTACTCATTTTTATATCTCTCCTTTTTTCATTGCGTCCTAGTTACTATAACCATTTAGGAGGATAATCATGAGATAAAAGTTAAGTGCTTAGTTTTCTTCGGTAGTATAAGTAAAAGAGTCCATACGTAATGAATAACATAAGTAAAACTTGTAACTCTACATTTTCTTTTAAAATAGTTGCGACAGGATCTGGTAAGTAAAGTGATGTATCGCTCGCTCCTAAACCTAACCATTTGTTTAAGAGGTTAATGATACAAAATATGAAAACAACAGACCAGCTTGCGATAATTGCTTTTTGCTTAATTTTTGTTTCACGCTCATCATCTGTAATCCAAGGATTAGCAGTTTTATCACTATTAAAAAAGCCATTTATGTATCCCCATATGATCATTCCGATAAAGAAGATAATCCATTTCATATTTATAATCCTCCTTTTCTTGTAAAAAGTATTTTACATGTATAATTGTAATATTTTCCAAATGTTGATATCAAACACTTTTTACATTTTGCTTTTTAAAATAGCAGGAGTAAAGAAAAAAATAGGGAAGAAATATGTGAGACTATTTCCTAGTGAGAGGAAGAGGAGAATGAAACTTATCTTTGTTCGGCATGGTGAAGGTGAGCATACGAAAGATTTACCATTAAGTTTACAAGCAGTGAATCCGCCATTGACGGGTGTGGGAAAGAAGCAGGCAAAATTGCTTCAGTACGATGTACCATTACAAGAAAAGGATATATTAATCGTTAGTCCTACACTTCGAACTTTACAAACCGCGACAATATGGAGTGCGGAAGTTGCTTGTCAAAAAATTGTTCATCCGTGTATATCCCCGCGTATTTTTCCTTATCGGGAATCCGCCAAAACATTGCCATGCGATCAATTGTTAGATCGAAAGATAATGAAAAATTTATTTCCACATTTTTCATTAGAAGAAAGTACGAATGAATTGTTATGGAATGAGGGAATCAATATCATCTCAGAGAAGGAATTTCAGCAAATAGTAGAGGAATTTCTGCATTGGTGCGATCAGTTAAAAGCAGAAAAAATTTGTATCGTTTCACATGATGGAACAATTACAGCGTATAGGCAATATTTACAGAAAGTTGCTTTAACTAGAGCAGATTTTTTGAAAGAAACGGGTATGTATGAAATTGACTTATAGGGTAGGAAATTTGTAATGGAAGAGTTGGGGGAAAATGTATACGACTTAAACGAGCAGAGGGTATACTTTGGCGTAGCGAAAATTAAGTAATATGCAAAATTGCATATTGTACATATTGTAAATAATTTGTTTAAGTTTTGGGAGCTGAAGCTAGTAGAATCGATTTTGCATAATGATGCAAAATCATATGTTAGATCGATAGATTATGTAGGTGGAAATTTAGCACTTATGTTTACAATACGCTTATTTTACAGGCTTATTAACCATAACAAAACGTTAGGAGAAGCTGTTCGAGAAGCGAGATTAATCGATGAGGAGACATGTACATTTCGAGTATATAAACAACATGAAACGCATTTTTTCTATATTCGAATGAATGCGTTTCACATTTAACTCACATTTTTTTTACATTTTCTTCAATGAAAATGATTATCACCTGTGGTATGATATGTTCAAGTTTTTATAGGTAATAAAAGTTACTATATAAACGTTAGTTTTTAATATTTAATATGTATGTCACAAATTATTCATAATTAATGTTTGAAAAATAAGTAACTAATGTTATTATATTACCTGTAACTGGTTTAATTACACCTTTAGGAGGAAGATATGGTTATTCAATTTTTAAGAGAAAACAAAGCAGTTTCTTTTGTATTAGCAGTAATTCGAGTATATCTTGGTTACACATGGTTAATGGCTGGAATCGGTAAACTACAAGGAAAAGGATTCGATGCAACGGGTTATTTACAAGGTGCAATTGAAAAATCTAAAGGAGCACAACCGGCTGTTCAATCTTGGTGGGCATCATTCTTACAAGATTTTGCAATTCCAAACGTTGATTTATTTAATACACTTGTGACGTGGGGAGAAATTTTAGTCGGAATTGGTTTAATTGTAGGCTGTTTAACAAAAACAGCGGTCTTTTTCGGCCTTTTAATGAACTTTTCCTATATGTTTAGTGGGTCAATTGGTGTGAACCCTGAGATGGTTATTTTATCGATGTTCGTTCTTGTTTCCGGTATGAACGCTGGGAAATTTGGAATGGATGGTTTCGTTATCCCGAAAGTATTGGGATCAAAAACTCAAAATCGTCAAAAGCAAGCTGCTTAATATATGAAAACGGGTATCTCAAAATGAGATACCCGTTTATTTTTCAGCATTTATAGGATTTTTCTCGAAGAAATCTTTTACATACCCTACAAATTCTTGTGGCTCTTGACGAAATGGAGCATGATAACCTTTTTCAATAATATGGAAAGTGCTATTTTTTAAGAATTGATGATAAGTTTCTCCCTCTTTCCAAGAAACGCTACTATCATTTCTTCCCCATATAATTAAAGTGGGTTGTTTTATTTCATTTGCATTGATTTGAAGACGTCTAGGCCACAACTTCATTTTATTATAATGTTCTTCATCATTGCGCTTGAATTTAACTTTGCTCTCATCATAATCTGCAATAGAAGAAATGGCATTTAAATCAGTCGACAACTTTGGTTTTGGTGAACCTTGTTTATTAACGAACGTATGAGGGCCGCCTGTAGCATCAGTTAAAATAAGGTGGGTAACCGCTTCAGGGTATAAATATGTTAAATTAAGAGAAATTTCTCCGCCCATCGAATGTCCCAGTATTGCGAATGAGTCATACCCTAGTTTTTTCATTAACTTATAATACAAATTTGCATGAGTTGGGAAAGAATAATAAAAATCCATCGGCTTAGAGGAACGTCCGAATCCTAAAGCATCAACAGAAATAATCGTATGATTTTTTGCTAAATCTGAGTAAATCTTTTGAAAACCATCGGATGATCCTCCAAATCCATGGATCATAAGTAAAGGTGGTTTTTCATCACCAATTTTTTTAAAGTAAATCGTTTGACCATCTATCTCTACCATTTTTTCCTCGGTAGCTAGTTTCGCTGTAATTGTATTTTTAACTTGTTTTACTTGTTCTACTGGCTTTTCTGCTGCACTACATCCTACTAATAGTGTAAGAGTAAGACAACCTACCATAAAATAGCTAAATCGCTTCAATTAGGTGTCCCCTTTCTAACATAACGCTGCATCTATCATAGCAAATAGCATATTACGATTTCCAGGAAGTTGATTACCATTCTTTATCATAAGAGGTGAAAGGAGCGTTTCCTGGAAATTTGCTGTTTGAAGAAATTGGCGGAAAATGAATTGTGAATGCGGAACATCAATGCGTATTGTCCCATTCCACGATTTACAAATCATTTCTAATAACTGAATAGAGTCTTTTTCTTTTTTTGAAATAAGTGGAGTGATGCATAGTACATCTCCTTTTTGTATGCATAAAGCAAAAGCATCTATTTGATTATCTCGTTCTATTTTAAAGGAGTAAGTTGCTCTCGATAGTAGCGATGAATAAAGCTTAGAACGATATGCACCAGTCGTAGTTTCATCAAGAGAAATTAGAGATGGAACATCCGTCTGCTGAATTTGTTTTATGGGAACAAAATTTGTATTTTTGTAAGTCGCTTGTTTTTCGAAACGATGAATGGTTGTTATTGATTGAAATCCATAAGATTCATATAAGGATTCACCAGCTTTTGTTGCAATGAGCGTAATAGGGAGCGATGGATGAGTTACTTTTAAGCTATTGTTTAACAAAATACGGCCAATTCCTTTTCTTTGAAAATCAGGATGCACGATTAACATACCGATAGAAGAAAATCCAGGGGCAAATGAAAAGACCCCGCCCGCTGCAATAAGTTTATTCTCATGTACATAGCCAAAAATTGTGCCAATGGAAAGGTACATATGGAATTGCTCTTTCATAAAAATCTCATGCTGTAACCACCCGACTGATTTGCAAAGAGAGAGTAAATCTGGAATGGAAGATTCGTCTAGTTTTACTGTTTTCATAAAGTTCACCATATTTCTATTTAAATTAGAAAAAATAAGAATAATATTACGAAATGTAAAATAATAGGTTCGTATTAAAAGAAATCCAACATGTTTATATTTTTCTTTGTAAAGGGGAGTATGCTTGATATGAAAAGACAAACTTATACAAATTATAACTTAAATTTACATAAGTTAACAAAAAATTTACATATAACTCATTTTCTCTTAACAGTCTTCTATTAAATTTGATAGTGGGAAATGAATAACCTAATTAGGGGGACAAGACAGTGAAAAAGTTTGTAAAAAAAGCATGGCCATTTGCAGTTGTGGCGTCGTTAGCAGTTACTTCGGTAGCAACATGGAATTTTACGCGTTCTAGTGAGGTTAATGCGGATGAGAACGGAAACAATGCAAAAATTAAAAATGTCATTGTATTAATTGGGGATGGTATGGGGCCTTCATATATGACAGCTCATCGTTATATGAAAGATAATCCAAAAACATTTGAGATGGAATCTACAGAATTTGATAAGCATCTTGTAGGAACACAAAAAACATATCCAGAAGATGAACATGAAAATATTACAGACTCTGCATCGGCAGCAACTGCGATGTCAGCAGGTATAAAAACATATAATGCAGCAATTGCAGTTGATAATGATAAAGCTGAAGTGAAAACAGTGTTGGAGCAAGCGAAAGAAAGAGGGAAATCAACGGGACTCGTTGCGACTTCTGAAATTACGCATGCAACGCCAGCCGCTTTCGGTGCACATGATATTAGTCGTAAAAATATGGATGCAATTGCAAATGATTACTTTGATGAGAAAATTAAAGGTAAGCATAAAATAGATGTTATGCTTGGCGGTGGCGTCAATAACTTTGTTAGAAAAGACCGCAATCTTACAGAAGAGTTTAAGAAGTCCGGTTATAGTTATGTAACAGATCGTAATCAATTATTAAATGATAAAAGTGATCAAGTTCTTGGTTTATTTGCACCAGGTGGTTTAGATAAAATGATTGACCGTAATGATAAAACACCGTCATTAGAAGAGATGACAAATGCAGCGATTGAGCGCTTGAACAAAAATAAAGATGGTTTCTTCTTAATGGTCGAAGGTAGTCAAATTGATTGGGCTGGACATGATAATGATATTGTCGGTGCAATGAGTGAAATGGAAGACTTCGAAAAAGCATTTAAAGCAGCAATTGAGTTTGCGAAAAAAGATAAGAACACATTAGTTGTTGCAACTGCGGATCATTCTACTGGAGGTTTATCTTTAGGTGCGAATGGTGAGTATAACTTTAAAGTAGAACCGATTAAAGCTGCGAAACGTACACCAGACTTTATGGCAAATGAGATTGTAAAAGGTGCAAATGTAGAAGAAACATTGAAAAAGTATATTGATCTACAATTAACACCAGAAGAAATTAAAGCTGTAAATGATATAGCTCCATCAAAAGATGTAACAAAGATTGATAATGCAATTGAAGATATCTTCAATAAGCGTTCGGTTACAGGTTGGACAACGGGTGGACATACAGGTGAAGATGTGAACGTATATGCATTCGGACCAGGTAAATACTTATTCTCTGGCGTTCAAGAGAATACAAATATAGCTAAACGTGTCTTTGACATTGTTGGCGGCGGCGACCCGAATAAAGGAAGACGCTAATTATAAATGAAAGTGAGGCGAAATGCCTCACTTTTCTTTTTAGGAGATGGAAAGATGAGAGTTTTTTTAGGGAAATTAAGATTCCTTCTAGTATTTGTATTATTGCTAGTTGGATGTCAATCTCAAGAGAATAATATAGAACAAAAATCTGCTGAAAAAACTGAGGAAAAGGTACATATAACGAAAGAAGAAGAGAAATCCATTCAAGATGTTATTGAGGCATTTGTACGGACGACGAATGAAAAAAATCTTGCTGAACATATGGAGTTATTTTCAAAGAAGATGCCTAGTGCTGAAGACTTAAAAACACAAAAGGAAGCGGCATTTCAAAAGGGAAATAAGAAAATAGAATTAGAACATATGAATATGAAAGCTCTTAAAGGTGGGCTTGTTATTGTTGAAACGGCGGAAAAAGAAGTAGATGGAGGGATTACTCTTCAGAAGAAAATGCAGTACGCACTTGGAAAAGAAGAAGAAGGGTGGAAGATTGAAGAGGTGCGTACGATAGGGAAGAAATAAAGTGAAACTTTAATCAGTGGGGGTTTTGTCCATCCACCATTGATTATTAGCCTTAACCAATCGGGCTTTTACGGGATAAAAAAAGGTTCTCATAGGAGAGAACCTTTTTAAAGTGGTAATAAAATTTGATTTGAACATGCTTCAATGTCATCAATATCTTGACGGATTGTTGCCATCTTATTATCGAGGTCTTCAGCTTTCATAGCAGCGTCATGTAGTTCATCTTTCAAATAGTCAGGTATATTTCCTTCATATTTGTAGTAAAGTTTATGTTCTAAACTTGCCCAAAAGTCCATGGCAAGTGTACGTAATTGAATTTCTGCAAAGACATCTTTCGTACCAGAATTTAGTGACAATGGATATTTAATAATCATATGCAAACTTTTATAGCCATTTCCTTTTGGATTAGCAATATAATCTTTTACTTCCACAATTTCCATGTCTCCACGATTTTCAATAACTTCTTTTAAATGATAAATATCTTCTACAAAGCAACATGTAATACGGATGCCAATAATATCTTGTAATTGTGTTTGAGCATTTTCAACTGTTGGTGATAAGTTTTTACGTTCAAGCTTCCTAATGATACTTTCGGGTTGTTTAAGTCTTGTTTTTATATGTTCAAACGGGTTGTAGTCTTCTAAAAATTGAGCTTCCCGGTTCATAATTTCAAATTTAGTTTTTAACTCTTCTAAAGCGAATGTATAAGGTAATACAAAAGCTTTCCAGTAGTTAACGGTTGATTGGTTATATTCCATTTATATACACACCTTTTCTTATTTACAAGTGAAGTTGTTATTATACTAAACACCAAATCATGTAGGCGCAAGCAGCAAATGATGAGATCATAAAGCGATATTTAGTTTTCATATTTTCAACCCCTTTCAAATGAAATTATATATGAATAAACGTCATTGTTAGTAACTTCACTATGTACAATTCTTATAGTAATAGATTCATGTGAAATTCGTATGAACTAATTGTTTCAGCTTTTTGTCTTTTTGTTAATGGGTTTTGGTTTTGTTTGTTATAATTACCTTAAATTGTAATGAAGGAGAGGTATAATGAATCAAAAAGATAAAGAAAGAATGGTGAGGAAGTAAAAGGGCATCATCTTGTATATGAACCAGAACCTAGTCATGCATCTATTGATGCAAGTACGGGAGAAGATTTATTTGGACCAGAACACTATAAATTACCGCCAACAGTAGCTGTTGAAAAAACAAAAAAAAGTAGCCGGCAAGATGATATATTCGATTTATTTGACTGGGATAAAGAAAGTTTTACAAAAGTAGATGAGACAGAAAATGAAGATGGAATAAGGATGAAATTTGTTTCGAAAGAGGAATTACAAAAACAGAAAAAAGAAGAAAAGAATCCATATTTAATGAATGAATTCTTTAAAAAGCATTTACCGATGTTAAAATATAATAATTTAGTTGGCATTACGATTGATAAATCAACCAATGAATTAATTGGTTTTATAAAACTGACAGACGATAAAGAAGTAAAACAAATACTGTCTAGAGAGGAATGTTTACAAAAAGTACTTCAATTTCTAGAACGAGTGATTCCGGATATCACACAATATCTTCGTCTTTGGGAGGAACGTGAAGAAGCAGAAGATGGGATTGAAAGATTTACCTTTTCCGTATATGTGAATGGTATTCCAGCAGAGTATAACCAGTTTAGGGTCAATATCAATACAGAAAATGGTGCTGTGATGCACTACTCTGGAGAGTCTAGCAACTTTATAAAAGAATTACTTACATATGAAACAACACCAAAAGTAACACAAGAAGAAGCGTTAGAAATATACAGAGAGGCTATCCGAGTTAAATTAGAATGGTCTATAGATCATGACGTAGAGGAAACGGTATATCAATTGCTGTATAAACAAACAACGGATGAAAATTATAAAGAATTCTTCGACTGTAGTCGAGAAATTCGTTATATTGATGCGCATACTGGGGAGAAAATTTGGAGTGAATACTAGTAAAAGCCAATCGATACGTATCGATTGGCTTTTACTATGTTCTTAGAATTATTTATTAATTGCCGTTAAGTGGTTGAAGAATACCATCTTGAGCTTTTGACCAATCATATAGGTTTCCATCAGATCCCACTGCAAAATTTAGAGCACGCGAGTTCTCAGGAGATTCGCGTCCGTATAAGACGTCGTATAGTTTAATACCATTTATTGTGCCAATTAGTTTGTCTTCGCCGGAGCCGTAACGAATTTCATCTGAGCGAGCTCCCATTCTTTTTTCTAGAACTTTTACAGCATCTTCACTTGTGAATGTAATAGTATCAGTTTGTTTATTTGGTTGCTTAGCTGGTTGTTGTTCTTTTTGTGTGTTTTTAGATTCTGCTTCAGGTTTTGTATTATTTTTAACTGTGTCGTTATCTTCATTTTTTTTGTTATTTTCAGTAGTTGCGTTGCTCTCAGTTTTTGTATTGTTTTTAGGTGTTGCATTGTTTTCATTTTTTTTGTTGTTTTCAGTAGTTGCGTTGTTCTCAGTCTTTGGATGGTTTTCAGTTTTTACGTTATTCTCGTTTGTTGCATTTTCATCAGTTTTTACACTGTCTTCATCTTTTTGTTTATCTTCTGTTTTTGTGCTGTCTTTTGATGCTGCAGTATCCTGTTTAGTCGTTTCAGTTTTTGTGGGCGAAGTTTGTTGTCCGCAAGCTGACAGTAAGAAAAAAGATAGTGTGAGTACTACTAGTTTTGTTATTTGTGAAGTAAAGTATTGCATGAAAACACCTCTTTCAAAATTTTGGAACTTAACATATTGTAATACATTGGAAAAAATATTCAAGGTATGAAAGACTTATTTCGTTCGACAAAAAGCTAAGGATTCCATATTTATATTGTACAGACACAAACAACCTCATGCCCACATACACATAGTAAAGACCACTATTTTGGCGGAGGTGAAAGGTTTGAGTCTATTCGCCGCAATTGGATATATGGTTCGAGAAGTGTTTGTATTTGTTTCTTATGTGAAGAACAATGCGTTCCCGCAGCCGTTATCATCAGATGATGAGAGAAAGTACTTAGAGTTAATGGAGCAAGGTGATGCTCAAGCGAGAAATCTTTTAATTGAACATAATTTACGGCTTGTAGCTCATATTGTTAAGAAATTCGAAAACACTGGTGAAGATGCAGAAGATTTAATTTCAATTGGTACCATTGGGCTTATTAAAGCGATTGAAAGCTATTCAGCAGGGAAAGGAACAAAGCTTGCAACTTATGCAGCACGCTGTATCGAAAACGAAATTTTGATGCATTTACGTGTGCTGAAGAAAACGAAAAAAGACGTTTCACTTCATGATCCGATCGGGCAAGATAAAGAGGGGAATGAAATATCGCTTATTGATATATTAAAATCAGAATCTGAAGATGTAATTGATATGATTCAGCTTAGTATGGAGCTAGAAAAAATCAAAGAGTATATCGATATTTTAGACGAACGAGAGAAAGAAGTAATTGTGAAGCGTTTTGGACTGGGGCTTGATAAAGAGAAAACACAGAGAGAGATTGCGAAGGCACTCGGTATTTCAAGAAGCTACGTATCGCGAATTGAAAAGCGTGCTTTAATGAAAATGTTCCATGAATTTGTGCGAGCTGAAAAAGAGAAAAAAGCAAAAGAATAATGTATATTGTAGGCAGCTACACTTTAAAAGTGGCTGCTTTTCTTTCGAGAAAACGGAAAGAAAACGAGCTGTTCTAAGAAGAAATACATGTTCACTGTTGAAAATGGCGGGTTCTATCTGTAATATTAGAAGGTGCTAAACAATTTAAGAATAAAAATTATACTTAGTTTTTCTTCGTGTATAACGAGACGGCTCCATTCTATATGTGGGAATAAGAACCAATTTTACATATGATATAGAGAGAAAAGAAGGGGAAACTAAAGTTATAGGCTGATTAGGAGGTTTCGTAATTTGCGACGGACATTATATCGACTTATGATCGAACTTACAAATGGTCGCTTTACTTCTTATATATTACGTAAATTTGCACAATCTCGTTTGAGCTCTATCATTATTCCATCGTATGCGAAAGTTTTTCAAATTAATCAAGATGAGATGGAAAAGGGTTTGAAGGAATATCGAACATTGCATGATTTATTTACACGTAGGCTAAAAGAAGGAAAGCGTAGTATTGATACTGATGCATCGAGTATCGTTAGTCCTGTTGATGGTGTTTTTGCTGATCAAGGTCCTATTGAGGATACAAAAGCATTTGATATTAAAGGCAAGCGTTATTCAATTGTGGATATGCTAGGTAATGAAGAACGTGCAAAGCGATATGCAGGCGGTACATATATGGTCATTTATTTGAGCCCAAGTCATTATCATCGCATTCATAGCCCGCTTTCTGGTTCTGTGACTGAAAGATTTGTACTCGGTAGAAAATCATATCCGGTAAATGCAGCTGGTATGGAGTACGGGAAAGAACCACTGTCAAAAAATTATCGTTCTGTTACAGAAGTGAATAGTGACGGTGAACATATGGCACTTGTAAAAGTAGGTGCTATGTTTGTTAATAGTATTGAGCTTTTGCATGAAAGAAGTACTGTTCAAAAAGGTGAAGAGATGGCATACTTTACATTTGGCTCAACAGTTGTTTTGTTATTTGAAAAAGATATGATTAAAGTAGTGCAGGAATTGACAAGTGGGCAAGAGCTGCGTCTTGGTGAAAAAATTGCAACCCGAGTATCTCATAAGTAAAGAAAAGATTTTATAATATACTTATGAAGCTCTAATTAAGAAATGTGGACAAAGATGCTTAATGAAGAAATCCCCTAGATGGGAGTACTTGTTTATTCGAGAGCCATCGCAGGATGGCTCTTTTTACAGGTCAATCAGCAATCTATATGTACTCAAGAAGATTTGACGAGCTTGTCCTCTAACGAGCGTCTAATAATTTCTTGTTTTATAAGTAAAATGAAGTCGGGATTTAATTTTAGTTCTTTTGCTTTATAATAAGACTCAGTGAGTAAATCAGTAGATAACTGTTCCATGTGTTTTGTTTTCAAGGTGAGTCACCTCCTAATAATATAAGGATTGATTCGTTGTTGCATTTAATGTACCAAAAAAATATGACAGTCACAAACAAGGAGTTATCCACATACCTAGGTGGATAAAATGTGTATAGAATGTTAGTAAATTCCGAATTGACTGAAAAATTAATGTGGAAAGTGTGCACAAGTTTATCCACAGGTTATCTATCGAAAAATGTTGTCGAAAAATTTTATGGAAAATCCTCAAAGAGGTGAAAGAAATTGAAGCTATTTTTACCAAATGAATATGTGAAAAATGTATATCATGTTCAACCAGAAGATTTGAAAAAACGTGGAATTAAAGGAGTTATTACTGATTTAGATAACACTTTAATTGAATGGGATCGTCCAAACGCAACACCACAGCTTGAAGAGTGGTTTTTGAAAATGAAAGAAAATGATATTCAAGTAACGGTCGTTTCAAATAATAACGAGCAACGCGTTAAAGACTTCGCTGACCCATTAGGTATTCCGTTTATTCATAGTGCGCGCAAACCGTTTGTTCGCGCATTTAAGCGTGCGATACACGAGATGCGCCTGCAGCCAGATGAAGTTGTAGTAATTGGAGATCAGTTACTAACGGATGTGCTCGGCGGGAATCGTGTGGGACTTCATACAATTTTAGTTGTACCGGTAGCGCAAACGGACGGATTGGTGACACGCTTTAATCGAAAAATTGAACGAAGAATTATGAGAAACATGAAGAAAAAAGGCTTAATTAACTGGGAGGAATAAAGGTTGACTGAAACAATTAAATGTATTGGTTGCGGTGTAGAAATTCAAACAGAAAATAAAAATGAAGTAGGATACGCTCCTGCATCATCTTTAGAAAAAGAACAAGTAATTTGCCAACGTTGTTTTCGTTTGAAACATTATAACGAAATTCAAGATGTATCTTTAACAGATGATGATTTCCTTCGTATTTTGAACGGAATTGGACAATCAGACGCACTAGTGGTTAAAATCGTAGATATTTTCGATTTCAATGGTAGCTGGTTACCGGGCTTACATCGTTTTGTAGGGAACAATAAAGTATTACTTGTAGGGAATAAGGCTGATTTAATTCCAAAGTCAGTTAAGCATGATAAAGTAAAACATTGGATGCGCTATAGTGCAAAGCAACTTGGTTTAAAACCAGAAGATGTCTTTTTGATTAGTGCAGCTAAAGGACAAGGAATCACTGAACTTGCTGATGCAATTGAGTATTACCGCGAAGGTAAAGATGTTTATGTTGTTGGATGTACGAATGTTGGTAAATCAACATTTATTAATCGTATGATTAAAGAGTTTAGTGATGAGACTGAGAATGTAATTACGACATCACATTTCCCAGGAACAACGCTTGATTTAATTGATATCCCATTAGACGAAACATCATCTTTATACGATACACCAGGTATTATTAATCATCATCAAATGGCGCATTATGTTGGGAAACAAAGCTTAAAGCTTATTACACCGACTACAGAAGTTAAGCCAATGGTATTCCAATTAAATGAAGAACAAACATTATTCTTTGGTGGATTAGCACGATTTGATTATGTAAGTGGAGGCCGTCGTGCATTTACTTGTCATTTCTCAAACCGTTTAACAATCCATCGTACAAAGCTTGAAAAGGCTGATGAATTGTACGAAAGACACGCTGGAGGATTATTGAATCCACCGACACCAGAAGAATTAGAAAATATGCCTGAGTTTGTGAAATATGAATTTAATATTCGTGAGCCAAAAACGGATGTTGTATTCTCTGGATTGGGCTGGGTTACTGTAAATGAATCAGGAGCGAAAATTGTTGCTCATGTACCAAAGGGAGTAAGTGTTTCATTACGTAAATCTTTAATTTAATATGGAGAGGGATTTATGAAACAATTATATGGTGTAATCGGAAATCCAATTGGACATTCATTATCACCCGTTATGCATAACGATGCATTTGAACACTTGAATATGGATGCCCATTATCATGCGTTTCTTGTAGAAGAAGAAGCGCTAGGGGAAGCAGTAAAAGGTTTGAAAGCATTAGGTATTTCAGGATTTAATGTAACGACTCCGCATAAAGTTGCAATTATGGAGTACTTGGATGAGGTTGACCCGCTAGCAAGGCAAATCGGTGCGGTAAATACAGTAGTTCATCGAGATGGAAAATTGATTGGGTATAATACAGATGGAATTGGTTTTGTTCGTGCCCTGCAGTCAATTAGTGAAGATCCACTTCAAGAGAAACGTATTTTATTAATCGGTGCAGGTGGTGCTAGTCGAGCTATTTACTTCTCGCTTGTAGATGTAGGTGTGAAAGAAATTGATATTGCTAATCGTACGAGAGATAAGGCGGAAAATCTTATCGCTGGGTGCATGGCAAATGTTAATTCGCATGCGCTATCGTTAGAATTTGCAGCAGGAAATCAAGGGGAATATGATATCATCATCCAAACAACAACGATAGGTATGCATCCACATGTTGAGTATACGCCGCTGGAAATTCGTTCATTGAAACAAGGAACGATTGTTTCTGATATTATTTATAATCCATTTGAGACGAAAATTTTAGGCGATGCGAAAGTACAAGGTGCAATAATTCAAAATGGAATCGATATGTTCGTTTATCAAGGTGCACTTGCATTTGAAATGTGGACAGGGTGTGTGCCAAATATTGATAGAATGAAACAATTAGTAATGAGAGAGCTTGGAGGCTAATTATATGTTAACAGGAAAACAAAAAAGATTTTTAC
Organism: Bacillus sp. NP247; assembly: GCF_018966865.1. NCBI lineage: Bacteria > Bacillati > Bacillota > Bacilli > Caryophanales > Bacillaceae > Bacillus > Bacillus sp. NP247. The sequence goes on along the minus strand of NZ_CP076653.1, from coordinate 1,588,562 downwards.
GTGCAAAGGCACATCATTTAACACCAATTTTTCAAGTTGGAAAAGGTGGCGTGAATGAAAATATGGTGAAACAAATTGGAGAAGCATTAGAAGTTCGTGAACTATTTAAAGTGAGCGTATTACAAAACTGTGAATTTGATCGTCGTGAAGTTGCAGAAGAGCTTGCACAAGGTGCACGAGCTGAAATCGTTCAAGTAATCGGAAGCACAATTGTTTTATACAAAGAATCAAGAGAAAATAAGCAGATTAAGCTTCCACGATAAATTGAAACTTTAATTTGTGTTTTTTAGTCTTCACCAATTGGGCTTTTGTGTGCAGTTAATTTCCCATCTAACCTAGTTATTGTCAGTGACTTTTGAGGTGTTGGCAAATAGCAGGATAAAAAATCACGTCAATTATTTCCATAATTGACGCTTGATAGATAGAGAGTGAAATCAATTGAACTTTTATTAACAGTAGGCTCTCTTCGAATATTTATGGGGAGAGTTGCTGTATGTAAAAGGAAGGGGCGTTTCTTTTGAGAAAAATTGGCATTATTGGTGGCACGTTTGATCCACCTCATAATGGACATTTGTTAATCGCAAATGAAGTGTATCATGCTTTAGGATTGGAAGAGGTATGGTTTTTGCCGAATCAAATTCCACCGCACAAGCAAGGACGTAACATTACGAGTGTGAAAAGTCGATTGAACATGCTGCAAATAGCGACTGAGGAAGAAGCATACTTTTCAATTTGTTTAGAAGAGCTAGACAGAGAAGGCCCATCTTATACATACGACACTATGGTACAATTAACAGAGAAGTATCCGGATGTGCAGTTTCACTTTATTATTGGCGGAGACATGGTTGAGTACTTGCCGAAGTGGTATAACATTGAAAAGTTACTTAATCTTGTGACTTTCGTTGGAGTTGCAAGACCAGGTTATACATTACATACGCCTTATGATATCGTAAAAGTGGAAATTCCGGAGTTTGCAGTTTCTTCTTCTCTGTTACGGGAGAGATATATGACGAAGAAAACGTGCAAATATTTACTCCCTGAAAAAGTACAGGTATATATCGAGAGGAATGGGTTGTATGATTCGTGAGGAAGCACTTAGTATTGTCAAACAACAAATGCATGAAAAACGTTATATACACACGATTGGTGTAATGGAAACTGCGACTGAACTTGCTCGGTTATATGGTGTAGATGAGAAAAAGGCAGAGACGGCTGCTATATTTCACGATTATGCAAAATGTAGAGCGATTCCAGAAATGGAAGAGATTATTAAGAGAGAAGCTTTGCCTAAGGATCTACTGCACTATAACAAAGAGTTATGGCATGCACCTGTTGGGGCATACTTAGTAGAAAAAGAAGTAGGCATTACTGATCCTGAAATTCTACAAGCTATTACATATCATACAAGTGGCCATGAAAAAATGACAATGTTAGATAAAGTTATTTATGTAGCGGATTACATTGAACCAGGACGTAAGTTTCCTGGTGTGGAAGAAGCGAGGAAACTCGCATATAAAGATATAAATCAAGCTTTACTGTTTGCTTTAAAGCGAACAATTCAATTTTTAATGGAAAAAGATCAAACGATTTATCCATTAACATTTCAAACATACAATGCAGTTATCAAGGAGGAAATTAATAAATGAAAGATAAAGAGTTATTAGTATTAGCGGCAAAAGCAGCTGATGATAAGAGAGCAGAAGATATGGTTGTACTAAATATGCAAGGTATTTCACCGATTGCAGACTATTTTATTATTTGTCACGGAAATTCAGACAAGCAAGTACAAGCAATTGCACGTGAAATTAAAGCGAAGGCACATGAGTTCGAAATTAACGTACAACGTATGGAAGGCTTTGATGAAGCGCGTTGGGTTTTAGTAGACCTTGGTGATGTGGTTGCTCATGTATTCCATAAAGATGAGCGTAATCACTATAATTTAGAGCGTCTATGGGGCGATGTGCCACGTGAAGATATTGCAGATGAGCTAGATCAATGAAATACGAACAATTTGCTTTGCTGTATGACGAACTGATGAATGATGTCCCTTATGATAAATGGGTGGAATTCACAGAGGAAAGTTTACAACAGGCATCTATGAAAGAGGCAAAAATTCTTGACGTAGCATGTGGAACTGGTAACGTAACACTTCCGCTTGTGCGAAAAGGTTATGATTTAATTGGTGTAGATCTTTCGGAAGAAATGTTAACTGTCGCACAGCAAAAATTAGGGAGAGAAGGTTATTTTATTCCTTTTTACCAACAAGACATGAGAGAGCTCGATGTTCCTGGTGAATTTGATTGTGTGACAATCTTTTGTGACTCATTAAATTATGTATTGCAAGAAGATGGAGTGCAAGAAGCATTTAGAAGAGTTTTCCACCATTTACGTCAGGATGGCTTATTTTTATTCGATGTACACTCTTTATATAAAATACATCACGTATTTCAAAATGAAACATATACAGTGAACGGCGAAGAAATATCACTTATTTGGAACTGCTTCCCTGGAGAAGAATCAGATAGTGTGGAACATGATTTGACATTCTTTGTACAAGATTCAGAAGAAGATGTGTATCATCGTTTTGACGAATGTCACGTGCAACGTGCGTATTCGGTTGAAGTGTTAACAAAATGGCTTGAAGAAGCTGGGTTTACAGTACTTCGCGTCACAGGTGACTTTGAACGAATTGAAGTGACAGAACAAACAGAGCGCATCTTTTTTATGGCGAAGAAGAATGGATAAAATAAAAGCAACCGATAAGGTTGCTTTTATTTTATAGAAAAGATGTAGTTTTAGTTCTGGAAAAATAAAAAGATGATATGTGTAAAGTGTAAAAATGCTAGTTTTAGTGAAAATGTAGCATGAAAAAGATAAGTATTAATAAAAAGGGTTTGGGATTACGATGGCGTATTTATTATGTGTGTTTATTGAATTGCTGCTCAACGCATTTTAAATCTTCATCGAATTTCTCATGTGTCCGTTCGATTAATTTATGAAACATATCCCCAACATGCTCTTCTAAAATACGAATACCTTCTCCTGTAACACCGCCTTTAACGCATACCTTTTCTTGTAAAGTAGGTAATGTAAAAATTTCTTTTTCAAGTAATTTCCCCATTCCAATGACCATTTCACTTACTAAAGTAGTGGCTTCTTCGTGTGTAATATTTGTTTTATCTACAGCAGCGTTAATGAAACATTGCAATAAGTAACTAAAAAAAGCAGGGCCGCAGCTTGCTATATCAGATGAAACGCGCGTTATATCTTCTTCTATAATAAGGGGAGTAGAAATGTTTTTGAATAGACGAAATAGTTTTTGTTGCCATTCTAGAGAGCAGTTATTTCCAAATGTAAATAGTGATGCGCCGGACAAGGCGCGGTTTGTGATGCTTGGAATGATACGAGCGACGTGGCAAGGTATAAGTGTTTCTAATTGTGATGGAGATATGGGGCTTGTGATAGAAACTAAGCAATCTTCGTCTGAAAAATGGTCAGCGTATTTTTTTAGAATAGGGTATATATCTATCGGTTTTACGCAAACGAAAATAAGCTGGGATTGTTCGATTACCTCTTGGATTGTTTTGGCTATATGAACAGAAGGGTATTTTTCTTTTATATGATATGCTTTGGCAGGCGTCCGATTAATAATAGTAAGGCACGAAGGTTTGACAGCACGGGTTTCTAAAAATGCATCGATTAGTATATTCCCCATGTTCCCTGTCCCTATAATTCCTATGTTCAATGTTTCATCCCTCCTTCGTAACAGCTTTCTCCTAAACAATATGAACGATGTTATAAAATTATGATTAGAGGTGTAAAATGATGTGGGATTTTCCAAAAAAATGGTTGGGATTAGTGGTTATTATTGGCACTTTGATTTTTCTTTTTTTCTGGAAAACGAATCAGCAAACAGAGCAATCGCTCATTACAACGGAAGTTCAAGTGAAAGATGTGGAGAAAAAAAGTAAACCGAAAGTATTGGATACAAAGGAGCAGAAAAAAATAATTATAATTGATGTGAAAGGGGCGGTTTTTAAAGAGGGTGTGTATGAAATGAAGGAAGGGGACAGGGTAAAGGAGGCGGTTGAAAAAGCTGGTGGTTTGCTGCCGGATGCAGATATGAAGAAAGTGAATTTGGCGCAAATGGTCCAAGACCAAATGCTTCTTTATGTTCCTAACAAGAATGAGCCAGTGCAAGAAGGGGCTGTTTTTTCAAAAAACGAGGGTAAAGTGCAAATAAATACAGCTTCTAAAGAGCAACTTGAAAAAATAACAGGTATTGGTTCTCGGAAAGCGGAAAGTATTTTGAAATACCGAGAAGAACATGGTCCGTTTCAGAAAATAGAAGATTTATTAGAAATTGATGGGATTGGTGTGAAGTCTTTAGAGAAAATAAAAGATCAAATTATTATTCCGTAAAAGATTGACGAAGTTTTTCTTTTTTCGCTACACTACAAGTAGACAAAAAAGAAGGTGAAAAATATGGAACGAATTTCATGGGATCAATATTTTATGACGCAAAGCCATCTACTATCTTTACGTAGTACATGTACAAGGCTTGCGGTAGGAGCGACAATCGTTCGTGATAAACGAATTATTGCTGGTGGATATAACGGCTCAATTAAAGGTGGTGTACATTGTATAGACGATGGTTGCTATGTCATTGATAATCATTGCGTTCGTACAATTCATGCGGAAATGAATGCTTTATTGCAATGTGCGAAGTTTGGTGCAAAAACAGAGGAAGCGGAAATTTATGTCACACATTTTCCTTGTTTGCAGTGCTGTAAGGCGATTATTCAAAGTGGTGTTACAGCAGTTTATTATGCACAGGATTATAAAAATCATCCGTATGCCATAGAGTTATTTGAACAAGCGAGTGTAACAGTAAAGCACGTTCCGTTAGAATATGATATTACATCGCTAGAGGAACAAGAGCGTCATTTGCAGCTAAAGGAACTATTCAAATCTTTAGAAAAAGATAATTTATCAATGGAAGAATTACAGCGTGTATTCACTAAAGCGAAAATGATGCTATAAGGAGTGAGTATGAGTTGAATGGACAATGGGGCTATGTTGCAATCTCGTTTATAATTGGGATTGCAATTACCTTTTCCGCATCGCATTTGTTGACTGCTTGTTGTTTCGTTTGTTATGTTTTATTTTGTTTATATCGTACTTCGCGTAAAACCTTCATTTTTTGTATAATAGCGTGTTTTAGTGGCGCTATGTACACCACGTATGTTCAGAGTCTAAACAAGCCGCTAGGGGAGCCCTACGAAGTTACACGAGGGGTCGTGCAAAATACACCTCTAATTAATGGGGATCGTCTCTCTTTTCAAATCGAGGATCAGAATAAAAACTTAGTACAGTTAAATTATAAAATACAATCTGCTTCGGAAAAGAAGCAGTTGCAACAATTACATGCAGGTATATCGTGTACATTTAAAGGGGAGGTGAAAGAACCACAAACTGCCCGGAATTTTCATGTTTTTGATTATCGTAATTATTTATATCAGCAAAAAATACATTTTATATTTGATGTGACATACATTTCTGAATGTCAAAAAACATCGTTGTCACTCGTGCAATGGATTTTCCTTCTCAGGCAACAAACCATCTCGAAAGTTACAGAGATGTTCCCGGAACAATCAGGTGCATTTATGAACGCATTATTATTTGGAGATCGACAACAAATGACGTTTGAAGTAGAAGAGCAATATCAACAATTTGGTCTTATACATTTGTTAGCAATTTCAGGATCGCATATCGTATTATTAATGGTTATAATGTATTTTATTTTACTAAGAAGTGGTGTGACGAAAGAGATAGCAACAGTATGCCTTATAGTTTGCATTCCTCTGTATATGATCATAGCTGGGGCGTCGCCATCTGTTGTGAGGGCTTCTATAACAGGAGTTTTATTGTTGGTAGCTTTCATCTGCTCTGTTCGCTTATCTAGTCTAGACGCCTTAAGTATAACAGCTATATGTATGCTTACATACGATCCGTATCTTATTTTCAACATTGGATTTCAATTCTCATTTGTAGGTAGTTTTGCTTTACTACTATCTGCGCCGATATTATTAGGGTGTAGTAATGGGGTAGTTCGAAATTCTATTTACATTTCTATAATTTCACAGCTCGCTAGTACCCCCATCTTGTTATATCATTTTGGTTATTTTTCTCCTTATAGCATTTTCCTCAATCTTATATATGTTCCTTTTCTATCCATTATTGTATTGCCGTGTAGCATTATTATTCTTATGTGTATGCCGGTTATTCCATTGTTCGCAAAAGGAATTGCATATGTACTTTCATTATGTTTAACCATTTCTAATGATTTTCTAAGTTACTGTGAAAGTTTCCCTTTCATCCGACTTACTTTTGGTCAAACTCCTTTATTTCTTGTGGCTATATATTGTTTTAGTATCGTTAGTATATTTGTGATTTGGGAAAGAGTAATAACGAAAAAAATTTTGTGCATAGTCGTGGGTGTGTTTCTTTTTATTAGTACTTGTCATTATGTATATCCATATTTTCGCGAAAGTGGGAGTGTTACATTCCTTGATGTTGGACAGGGAGATGCAATATTAATTCGTCTTCCGTACGATAAAGAGGTTTATCTTATTGATACAGGAGGAGCCCTTCATGTCAAGAAGGAAGCGTGGCAACAGAAAAAGCATGAATTTTCTGTTGGGCATGATATTCTTGTTCCTTTTTTACAAAAAGAAGGTATAAAAAAGATTGATAAATTAATTGTAACGCATGGAGATGCGGATCATATAGGTGCTGCGCTGGAGTTACTGTCATCTATTATTGTAAAAGAAGTTGTATTTGGGAGAAAGGAACAAGATGCTGTATTGGAAAAAGTGGTGAAGAAAAAGGCGTTAGAAAAGAGCATGAAGATAAGTGTAGTAGGAGAAGGGGAAGGGTGGAGGGTAAATGAAGCGGAATTTTTCGTATTAGCTCCAAGGGGGAAAGAAAAGGGAGAAAATGACTCTTCGATTGTAATACGGGCCCGACTAGGAGGGCTAACATGGCTATTTACGGGTGATTTAGAAGAAGGAGGAGAGAAGTTTATAGTATCGACATATCCTGATTTACGGGCTGATATTTTAAAAGTTGCCCACCATGGGAGTAAAACATCGTCTACAGATCCTTTTTTAAGCCTTGTACAGCCTGGTATAGCGATTATTTCTGTGGGGGAGCGTAATAGGTATGGGCACCCGCATAAGGAAGTTATAGAGCGTTTTAAGAAGATGGGTATTGATATATGGCGTACGGATAAACAAGGTGCTATTTCCTATGTTTTTAATGGAGAAAAAGGAACCTTTCAAAGTAAAATCACATATGATGAAACACATAGAAGATGAAAAAAGAAGGCTGCCATTAAGCAGCAGCCTTTAAGAACCGATGAATTTAATAACAGTTGCAATAATGAAAAGTGTTGCGAAAAAACCAAATGAGACGATAAATCCTACCCCTGAATCAATAGCGTCATTGCGTTTACTTTGAACGTTTTGTTCAAAATCATTCATTTAGAATCCCTCCCCAACATTCCATTTTAGTATAAAATATTGTCAGAAAAAAATCTACAATTTCCATATGAAGCGAAATAGAGTATTTTTACACTTTTTCTAGTTAGTTAAGTAGCGTGAATTTTTCATTTCCAATCATGTTAACAGTTGGCACTTATACTAAGATTGTTATTGTAAATAATAAAGGGAAGGTGATTACCGCACACCAATAAGAAATCCGGGGCTTATTGCGTGGCGTTTTATATAAATAAAGGGGCGGGTTATAAAGCCCGTCCCTTTGTACTTGTAAAACAAAAGCTAGGGCATTAGTATAAATATATATTGCCAAGTTAGGGAGTAGGAAAAAATATGAGTGATATACATAAGAAGATTAAAAAGAAACAGTTTGCTCCGTTATATGTACTGTATGGAACGGAAGCCTATTTTATAAATGAAACGATAAAACTTATTACAACGTACGCGCTTGAAGAGGAAGATCGAGAGTTTAATGTTGTGACATACGATTTGGAAGAAGCGTATTTAGAAGATGTAGTTGAGGATGCACGTACGCTTCCTTTTTTTGGAGACCGTAAAGTTATATTAATAAAATCACCATTATTTTTAACGGCACAAAAAGAAAAATTAGAACAAAATATAAAAATTTTAGAAGAATATATTGGGGAGCCATCTCCTTTTTCTATTCTTGTTTTTGTTGCGCCTTATGAAAAATTAGACGAACGAAAAAAAATTACAAAACTATTAAAGAAAACAGCGGATGTAATAGAAGCAAATGCGATGCAAGTGCAGGATGTTCAGAAGTGGATTGTTTCTCGTGCGGATGAAGTGCATGTGCATATTGATAATGCAGCTGTTAGTTTGTTGTTAGAGCTTGTGGGAAGTAATATAACAATGTTGGCGAAGGAAATGGACAAGTTAACGTTATACGTCGGTATGGGCGGAGAAATTACGCCAAAACTTGTCACGGAACTTGTGCCGAAATCTGTTGAGCAAAATGTGTTTGCTTTAACAGAAAAAGTGGTAAAAAAAGATATCGCTGGTGCGATGCAAATTTTAGATGGATTATTTACACAGCAGGAAGAACCAATTAAACTGCTCGCGTTATTAGTAAGTCAATTCCGCTTGTTGCATCAAGTGAAAGAGTTGCAACAGCGTGGTTACGGACAAAATCAAATCGCGTCACATATTGGTGTACATCCGTACCGGGTAAAGTTGGCGATGAATCAAACGAAGTTTTTCTCTTTTGAAGAATTGAAAAAAGTTATTATAGAATTAGCGGAAGCTGATTATAGTATGAAGACTGGAAAGATGGATAAGAAACTTGTGCTTGAATTTTTCTTAATGCGGTTAAATCATATGTAGTGATACAAAAAAGTTCGCGTACTTAGTACGTGAACTTTTTTGTGTATATAAAAAACGATCCGAATGGATCGTTTTTTAAACGCCTTACGCGTTTACTTGTTTCGCTAAGCGAGATTTTTGACGAGCTGCAGCGTTTTGGTGGATAAGACCTTTACGAGCTGCTTTGTCAAGTTTTTTAGAAGCAGTTTTGAAAGCTTCTTTAGCATTTTCAAGATCGTTATTAGTAACTAAAGTTTCTACAGTTTTAACAGCAGTACGCATGTCAGACTTGATAGAAGCGTTATGTGAACGACGCTCTTCGCTAAGTTTAGCGCGTTTGATAGCAGATTTGATGTTTGCCATACTTTTCACCTCCCTGGTGCAATCGAATGACTCGATTCTTACATAGAACAAGTGATATTCTATCAAACGGTGAAGAGAATTGCAATAGTATATCAATGAAATTTCACGTAAAGGAAAGAATGACCTAATATAACTTGGGGAAATCTAACGATATTTACTATGAATTACGGAGGAGATACGATGAAAGAACCATTAGATTTAAGTAAATATAGTGTTAGAACTGACCTGGCTGTAGAGGCGCACCAAATGCTGCAAGAGCGCCAAGAAGAACAAAAAGGGATACAGGGAGTTATTGTAAAAGAGAGGGAAGAAGAGGGAGTTACAATTACAAAAGTAACTATTGATGAAATTGCATCTGAGTCGATGGGGAAAAAACCTGGGAGTTATTTAACTCTTGAGGTGCAAGGTATACGTCAGCAAGACACGGAACTTCAACAAAAAGTAGAGCGTATTTTTGCGAAAGAGTTTTCTTATTTTTTAGAAGAGGTCGGAGTTACAAAAGAGGCGAGTTGTTTAATCGTTGGTCTTGGAAATTGGAATGTAACACCAGATGCACTCGGACCGATAGTTGTAGAAAACGTAATGGTGACGAGGCATTTATTTAAATTGCAGCCTGAAAGTGTGGAAGAAGGTTTCAGACCTGTTAGTGCGATTCGTCCAGGGGTAATGGGAATTACAGGGATTGAAACGAGCGATGTCATTTACGGAATTATTGAGAAGACAAAACCAGACTTTGTCATCGCAATTGATGCATTAGCTGCGCGTTCTATTGAACGAGTAAATAGTACGATACAAATTTCTGATACAGGAATTCATCCAGGATCTGGTGTTGGGAATAAGCGTAAAGAACTAAGTAAAGAAACATTAGGTATTCCTGTTATCGCAATTGGTGTGCCAACTGTGGTAGATGCCGTTTCGATTACGAGTGATACAATTGATTTTATTTTGAAACATTTTGGCCGGGAACTGAAAGAAGGAAACAAACCGTCACGCTCTTTATTGCCAGCAGGTTTTACATTTGGAGAAAAGAAAAAATTAACAGAAGAAGATATGCCGGATGAAAAGAGTCGGAATATGTTTTTAGGAGCTATTGGTACGTTAGAAGAAGAAGAAAAGAGAAAGTTGATTTACGAAGTGTTATCTCCTCTTGGTCATAATTTAATGGTAACCCCAAAAGAAGTAGATGCGTTTATCGAGGATATGGCAAATGTAATAGCAAGCGGTTTAAATGCAGCGCTGCATCATCAGATTGATCAAGATAATACAGGGGCATATACACATTGATGGAAAGAGGCATAAATAGTTTGAGTCGATTTACGTTGTTATGTATATGCAGTACAGTCTTATGTTTGCTTATGATGATAGCTGGAGTGGGACTTGCTAATCATGGTCTGAAAAGTATGAAGGGGTATCGTCAGCTGTCATATGAACAAATTGCTCATATGACAGGGACAGAAGGCGCTGGGGCCGAATCGGAAATTTCGGGAGAGACGTTTTCGGCTATTGAAAAACAAAAACAGTTAGAGAGCTTAAGAAGTTTTAATGTTGTAGAAGGTATCGGTATGGCGATAGCAAGTGTTGCTCGTGATATGACAGAGTTTGGAACGGATATAGTTGTTGGGGCAATAAAAGGAATTTTTAGTTAAGGATAGCGGAAGGGTGGTTGTCTTATGTTTGTAAGAGAGCCGTCCTTTAATTTGAAAAAGGTTTGTCTCTTATGGTTTGTTCGCATAAGATATAGATAGAGTGATTTGTATTGTAAGCAGCACGAGTTTTCATTGAATCTTTGCTGCTCTATTGATATAATCAGTGCTAGTGTATATTGGCGAGACTATTAGGAGTTGAGAACATAGATGAATAAAGAAGAAAGAGCAAAAAGACAGTCGAAAATTCGTAACTTCTCCATCATTGCTCACATTGACCACGGGAAATCAACGTTGGCGGACCGTATTTTGGAGAAAACAAACGCGTTGGCACAGCGCGAAATGAAGGCGCAATTGCTTGACTCTATGGAGTTAGAGCGTGAGCGCGGTATTACAATTAAATTAAATGCAGTACAATTAACGTATAAAGCGAAAGACGGTGAAGAATATATTCTTCACTTAATCGATACTCCAGGACACGTCGACTTTACGTATGAAGTATCTCGTAGTTTAGCGGCTTGTGAAGGTGCAATTCTTGTTGTGGATGCAGCGCAAGGAATTGAGGCGCAAACATTAGCGAACGTATATTTAGCGCTTGATAATAATTTAGAAATCTTACCAGTTATTAATAAAATCGACTTACCAAGTGCAGACCCAGAACGCGTACGTCAAGAGGTAGAAGATGTAATTGGTTTAGATGCATCGGAAGCTGTACTTGCTTCAGCGAAAGCTGGCATTGGTATTGAAGATATTTTAGAACAAATCGTTGAAAAGGTACCAGCTCCAACAGGTGATTCAGAAGAGCCGTTACAATGTATGATTTTCGATTCTTTATATGATCCGTACCGTGGTGTAATTGCATATATCCGTGTTGTAAATGGAACGGTAAAAGTTGGCGATAAAGTACGTATGATGGCAACTGGAAAAGAATTTGAAGTAACAGAAGTAGGTGTGTTCACACCAAAAACAACGCAACGTGACGAGTTAACAGTAGGTGATGTAGGTTTCTTGGCAGCGTCTATTAAAAATGTAGGCGATACACGTGTTGGTGATACGATTACACATGCGAAACGTCAGGCTGTAGAGCCGTTAAAAGGATATCGTAAATTAAACCCAATGGTATTCTGTGGTTTATATCCAATCGATTCTGCGCGTTATAACGACTTACGTGATGCGTTAGAAAAACTAGAATTAAATGATTCTGCTCTTGAATTTGAGCCTGAAACATCTCAAGCTTTAGGTTTTGGTTTCCGTTGTGGTTTCTTAGGGTTGCTTCACATGGAGATTATTCAAGAACGTATTGAACGTGAATTCAAGATTGACTTAATTACAACAGCGCCAAGCGTTATTTATAAAGTGTATTTAACAAGCGGTGAAGATCTTATTGTTGATAATCCATCTAATATGCCAGATCCACAGTCTATCGATCGTGTAGAAGAGCCGTTTGTGAAGGCTGCAATTATGGTTCCGAATGACTATGTTGGAGCTGTAATGGAAATTTGCCAAGGGAAACGTGGAACGTTTATTGATATGCAATATTTAGATGAAACACGTGTTACATTGACATATGAAATCCCGTTATCAGAAATCGTATATGATTTCTTCGATCAATTGAAATCAAATACGAAAGGATATGCATCATTTGACTACGAGTTAATTGGTTATAAACCATCTAAACTTGTGAAAATGGATATTCTTTTAAATAATGAACAAGTGGATGCTTTATCATTTATTGTACATCGTGATTCAGCGTATGACCGTGGTAAAGTAATTGTAGAGAAATTACAGAAATTAATTCCAAGACAACAGTTTGAAGTGCCAATTCAGGCGACTATCGGAAATAAAGTTGTATCTCGTTCTACAATTAAGGCGATGCGTAAAAACGTACTTGCAAAATGTTACGGTGGTGACATTTCTCGTAAGCGTAAACTTCTTGATAAACAAAAAGAAGGTAAAAAACGTATGAAGTCTGTTGGTTCTGTAGAAGTGCCGCAAGAAGCATTCATGGCTGTACTGAAAATGGATGATAACTAATAGAGTGAAACTATAATTAGTGGGGATTTTTCTATTCTTCGCTAATTATTAGCCAGCACCAATCGTGATAAAAGTAGAAGCCGTTCGCTCGGCTTCTTTTTTATATGCTAAGTACTTTTTAGACATCTTAGCATCTCTCATTTACAATAGTGAGAGAGCTTTTTAGTGATTGATATAGAGTTAGGAGATTATTAATGTCCGAAAATATTCGAAAAGATATTCGAGAGAAAATACAAAATGGTAATTTTAATTGTGAAAAGGAACTGACGCTTTCTATTATTAGTGGGAAGTGGAAAGTTGTGATATTGTGGCATCTCGGTGTGGAAGGGCCTCATCGTTTTAGTGAATTACAGCGACTATTCCCGAGCATATCTCATAAAGTGTTGTCGAATCAATTAAAAGAGTTGATGGAGGATGGGATTATTGATCGAACAGTATACCCGGAAATCCCTCCGCGAGTTGAGTACTATATGACAGAATTAGGTATGTCGCTTTTGCCAATCGTTGAAATGATGTATGATTGGGGAAAAATGCGAATGGAACAAATTCGTAACACGTTATAAAAGTAAAGGACCCTCCGGAGCGCGGAGGTTTTCTTTTTAGAAAGGTAGGAGTTATATTTGGTACAAGCTGCATATATTCATATTCCATTTTGTCAGCATATTTGTCACTATTGTGATTTTAATAAAGTGTTTATTGAACGCCAACCGGTAGGTCAATATTTAGAGTATTTAGAAAAAGAAATAATAAACACGGTTCAAAAAGTACCGTTTGATAGTATGAAAACGATTTTTGTTGGTGGAGGAACTCCGACAGCACTAAACATGGAACAGACAAAAAAACTACTCGATATCATTAATCGTCGTTTGCGTCCGTTTGCTCCGAATTGTGAATTAACGTTTGAAGCGAATCCAGGCGACTTACCGAAAGAGAAGTTGAACTTATTACTAGAAGGTGGAGTAAACCGAATTAGTTTTGGTGTGCAAACGTTTCGTGATGAGCTACTTGAGAAGATTGGGCGTAAACATACGAGGGAAGATGCATTTGTAGCAATTCGAGAAGCGCAGGAAGTGGGCTTTACAAATATTAATGTAGATATTATCTATGCTTTGCCAGGACAGACGATAGAAGATGTAAAAGAAACATTAGACATTGCCTTTACGCTTGGTGTACAACATTTCTCAGCATATTCATTAATTGTGGAACCGAAAACAGTGTTTTATAACTTAATGAATAAAGGGAAGTTGAGACTTCCGGGTGAAGACCATGAAGCGAAAATGTATGAAATGGTAATGGATGAAATGGAGAAACATGGTTATAGCCAGTATGAAATTAGCAACTTCTCAAAAGGTGATAATGAAAGTAGACATAATCTCACATACTGGAATAATGAAGAGTATTATGGGTTTGGAGCTGGAGCGCATAGTTATGTAAATGGGGAACGTATCCAAAATGTAGGGCCGCTCAAGCAATATTTCACGAAAATTGATGAAACAGGCTTTCCTTATTTAGATGTTCATGAAGTGACTGAGAAAGAAAAATGGAAGAAGAGTTGTTTTTAGGACTTCGAAAAACAAAAGGTGTTTCCAAGATAGAGTTCCAAAAGAAATTCAATATGGAGATGGGTCAAGTTTTCGCGAAGCAGTTACAAAGCAATCAAGAACAAGGGTTGCTTGAAGAAAGAGATGGATATGTACGTTTAACACGAAAAGGAAAATTATTAGGAAATGAAGTGTTCCAGTCATTTTTGATTGACTAATTAAATGTTCCCATAAACGTGAAAAAATTTCATTATTTCGTGACGTTTCCGTTGACAATTGAATGTCAATTTTGGTAAGTTATTAATAGATTTAGCACTCGAAGACAAAGAGTGCTAACAGAGGTGATGATGAGATGCTTACGGAACGTCAGCTCTTAATTTTACAAACAATTATTGATGACTTTATTGGATCAGCGCAGCCCGTTGGGTCTAGAACGTTGGCTAAAAAAGAAGAAATCACATTTAGTTCAGCTACTATTCGAAATGAAATGGCTGATTTAGAAGAATTAGGTTTTATTGAAAAAACGCATAGTTCTTCTGGACGTGTTCCTTCTGAGAAAGGATACCGATTTTATGTAGACCATCTTTTAGCGCCGCAAAACTTACCGAACGATGAAATTGTACAAATTAAAGATTTATTTGCTGAAAGAATTTTTGAAGCAGAAAAAGTTGCACAGCAATCTGCTCAAATTTTATCAGAGCTTACGAGCTATACGGCCATTGTTCTCGGGCCTAAGTTAAGCACAAATAAACTTAAAAACGTACAAATTGTGCCGCTTGATCGTCAAACAGCAGTCGCTATTATTGTAACGGATACAGGGCATGTACAAAGTAAAACGATTACCGTTCCGGAATCTGTTGATTTATCAGATTTAGAAAAAATGGTTAACATTTTAAATGAAAAGCTATCTGGTATACCTATGGCAGAACTTCATAATAAAATCTTTAAAGAGATTGTTACAGTTTTACGTGGGTATGTTCATAATTACGATAGTGCGATAAAAATGTTAGATGGTACATTTCAAGTTCCGTTATCGGAAAAGATATACTTTGGAGGGAAAGCGAATATGCTTTCGCAACCGGAGTTCCATGACATTCACAAAGTAAGATCTTTGCTGACGATGATTGATAATGAGGCTGCGTTTTATGACATTTTGCGTCATAAACAAGTCGGAATTCAAGTGAAAATTGGTAGAGAAAATTCTTCTACGGCAATGGAGGATTGCAGTTTGATTTCTGCAACGTATTCGATTGGAGAAGAGCAACTTGGAACAATTGCAATTTTAGGTCCGACGAGAATGCAATACTCTCGTGTAATTAGTTTACTGCAGTTATTTACAAGACAATTTACAGACGGACTTAAAAAGTAAATGAGAGTAATACATTCGCTCAAGTGATGAAATTTTCATTGCTGTGTGTAATATATAATGCTTAGGTAATCATGCTAAGCATGATACCTAATACCTTTTAAGGAGGTGAAAATTGTGGAAGAGCGTAACGAACAAGTGGTAGAAGAAGTGAAAGAAGCGCAAGTTGAAGAAGCTGTCACGCCAGAAAACAGTGAAAAAACTGTAGAAGAAAAAAGTGAGGCTGCTCTTTTACAAGAAAAAGTAGATGAGTTACAAGCGAAACTAACGGAAACGGAAGGTCGCACATTACGTCTACAAGCTGATTTTGAAAATTATAAGCGCCGTGTCCAAATGGATAAACAGGCTGCTGAAAAATATAGAGCACAAAGTCTAGTTTCAGATATTTTGCCAGCTCTTGATAATTTTGAAAGAGCGATGCAAGTGGAAGCGACTGACGAGCAAACGAAATCCTTGTTACAAGGTATGGAAATGGTGCATCGTCAATTGCTAGAAGCGTTGACTAAAGAAGGTGTTGAAGCGATTGAAGCTGTTGGTAAACAGTTTGATCCGAATGAACACCAAGCTATTATGCAAGTGGAAGACAGTGAATTTGAATCAAACGCGGTAGTTGAAGAATTCCAAAAAGGTTATAAACTAAAAGACCGTGTGATTCGCCCGTCAATGGTAAAAGTAAATCAATAATTTACATAAAAGTAGGAGGATTCGCCATGAGTAAAATTATCGGTATTGACTTAGGTACAACAAACTCTTGTGTAGCTGTTATGGAAGGTGGAGAACCAAAGGTTATCCCAAATCCAGAAGGAAACCGTACAACACCTTCTGTTGTAGCTTTCAAAAATGAAGAGCGTCAAGTTGGGGAAGTTGCGAAGCGTCAAGCGATTACAAACCCAAATACAATCATGTCTGTTAAACGTCATATGGGTACAGACTACAAAGTAGAAGTTGAAGGTAAAGATTATACACCTCAAGAAATTTCTGCAATCATTTTACAAAACTTAAAAGCTTCTGCTGAAGCATACTTAGGTGAAACAGTAACGAAAGCTGTTATTACAGTACCTGCATACTTCAACGATGCAGAGCGTCAAGCAACGAAAGATGCTGGTCGTATTGCTGGTTTAGAAGTTGAGCGTATCATTAACGAACCAACAGCAGCAGCACTTGCTTACGGTTTAGAAAAACAAGATGAAGAGCAAAAAATCTTAGTATATGACTTAGGTGGCGGTACATTTGACGTATCTATCCTTGAGTTAGCAGACGGCACATTCGAAGTTATTTCAACTGCTGGTGACAACCGTCTTGGTGGAGATGACTTTGACCAAGTTATCATCGATCACTTAGTAGCTGAATTCAAAAAAGAAAACAACATTGATTTAAGCCAAGATAAAATGGCACTTCAACGTCTGAAAGATGCAGCTGAAAAAGCGAAGAAAGATCTTTCTGGTGTAACACAAACACAAATTTCATTACCATTCATTAGTGCTGGAGCTGCTGGTCCATTACACTTAGAATTAACGTTAACAAGAGCTAAATTCGAAGAAATTTCAGCAGGTCTTGTTGAAAGAACATTAGAGCCAACTCGTCGTGCATTAAAAGACGCTGGTTTTTCTCCAAGTGAATTAGATAAAGTTATCCTTGTTGGTGGTTCTACTCGTATCCCAGCTGTACAAGAAGCAATTAAACGTGAAACTGGTAAAGAGCCATACAAAGGTGTAAACCCAGATGAAGTTGTAGCATTAGGTGCTGCAGTTCAAGGTGGCGTACTTACTGGTGATGTAGAGGGCGTTCTATTATTAGACGTAACTCCACTTTCTTTAGGTATCGAAACTATGGGTGGTGTGTTCACGAAATTAATCGAGCGTAACACTACAATTCCAACAAGTAAGTCACAAGTATTCTCAACAGCTGCTGATAACCAACCAGCGGTAGACATTCACGTACTACAAGGTGAGCGTCCAATGTCAGCTGACAACAAAACATTAGGTCGTTTCCAATTAACAGACCTTCCGCCAGCACCACGTGGAATTCCACAAATCGAAGTAACATTCGATATTGATGCGAACGGTATCGTTAACGTACGTGCAAAAGACTTAGGAACAAGCAAAGAGCAAACTATTACAATCCAATCTTCTTCAGGTCTTTCTGATGAAGAAGTAGATCGTATGGTACAAGAAGCTGAAGCAAATGCTGACGCTGACCAAAAACGTAAGGAAGAAGTTGAACTTCGTAACGAAGCTGACCAACTTGTATTCCAAACAGACAAAGTTGTAAAAGATTTAGAAGGTAAAGTAGATGCAGCAGAAGTAGCGAAAGCAACGGAAGCGAAAGAAGCATTACAAGCGGCAATCGAGAAAAACGAACTTGAAGAAATCCGTGTGAAAAAAGATGCTCTTCAAGAAATCGTACAACAACTAACTGTTAAATTATACGAGCAAGCTCAAGCGGCTGCAGGGCAAGCGGAAGGTGCACAAGGAGCACAAGACGCTGGCGCGAAAAAAGATAATGTAGTAGACGCTGAATTTGAAGAAGTAAAAGAAGACAAGTAATACAGTGAAATAAAATAAGTAAGATGACAAAAAGTCAAAGTCAAGCGTGCCTTGGCTTTGGCTTTTTTCATGAATAAGAAGAAATGTGTGAGGATCTTAAGTTTTTTATTTTGCATACTGTAAGTGAGGAAACTTTGTTGCAAAGCACTTTCTTTCGGTGTTAAAATTACGTTTATGTGAAAGATTCGGGGGTTGCAAATTTATGAGTAAACGAGACTATTATGAGGTCCTTGGACTTAGCCAGGGCGCTTCAAAAGATGAAATTAAAAAAGCGTATCGTCGTTTGGCTAAAAAATACCATCCAGACGTAAGTAAAGAAGAAAATGCAATTGAAAAGTTTAAAGAAGTACAAGAGGCATACGAAGTATTGAGCGATGATCAAAAGCGTGCGCAGTACGATCAATTTGGTCATGCTGGTGCAAATCAAGGCTTCGGTGGCGGAGGAGACTTCGGCGGTGGCTTCGGTTTTGAAGATATCTTTAGTTCGTTCTTTGGCGGCGGTGGCGGCA
Organism: Bacillus sp. NP247; assembly: GCF_018966865.1. NCBI lineage: Bacteria > Bacillati > Bacillota > Bacilli > Caryophanales > Bacillaceae > Bacillus > Bacillus sp. NP247. The sequence goes on along the minus strand of NZ_CP076653.1, from coordinate 1,569,678 downwards.
GACGTCGTGATCCAAATGCTCCGCGCCAAGGTGCTGATTTACAATATCAAGTTACTTTAGAGTTTGAAGAAGCTATTTTTGGTAAAGAATTAAACGTTGAGATTCCAGTGGAGGATCCATGTGATACTTGTAAGGGTAGTGGAGCAAAACCAGGGACTTCAAAAGAAACATGTAAACATTGTTCAGGATCAGGGCAAATAAGTGTAGAACAAAATACACCATTTGGGCGTATTGTAAACCGTCAAGCTTGTGGGCATTGTTCAGGAACAGGTCAAATGATTAAAGAGAAATGTACGACATGTCATGGTTCTGGTAAAGTTCGTAAACGCAAAAAAATCAATGTTAAAATTCCAGCGGGTATCGATAATGGTCAACAAATTCGTGTATCTGGAAAAGGTGAAGCAGGCGTAAATGGCGGACCGGCAGGTGACTTATATGTTGTTGTTCATGTGAGAAATCATGAATTCTTTGAACGCGAAGGGGATCACATTATTTGTGAAATGCCATTAACATTTGCGCAAATGGCACTTGGTGCGGAAGTAGAAGTTCCTACCGTTCATGGCAAAGTGAAGCTGAAAATTCCAGCAGGAACACAAACGGGAACAGAATTCCGCTTAAAAGGAAAAGGTGCTCCGAACGTACGTGGATATGGTCAAGGAGATCAATATGTAGTCGTTCGTGTTGTTGTACCAACGAAATTAACTTCGCATCAAAAAGATTTATTGCGTGAATTTGCAGGGCAAGAAGAGCAGGATGATAGCTTATTCAGAAAGCTTAAACGTGCTTTCAAAGGGGAATAATGGAAATAAAAAATGGAGTTGGTAAATTGTGAAATGGTCAGAAATTAGTATTCATACAACAGAAGAAGCAGTAGAAGCTGTCTCTCATATTTTGCATGAAGCAGGCGCTAGCGGGGTTGCGATTGAGGACCCAGCGGAGTTGACGAAAGAGCGCGAGCAACAATACGGTGAGATTTATGCACTTAATCCAGATGAATATCCAAGTGAGGGTGTTTTGGTAAAAGCATATTTCCCACAAACGGATTCTTTACACGAAACGGTTGCAGGTGTAAAATCATCTATTGATGCACTACCATCTTTCGACATCGAAATTGGTACAGGAAATATTACAATTAATGAAGTCGATGAGGAAGATTGGGCTACTGCTTGGAAGAAGTATTATCATCCAGTTCAAATTTCTGATACATTCACAATTGTGCCGACGTGGGAAGAGTATACACCGTCTTCTCCAGATGAAAAAATTATTGAATTAGATCCAGGTATGGCGTTTGGTACAGGGACACATCCAACAACAACGATGTGTATTCGTGCATTAGAAAAAACGGTTCAGCCAGGTGATACTGTTATTGATGTGGGGACAGGTTCGGGAGTACTTAGTATTGCTGCAGCAAAATTAGGTGCGGCTTCTGTTCAAGCGTATGATCTAGACCCAGTTGCAGTTGAAAGTGCAGAAATGAATGTGCGCTTAAATAAAACAGATGACATTGTAAATGTTGGACAGAATAGTCTATTAGAAGGTATTGAAGGTCCAGTTGATTTAATTGTAGCAAATTTACTAGCGGAAATTATTCTTCTATTCCCTGAAGATGCAGCGAGAGTTGTGAAGCCAGGTGGATTATTTATTACATCTGGTATTATTGGGGCGAAAGAAAAAGTGATTTCTGAAGCGTTAGAAAAAGCTGGATTTACAATTGAAGAAGTGCTTCGAATGGAAGATTGGGTAGCAATTATTGCACGAAATGCGTAATATAGATTTTAGTCTATAAAGAACAGGGGGAGTCTCTCACCGTATAAGGTGAGGGACTTGCCGTTTGTTATATGAAAATGATAACGTTTCGTTCTTTTCGTAAGTGTTGACTTACGAAAGGAACGAAACTCTACTAAGGTGATTATATGCAACGTTATTTTGTAGAAGAGAAATATGTAAATGAGACAAGTATTCGCATAATGGGTGATGATGTCCATCACATCGCAAGAGTGATGCGTATGTCAGCTGGTGACCACATTTATTGCTGTGTAAATGGTAAAACAGCAGAGTGTTCAATTGCTGAAATTACCAGTGAATTTGTGGATACCACTATTGTAGAATGGGTAGAGGCGTCAAGCGAACTTCCTGTGTTCGTGACGATTGCAAGTGGACTGCCGAAAGGAGACAAGCTAGAGTTAATTTTTCAAAAAGGAACTGAGCTTGGGGCAGCTGCATTTTTACCATTTCAAGCATCTCGATCTATTGTAAAGTGGGATGCGAAAAAAGCAGATAAAAAAGTTGAGCGTTTGAAAAAAATTGTAAAAGAAGCTGCGGAACAATCGCATAGAAGTGAAATTCCAGAAGTACACGTTCCCTCATCATTTAAACAATTGCTGTCGATGAGTAGCGAGTATGATGTTTGTCTTGTTGCATATGAAGAAGAAGCGAAACAAGGTGAGAAATCTAATTTTGCGAAAGCTTTATCGACGATTAAACCAGGACAAAAGCTGCTGATTGTATTTGGACCAGAAGGCGGTTTAGCGGAGGAAGAGATTACTGCACTTCGTGAACATAAATTTGTACCATGTAGTTTAGGACCAAGAATTTTAAGAACAGAAACGGCTCCGCTTTATGCGTTAAGTGCCGCTTCTTATCATTTTGAATTGATGGGGTGATAATCAATGGCAACTGTTGCGTTCCACACGTTAGGTTGTAAAGTAAACCACTATGAAACAGAAGCGATTTGGCAATTGTTTAAACAAGGTGGTTATGAAAGAACTGAATATGAAAAAAAATCTGATGTATATGTTATTAACACATGTACAGTAACGAATACTGGAGATAAAAAAAGCCGTCAAGTAATTAGACGTGCTGTACGTCAAAATCCAGATGCGGTAATTTGTGTAACTGGATGTTATGCACAAACATCTCCAGCAGAAATTATGGCAATTCCAGGTGTAGATATTGTTGTTGGTACGCAAGATCGTGAGAAGATGTTAGGATACATCGAAGAATTCCGTAAAGAGCGTCAACCAATTAATGCTGTCCGCAATATTATGAAAACACGTGTATACGAAGAACTTGATGTACCATATTTCACGGACCGTACACGTGCATCTTTAAAAATACAAGAAGGTTGTAATAACTTCTGTACATTTTGCATCATTCCTTGGGCGCGTGGTTTAATGCGTTCTCGTGATGGAAAAGAAGTTATTAAACAAGCGCAGCAATTAGTAGATGCGGGCTATAAAGAAATCGTATTAACAGGAATTCATACAGGTGGGTACGGTGAAGATATAAAAGAGTATAACTTAGCGGGATTACTGCGCGATATGGAAGCGGAAATAGACGGATTGAAACGTCTTCGTATTTCTTCTATTGAGGCGAGTCAAATTTCTGATGAAGTAATTGAAGTGTTGGATAAATCAGAAGTAGTTGTACGTCACTTGCATATTCCATTACAGTCAGGATCTAATACTGTATTGAAACGTATGCGCCGTAAGTATACGATGGAATTTTTCCAAGAGCGTTTAGATCGTTTGAAAGAAGCGTTACCAGGTCTTGCGATTACATCAGACGTAATTGTTGGATTCCCAGGTGAAACAGAAGAAGAATTCATGGAAACGTACAATTTCATTAAAGAGAATCGTTTCTCTGAATTACACGTTTTCCCTTATTCAAAACGTACAGGTACTCCAGCAGCACGTATGGAAGATCAAGTTCCTGAAGACGTGAAGAACGATCGTGTTCACCGTTTAATTGAGCTATCAAATCAATTAGCGAAAGAGTATGCTTCTGGATTTGAAGGTGAAGTACTTGAAATCATTCCGGAAGAGACATTTAAAGATGGTGACCGTGAAGGTTTATATGTAGGTTATACAGATAATTACTTAAAAATTGTGTTTGAAGGATCTGAAGAATTGATTGGTAAGCTAGTAAAAGTGAAAATTACAAAAGCTGGTTATCCATATAACGAAGCGCAGTTTGTTCGTGTTCTTGAAGATGATATAAAAAAAGAATCAGCAAGCGCATAATAAAGTGAAACTTTAATCAGTGGGGGGTGTTCAACCCCACTGATTATTAGCCCTTACCAATCGGGCGTTTACGGGCAGCCCGACTCCCATCTAACCTTTTTGCTCCAGCCGAATTTTGAGATGGGAGTTTTACTGCCCATAAATAGCGGGATAAAAAGCATGCAAACGACAAGGGTTTGCATGCTTTTTTCGTTCATGGAGAAGTTAAGTATTGAAAGAAGATGCAGTAGGTTGTTCGTTAAATGAGTGATTTTTGAGCGTATCTTTGCATAAAAAAGATCCAGTGATAAAAATATATTTATTTTTAGGGGAAGAGATAAAGGCTATCAACATAGTTTTTGAAAAAGGAAGAGCATCAATTCTTCTTTTATTCTGCCAAATAGTTGACCTGAAGTGATAAAATGTATTATAATCGTAAAAGACATGCTGAAGAAGTGTTTCTTTTTGCATGCTGAAGTTAGTATGTAAGTGTGATGTTTCGGAGGGAGGGAAAGAGAATGTCAAAAACAGTCGTTCGTAAAAACGAGTCTTTGGAGGATGCACTTCGCCGTTTTAAAAGATCGGTTTCTAAAACTGGTACACTTGCTGAAGCAAGAAAGCGCGAGTTTTATGAAAAGCCAAGTGTAAAACGTAAGAAGAAATCTGAAGCGGCAAGAAAGCGTAAGTTCTAAGAGAGGGTGTAAGTTATGAGTCTTCTCGGTCGTTTAAACGATGATATGAAACAAGCGATGAAGAATAAACAAAAAGAAAAATTAACCGTTATTCGTATGGTTAAGGCTGCTTTACAAAATGAAGGTATTAAACTGCAACATACTCTTACTGAAGAAGAGGAATTAACAGTTTTAGCTCGTGAAGTAAAACAGTATAAGGACTCCCTCCTTGAATTTAAAAAAGCTGGTCGTGAAGACCTTGTTGATAAACTGCAAAGTGAAATTCAGATTTTAAGCGCATATTTGCCGGAGCAATTAACAGAAGAAGAACTAGCGGATATAATTAAGCAAGTTATTTCTGAAGTTGGTGCTACATCTAAAGCAGATATGGGTAAAGTGATGACTGCTGTTATGCCGAAAGTAAAAGGTAAAACAGACGGATCACTTGTGAATAAGCTGGTTATCCAGCTATTAGCATAAAAAAGCGTCTCATTTCGTATGAGACGTTTTTTTATGCTTTTTTCAGTTTGGACGTGATATTACAAGCTCTTTTTTCATACATATGGGATGAGAGGGGGTCTTTTGAGATGAAAAAATTAGAACAAATGAAGAATTGGTTAACGAAGCAAATAGACCTGCCAGTGGATGTGTTAATGGATCTACCTCGGATCACGCTTGTTGGGCAAGTACATATCTATATAGAAAATCATCGAGGATTATTAGTATTTTCAGATAAAGAGGTAAGATTGCTATTGAAACATGGTCAATTATTAATTAGAGGTCAATCCTTTGTTATTAAAACAATCCTTCCAGAAGAACTGTTGCTTGAAGGGATTATTGAACAAGTGACGTTTTTAGAAAATGAAAAGAAAGAGGAGTGAGGAGGAACTTCCGTTTGTGAAGTTTTTCTTCGTTACCTTGTATTAACAGGTGGTAACGTTCTGGCCTCAATATTCGGTTCGTACAAAGAGGATAGGTGGGAATTGAGCTCCACGTAAAAAAACTGGCTCGTGAAGGTTAATAATTAGTGAGGGTCAAGGAATCTCCTAATGAGAATTTTAGTACGAGCTAGTTTGATAATCGAATTGAAAAGTAGTGTATCTACTTTTAGAAAGGTAGTGGAGATAGTCGATGAAAAATAAATGGTTTATAAAATGGCTTGGGTATGTAAAGGTGCGAATTGAAGGTAAAGGAGCGGAACGCTTTGTTAACGAGTGTGTGCGGAGGAAATTACTCGTTTGGGATGTAAAGAAGATAGCTGATGAAACGTTAGTTTTTTGTATGTTATTACGAGATGTGAAAAAGATAAAACCAATTTATAGAAAAAATGAATGTAAATTATATTTTATTGGACGTTACGGCTTTCCATTTTGGAATAAGCGTGTAATTAAAAATAGTGGATTTTTAATTGGCTTTTTAATATTTTTTTTCGGAATGATCGCATTGTCAAATATGGTGTGGAAAATTGAAATTACAGGAGCAAAACCTGAAACAGAATATATATTGATGAAAGAATTGGACAAAATGGGTATAAAAAAAGGGAAATTACAGTTCCAAATGCCGAGTGTAGAAGATGTTCAACGTCATTTGACAGACAATATTAATGCGATTACTTGGGCGGGGCTAGAAATAAGAGGGACAACATATCATTTTAAGATTGTTGAAAAAAATGAACCGAAAAAAGAAAGTGAACAACAGCCACAAAACTTAGTAGCAAAAAAAGAAGGGATTATTACAAAAACATTTGTGGAAGTTGGGAAGCCTGTTGTCATGAAAAATGACCATGTAGAAAAGGGGCAACTTCTCGTATCGGGGATGTATGGTAATGAGGAGAATCCGACAGTTGTTTCAGCTAAAGGGATTGTATATGGAGAAACGTGGTACAAATCTGAGGTGGATGTTCCGTTAAAGACACAATTTCAAGTGTATACTGGGAATGCATACAATGAATATTTCCTTAAATTTGGGAGTGCTAAAATAAAAATATGGGGATTTCGACAGGATAAGTATAAGCGCTCTCGTACTGAAAGTGTAAAACATGATGTGAAATTATTTGGATTTACATTACCAATTGCATACGAGAAGGATATTGTACGAGAAGAGGAAGAAGCGAACCGAGAATATACGGAAAAACAAGCAATGAGAGTAGCGAAAGAGATGGCAGAAAAAGAACTGAAGAAAAAATTGGATGAACATGCTATGATTGTAAGTGATAACATTTTGAGTAAAGAGGTTGAGGCGGATCATCTAAAGGTTACATTACATTATACAGTGATTGAAAATATTGCAGAGCCACAACCAATATCTGAATCCGATATTCAAGGAGACTGAGTAATGGCAGAACAATTAGTAGAAATGAACCAACAATTGGAAAATCCCAACGAAGCAATCGCTCTTTTTGGGGTAAATGATGCTCATTTAAAAGTAATTGAACGAGAACTTAGTGTATCGATTGTGACTAGAGGAGAATCTGTTCGTGTATCTGGAGCAGATGAAACTGTGGTGCTCGTAGAAAAAATCTTACAACAGTTACTTGTTGTTATCCGTAAAGGTGTATCAATTTCGGAAAGAGATGTTGCGTATGCGATTCAGCTTGGGCAACAAGGGAAAATCGCTCAATTCGAAGAGTTATATGAAGAGGAAATTTTTAAAACGGCAAAAGGTAAATCCATTCGTGTGAAAACGATGGGGCAAAGACGATATATTCATGCAATGAAAAAGAATGATATTGTATTTGGGATAGGACCTGCTGGGACAGGGAAAACATACTTAGCCGTAGTAATGGCTGTGAGAGCTTTAAAGCAAGGGTATGTAAAGAAAATTATTTTAACAAGACCTGCTGTAGAAGCTGGAGAGAGCTTAGGGTTTTTACCAGGCGATTTGAAAGAAAAAGTAGATCCGTATTTACGGCCGCTATATGATGCGTTACATGATATTCTTGGACAAGAATATACACAACGTATGATGGAACGTGGTGTAATTGAAATTGCACCTCTTGCTTATATGAGAGGGCGTACACTTGATGATTCATTTGTTATATTAGATGAGGCGCAAAATACAACTGGTGTTCAAATAAAAATGTTTTTAACACGATTAGGTTTTAGTTCGAAAATGGTTATTACGGGAGATCCCTCACAGGTAGACTTGCCAAAAGGGGTAAAGTCAGGTCTTTCGATTGCTGCTAATATTTTATCTGGTGTATCAGGTCTTTCGTTCATTACGTTGGAACAAACGGACGTTGTGAGACACCCGTTAGTGCAACGTATTATTGAGGCATATGATAAAATGGAATGATCCTATTTGTCAGGATCATTTCTTTTTGTATGATAAGGTTGGCGAATGACATATTTTTTACTATCATTAAAGACGAGGGAAATAAACTATAGGTGATGGTCTATAAAAATATGGTCCGAAAAAGCATCGTTGGCTGGAAGAAATGAAAGCTATAAATAGTTTCACTTTATTTTTGGAGAGGAGAAGGTATTGAAATCATGTCAAAATCTCAAGAAATTTCTAAGTGGTTTCGTAATTTACAACATTCGAAAAAACTAAGTTGGATTTCTTACGTTTTATTAGGAGCAGTACTGTTTTTTGCACTTATGAATAATGTGAAACCAGAGCAATTAGATGTTAAAGAGCTCGATATTGCTAAAAAAACAATTCACTCTCCTATTAAAATTGAAGATAAAGCCGCAACAGCGAAAAAGAAAAAAGAAGCCGCTCAAAAGGTTGAGGATAAATATACATATAAAAGCGAATATAAGCAAAATAAAGTGGATATTGTAAATTCCGTCTTTGATGCGGTAAGTGAAGTAGAGGCAGAGGCTAAGTCGACTGGCCCAGACGAGTATAAAAAAATTTCTGATGTGGACAAATTGGACAAGTTAAAGAAGAAATTACCAACAGATTTAGCGAAAAGCTTAACAGATTCAATATTGTTGAAATTTATTAATGCTGATTCAAGTCAATTGTCATTGTCGAAGGATGCGGCTGTAACAGCGGTTAATAAAATTATGAGTGAACACATTAAGATGGATCAAGAAGAAGTTGCAAGAGAACGATTTGTTACTGAAATGAGTAGCGTAGGTATAAGTAGTGATTTAAAAGTTGCGGTGAATGCACTAGGGAAGTATGCGATTGCAGCGAACTATTTTTATGATTCAGCTGCGACGAAAGATAGTCAAAAAATAGCGGAAGATTCAGTTGCATCAGTTTTTATCCTTCAAGGGCAAGTTCTTGTGAAAGAAGGCGATACGATTTCACGAGAAGCATATGAGCAGTTGAAGTTAGCTGGATTGTTAGAGAAGGGCAATACCTTCCAACCTTATGTTGGTCTGGCTGTACTTATTTGTGTGTTATTGTACTTTATGCATAAGCAGTTTGAAGTGTTTTTACAGCGAAAAAGAGAAGATAGGCCGTATGTTTTAGCGTATATCACAATTTTGTCTATCACGATTGTTTTAATGAAAATCATTAGTTTGTTTCAAAAGCTTGAATATGCAGGAATCGCGTATGTTGTTCCGGTTGCGATGGGAACAATACTTGTAAAATTAATGATTGGTGATCGATTTGTATTTTTAACGAGTATGATCTTTTCTGTGTGCGGAAGTATTATGTTTAATGAAGGTGTAACGAGTACACTGAATTATAGTGTGGGGATTTATGTTTTATTAAGTTCATTATCAGTTAGTATTTTCTTGAGAGAAAAAAATCGTCGTACAATGATTTTACAAGCTGGTATACTCGTTTCTGTATTAAATGTAGTCGTATTAGCGGCGTTGTTATTATTGCGAAATGGGAACTTTTCGCCTCTTGAAATTGGGGTACAATTATTAATGGCTGCAGTTTCAGGGATTATCTCTTCTGTTCTAGCTATGGGGATTTTACCGTATTTAGAAAGTGGCCTTGGGATTGTATCGAGTATGAAGTTGATGGAACTTTCAAGTCCGAATCATCCGCTCTTGCGCAAAATTTTATTAGAAGCACCAGGTACATATCACCACAGTGTAATGGTAGCTAATCTTTCAGAAGCTGCATGTGAAGCAGTTGGAGCGAACGGAGTATTAGCGCGTGTAGGGGCGTATTATCATGATGTAGGGAAAACAGTACAACCGCAGTTTTTTATTGAAAACCAGATGGGAATTGAAAACCCGCATGATAGATTAGACCCTGTAACGAGTAAAGATATTATAATTGCTCATGTAACCGATGGGGTGAGAATGCTAGAAGAAAACCATATACCTCAAGAAATTATCGATATCGCTGGACAGCATCATGGTACAACGTTACTTAAATATTTTTACTATAAGGCGATTAAAGAAGATAAAGAGAAATATACTGAGGAAATGTTCCGCTATCCAGGATCAAAAGCAACTTCTAAAGAGTCGGCAATCGTTGGTATTGCTGATAGTGTAGAAGCGGCGGTACGTTCAATGAATCATCCAACGCCAGATCAAATCAATAATTTAGTGCAAAGTATCATTAGAGATCGTTTGCAAGATGGTCAATTTAGCGAATGTGATTTGACATTTAAGGAACTACAAATCGTTGGAAAAACGTTATGTGAAACGTTAAATGGTATTTTCCATTCCCGTATTACATATCCGGAACCGCCGGAAGAAAAGGAGCAAGAATGAGTTTATTAATTGATTTTATTGATGAAACAGAAGAAGTAAAAGATGAATATATAAGTTTGATTCGAGGTTTAGTAGAGAAAGCAGCCCGAATGGAGAACATAGAAGAAGGCGCGGAATTATCGGTTACATTTGTAGATAATGAACGTATTCGTGAAATAAACCGTGATTACCGAGATAAGGATCAGCCTACGGATGTTATTTCTTTCGCTATGGAAGAAATGGGAGAAGGCGAAATGGAAATTGTCGGTGCGGAGATGCCGCGTATGTTAGGAGATCTTATTATTTCTATTCCAAGAGCAAAAGAACAAGCTGAAGAATATGGACATTCTTTTGATCGAGAACTTGGGTTTTTAGCATTACATGGCTTTTTGCATTTGCTTGGTTATGATCATATGACAGAAGAAGATGAAAAAGAAATGTTTGGAAGACAAAAAGAAATTTTAGAGGCATTTGGATTAGGACGATGAAAAAAGGAAAACTTTTAGATAGTTTTGGATATGCTATAGCTGGTATATACTTTTGTCTTCGTCATGAACGAAATATGAAAATTCATTATTTAGCCGCAGTCATTGTTATATGCTGCGGCTTTTATTTCCATATTACAACAACGGAATGGATTGTATTACTTATTGTGATAGGGATTGTAATGAGTTTAGAGATGGTGAATACGGCTATTGAAAAAACAGTAGACTTAGCAACCGCCGATATTCATCCGTTTGCAAAAATTGCAAAGGATGTTGCGGCGGGGGCAGTTTTATTGTTTGCAATTATAGCTGCTGTAATTGGTGCTATTATCTTTTTACCGTATATGGTATAGTTGCATTCCGAAGTTTTTATTAAGCTTTGGGAGCGCCGTGAAGGCCTTTAGTGAAAGAGTGTATCTATTCACATCTGTGAACGGAAAGGATGCGGGAATATGAATAGCAAACAATTAATTCAAGAAGCAACCGAAGCGCGTAAACGAGCGTACGTACCATATTCTAAATTTCAAGTAGGTGCAGCTTTACTAACTCAGGACGGAAAAATATATCGTGGATGTAATGTTGAAAATGCATCATATGGTTTATGTAACTGTGCAGAAAGAACAGCGTTATTTAAGGCAATTTCTGAAGGAGATAACGAGTTTGTAGCTATTGCAGTCGTAGCGGATACAAAGCGTCCAGTACCTCCTTGTGGAGCATGTCGACAAGTTATGGTAGAATTATGTAAACAGGATACGAAAGTATACCTATCAAACTTACATGGTGATGTTCAAGAGACAACAGTCGGAGAATTGTTACCAGGAGCATTTTTAGCGGAGGATTTACATGAATAGAAAAGGTTATAAATCAGGTTTTGTCTCTATTATTGGCAGACCGAATGTTGGGAAATCTACATTTTTAAATCGTATTATTGGCCAAAAAATTGCCATTATGAGCGATAAGCCACAAACAACACGTAATAAAATTCAAGGTGTATATACAGAAAATGATTCACAAGTAGTTTTCATTGATACACCAGGAATACATAAACCTAAACATAAACTAGGCGATTTCATGGTGAAGATGGCTCAAACGACATTAAAAGAAGTTGATATTGTTTTGTTTATGGTCAATGCAACTGAAGGATATGGTCGTGGTGAGGAATTTATTATTGAGAAATTACAAGAAACGAAACAACCGGTATTTTTAGTAATTAATAAAATTGACCAAGTTCATCCAGAGCAATTGCTGGAGTTGATTGATCAATATCGTAAATTATATGAGTTCGCGGAGATTGTGCCAATTTCTGCATTGGACGGTAATAACGTTGAAGCGTTAATCGGAGCAATTAAAAAGTATTTGCCAGAAGGACCGCAATATTACCCGGATAATCAAGTAACGGATCATCCAGAGCGATTTATTATTTCAGAGCTTATTCGTGAAAAAGTATTACATTTAACACGTGAAGAAGTGCCGCATTCTGTAGCGGTTGTTATTGATGCAATTCAAAAACGTGAGGGCGGAGCGGTTTATATAAACGCAACGATTGTTGTTGAACGTGCATCACAAAAAGGAATTATTATAGGTAAGCAAGGGAAAATGTTAAAAGAAGTCGGTAAGCGAGCTCGCTTTGACATTGAAGCACTTCTTGGTTCTAAAGTATTTTTAGAAGTATGGGTGAAAGTGCAAAAAGATTGGCGTAATAAGATGTCACAGCTTCGTGACCTTGGTTTCCGTGAAGACGAGTATTAATATGAAGTAAATTTGTGATCAGTGGATGTTGTGTTCATCCACTGATTATTGGTTTTTATGAACCTTGATAAATTAGGAAAAATTTTTCTCACATGAAAATGAACAAAATGGGTCAATTTAATAACAACAAAAGAAATTGGTTTATAGGCTACGCTTATTGAGAAAGGTGGATTCTTATGCTAGATTTTACCTGGAAGTTTTTCTCCAAAACAGGAAGCATTGAAACGTATTTGCTTTTAAAAGAAATGGAAAAAGACGTAAACGATGAGATGGATCAACATGAAGAGGAGTTAGCGCATCTAGACTCTCCAATTTCTTGACCCGTTTTGTTCAAACCTTGGATGGTGACGAACATGTTTCAAAAAGTTGAGGGCATTGTTATCCGTACGACAGATTACGGAGAAACAAATAAGATTGTTACAATATACTCACGGGAATTTGGTAAGGTAAGTGCAATGGCAAGAGGGGCGAAAAAGCCGAAGAGTCGGTTAGCGGCTATTTCGCAACTTATGACACATGGTCATTTTCTTATTCAAATGGGATCTGGACTTGGAACTTTGCAACAAGGCGAGATTATTTCATCTATGAAAGAAATTCGTGAGGATATATTTTTAACTGCTTATGCATCATTTATTATTGAACTAACCGATAAAGCAACAGAAGATAAGAAGCATAATCCGTATTTATTTGAAATGTTATATCAAACGTTGCATTATATGTGTGAGGGTGTTGATCCAGAAGTATTATCATTAATTTACCAAACGAAAATGCTTCCGGTATTAGGGATGCGCCCGTACTTTGATACATGTGCTATTTGTCATCAAGAAACAGATTTTGTCGCCTTCTCTGTCCGGGAAGGCGGTTTTCTGTGCTCGCGTCATGCGGAGCAAGATCCGTATCGTATTCCGGTGGGAGAGGCTGTTCATAAATTATTACGTCTCTTTTTTCACTTTGATTTACACCGGCTCGGTAATGTATCGGTGAAGGATAGTACAAAAAAACAAATGCGCACAGTATTGAATACATATTATGATGAATATTGTGGGATTTATTTGAAAACAAGGCGTTTCTTGGAGCAACTTGATAAGTTTCAAATATAAAAAGGGCCGTATAGGGTCCTTTTTACATACTTTCTTTTTCGAATAGCATATTTAGTATATAATATTTAAGAGATAGTATAACTTTTTTCGTTGTGCATTAAAGGTGGTGATTATCATAGAGCTGAATAAACGGCAAGAACATATCATTCAGATTGTAAAAGATCACGGTCCTATTACAGGGGAGTCAATTGCTGCGCAATTGGGTTTAACACGTGCAACGCTAAGACCAGACTTAGCAATTTTAACGATGGCTGGTTATTTAGAAGCGCGTCCACGTGTAGGTTATTTTTATACGGGTAAAACTGGGGGACAGCTATTATCTGAAGCTGTTAAGAAAATTAAAGTGCAAGATTATCAATCTAGACCGGCTGTAATTGATAAAAATGTATCAGTATACGATGCAATCTGTACTATGTTTCTAGAGGACGTTGGTACATTATTTGTTGTAGATCAATCTACTTTATTAGTTGGCGTTGTATCCCGTAAAGATTTATTACGAGCTAGCTTAGGAAAGCAGGATTTAACCTCTCTTCCGGTTAATATTATCATGACAAGGATGCCAAACATTGCGATGTGTCGCAGGGAGGATTCTTTATATGATATTGCGATGGAATTAATAGAAAGACAGATTGATGCGTTGCCAGTTGTGAAGGATACGAAACAAGGTTTAGAAGTGATTGGGCGAATTACAAAAACAAATATTACACGTGCGTTTGTAAATTTAGTAAATAACGAATAAGTGTAATTTGTTTAAAGTGAGGTAATGTAATGGATAATAAAATCGTATATGTCGTATCTGACTCTGTAGGAGAAACGGCTGATTTGGTTGTTAGAGCGGCAATGGGACAGTTCCCATTCGCTCCTGATATTAGACGTGTACCGTATGTAGAAGATACAGGGACATTAAAAGAAGTAATCTCGATTGCCAAGAGCAATCAAGCGCTTATTTGTTTTACGTTAGTAAAGCCTGATATGCGTCAATATTTATTGACAGAAGCGGCAAAAGAAGGAGTAGAGGCATACGATATTATCGGACCTCTTATCGATCAAATTGAAGGAATTACAGGGCAAGTACCAAGGTATGAGCCAGGTGTCGTTCGAAGATTAGATGAAGAGTACTTTAAAAAAATTGAAGCGATTGAATTTGCAGTTAAGTATGATGATGGTAGAGATGCCCGTGGTATTTTAAAAGCTGATATCGTGTTGATTGGAATTTCACGTACATCAAAAACACCACTTTCACAATATTTAGCGCATAACAAACGTTTGAAAGTTGCGAATGTACCACTTGTACCGGAAGTGGATCCGCCTGAGGAATTATATCAAGTGGCAAAAGAGAAATGTTTCGGTTTGAAAATTATACCGGATAAGTTAAATCATATTCGAAAAGAACGATTGAAATCACTTGGATTAAGTGATGGAGCAACATATGCAAATATTAATCGTATTCAAGAAGAAATTGATCATTTTGAGGAAGTAATTAGTAAAATAAATTGTCAAGTGATTGATGTATCAAATAAGGCGATTGAAGAAACAGCAAATATTATTGTGAATGCAGTGCAAAACCAAAAAATGTTTTAGCACATTTACCAAAGGTGAATGTGTTTTTTTCGCTCGTGAGAAGGCGGTAGAGGAAGATGCGAAGTAGAGCATTAACTTTCGGCTTAGTAATAGAATATAGCGGAATGGTTATACTTATATTCTTCTGTTTTTTAATTATGCTAAAGGAACGATTTCGTTATCTTTAAATGTAAGATGAAAATTAAAGGGATATGTAGCGTAGTTGAAGAAAATATATTATAATAAAAAATTGTGATAAAAACCTATATTTTACGTTTAGACTTTAATTTTTCAGAATAAACTAGGGATAGGATTTTCGAAAAAGACATGTATTTACGTTAAATCGACAAAATCTAGACAAGAAAACGCACATTATGGAAGGATTCACAGAAGGGATGTAGAATACAGAAATATGCAAAACATCAGCAAGATATTAGTTGGTGCAGATGCGTATCCCGTGAAGAATGCAATTGTGCAAGTTGGAACAAAATTTTATGTCGAAATTTTGTTTGTCACATCCTATGCTCATCGTTTAAGAAAACAGCAAGGTAATTGGGTCTATGTAGATTCTGAGCAAGGTGAAGTTGGCTGTTATATTTATTAACATGCAAAAGCTACAGATCTCATGATCATACAGGTTATAGTGCTTGCTAGTCTTCTTGTGAAAAAGGAGTATATGTATTGTCTCCAAGAGATACATTTGTAACAGATGAGCAAATGTATACAATTTTATATAGTAGTATGTATCTGCGAATTTACGCAGACAGGGACTTATACGAAAAGTCCAAAATCGTTTACACAATGTGATCGACAGTACTTTCTAACAAATTTAGAAAAAAATTGTCGAATTATAAAGGAATCTTTTAATTTATATCGAATACAAAATACGACACGGAGATGGAGTTATGGGGAACAGAATTCCCGAAGAAGTTGTTGAACAGATTCGGACATCATCTGATATTGTAGAAGTGATTGGTGAGTATGTTCAACTTAGAAAGCAGGGACGTAACTATTTCGGCCTTTGTCCATTTCATGGTGAGAATTCTCCTTCATTCTCTGTTTCATCTGATAAGCAAATTTTTCATTGCTTTGGATGTGGAGAAGGTGGAAATGTCTTTTCTTTTCTTATGAAAATGGAAGGACTTGCTTTCACCGAGGCTGTTCAAAAGCTTGGCGAAAGAAATGGAATTGCAGTTGCAGAATATACATCAGGGCAAGGACAACAACAACAACAAGACATATCTGATGACACTGTCATCATGCAACAGGCTCATGAACTTTTGAAAAAGTATTATCATCATTTATTAGTAAATACAGAAGAAGGAAATGAAGCACTTTCATATTTATTAAAACGTGGTATTACAAAAGAGATGATTGAGAAATTTGAAATTGGTTATGCATCACAAGCTTGGGATGCAGCAACGAAAATTTTACAAAAAAGAGGTTTGTCGCTATCTAGTATGGAACAGGCTGGCCTTCTTGTAAGAAGTGAGAAGGATGGCAGTCATTATGACCGCTTCCGCGGAAGAGTTATGTTTCCGATTTATACTTTACAAGGTAAGGTGATAGCGTTTAGTGGAAGGGCGTTAGGAGATGACACTCCGAAATATTTAAATAGTCCTGAAACACCGATTTTTTACAAAAGTAAGTTGTTGTATAATTTCCACCAAGCAAGGCCGTTTATTAGAAAACGTGGGCAGGTTGTCCTTTTTGAAGGTTATGCCGATGTACTAGCCGCGGTGAAAAGTGGTGTGGAAGAAGCTGTTGCGACAATGGGAACAGCCTTAACTGAAGAACAAGCGAAACTTCTGCGACGTAACGTTGAAACTGTTGTTCTTTGCTATGATGGTGATAAAGCAGGGCGAGAAGCGACGATGAAAGCAGGGCAATTACTATTGCAAGTTGGTTGCCAAGTGAAAGTTACATCCTTGCCAGATAAGCTTGACCCTGATGAATATGTGCAACAATATGGAACAACCGCTTTTGAAAATCTTGTGAAATCAAGTATAAGTTTTGTTGGTTTCAAAATAAATTATTTGCGTTTAGGGAAAAATTTGCAAGATGAGTCTGGCAAAGAAGAATATGTAAAAAGTGTTTTAAAAGAGTTATCATTGCTACAGGATGCGATGCAGGCGGAATCATATTTAAAATCATTATCGCAAGAATTTTCGTATTCAATGGAAACACTTTTGAATCAATTGCACCAATATCGCAAAGAACAAAAGGTACAGCAAAAACAAATAAAGCAGGTTTCTAAACCATCTCAAATTGTTCAAACGAAGCCGAAGTTAACAGGTTTTGAAAGGGCAGAAAGAGAAATTATTTACCATATGTTGCAAAGTGCAGAAGTGGCAGTGCGTATGGAAACTCATATAGAAGATTTTTATACAGAAGAACATAAAGGGATTTTATATGAACTATACGCATATTATGAAAAGGGAAATGAACCCTCAGTCGGAACATTTTTAAGTTGGCTCTCTGATGAAAAGTTGAAAAATATTATCACTGATATTTCGACGGATGAATTTATTAATCCAGAATACACAGAAGAAGCGTTGCAAGGCCATTTGGAGGCGCTCAGACGTCATAAGGAAAAACTTGAAAAGATGGAGATTATCTTTAAAGTAAAACAAATGGAAAAAACAGATCCTGTAGAGGCTGCTAAATATTATGTAGCGTATTTACAAAATCAAAAAACAAGAAAATAGCTTTTTCGATAAAATTTTAGTATAATGAATGTTTGTATCTCGCGTAAGGAGGGGAACAGATGGCTGACAAACCAGCTCGTTCTAAACAAATTGAAACTGAAATGACCCTTGAGCAAGTGAAAGAACAACTCACTGAGCTCGGAAAAAAACGTGGCGTTCTTACATATGAAGAGATTGCAGAACGCATGAATGGATTTGAAATTGAATCCGACCAAATGGATGAATATTATGAATATTTAGGTGAACAAGGAATTGACTTAGTTGGTGACAATGACAACGACGAAGGTCCTAATAATCGCCAAATTACAAAAACGGAAGAAGAATTCGACCTTAATGATTTAAGTGTGCCACCAGGTGTGAAAATCAATGATCCTGTTCGTATGTACTTAAAAGAAATTGGTCGCGTTGACTTACTATCCGCTGAAGAAGAAATTCGACTTGCGACACGTATTGAAGAAGGCGATGAAGAAGCAAAACGCCGTCTTGCAGAAGCAAACTTACGTCTTGTAGTAAGTATTGCAAAGCGTTACGTGGGCCGCGGTATGCTTTTCTTAGACTTAATCCAAGAAGGAAATATGGGTCTAATTAAAGCGGTTGAAAAATTCGACTATCGTAAAGGTTTTAAATTTAGTACGTATGCAACTTGGTGGATTCGCCAAGCTATTACACGTGCGATTGCAGACCAAGCGCGAACAATTCGTATTCCAGTTCATATGGTTGAAACCATTAATAAGTTAATTCGTGTACAACGTCAATTATTACAAGATTTAGGACGCGAACCATCTCCTGAAGAGATTGGTGAAGAAATGGATCTTGCTCCAGAAAAAGTACGCGAAATCTTAAAGATTGCACAGGAGCCAGTTTCTCTTGAAACACCAATTGGTGAAGAAGATGACTCCCATTTAGGTGACTTTATTGAAGACCAAGAAGCAACATCGCCTGCGGACCATGCAGCGTATGAATTGCTAAAAGAACAATTAGAAGATGTGTTAGATACACTAACAGATCGTGAAGAAAATGTTCTGCGTCTTCGTTTTGGTTTAGATGATGGACGAACTCGTACGCTTGAAGAAGTTGGGAAAGTATTCGGCGTAACGAGAGAACGTATTCGTCAAATTGAAGCGAAAGCACTTCGCAAATTAAGACATCCGAGCCGTAGTAAACGTCTTAAGGATTTCTTAGAATAGGTTATTTTGAGTTTACTTCACGATTGTGAAGTAAACTTTTTTCTTTTGTTAATTTTTATTAAAATTTATCTATCGGCAACGATTACAATTTCTTGTAATTTATTTTACAGAATTGTCTTTTGATTTGCAAATGCTCATTTTTCGATTTTTCGATTAATTTTGTTTATTCTATACAAAATAATATGTAGAAAAGTAAAAAATATGATGAGAAACGTTAGTAATTATCGAAATAATATGCGATATAATAGTGAAAATCAATAAAATGAATTTACGGAATATTTTTTACAATTAGTAGTTTACTCTTTTATGATAGAGTGTTTTCAAGTACAATATAAATGACTGAATCATCTAACTATTTAGTGGTATAGAGGGGGGAGAAGAGATATGAAACGTAATCCGTTGATTCCGTTCGCTCTTATTGCAGCATTGGGTATTATCGTTATGTTTGTATTTTCATTTCAGGGGCTAAATAAATCTAAAGAGTTAGCTGATGCAAAAAATGGCGGGAAGCCAGCACAAACAGCATCAAAGCCAGAGGATATTGTAAAGCAAAGCTGTACGAGCTGTCATGGTGATCAGTTACAAGGGGCGGTAGGACCTAATTTACAAAAAATTGGTGGGAAACTTTCGAAAGATGAAATTAAAGAAGTTATTTCAAAAGGAAAAGGAAATATGCCGCCAAATATAGTTCCAGCTGATCAAGCGGCAAAAGTAGCTGATTGGTTATCGAAGAAAAAATAAAGTTTCGTATTACAAGCCTTTTGCTTTTGTGCAAAAGGCTTGTTTTTCTATACTTTCTAAAATACGATTAGTAATAGAGAATTGAAGTATTGTTATGGACTTGCAACAACTACTATAAATTCATTATCATGGAGACAGACTGACAAGAGAAGGAGTAATGGAAATACATGAATGAAGTAAAGCTTTCGAAACGATTAGAAGAAGTTGTGAGGGAGATTCCGGTAGGCTCTACAGTAGCTGATATTGGATCGGATCATGCGTATTTACCGTGTTATACAATTATAAATAATATTGCTACAAAAGCAGTTGCAGGAGAGGTTGTAGATGGACCGTTTCGCTCTGCACAAGCAACTGTAGCTGAAAGTGGCTTACAAGATAAAGTAGACGTTCGTAAAGGGAATGGATTAGCTGTTATCGCGCCAGGAGAAGTAGATGTTATTACGATTGCTGGTATGGGTGGAGCGTTAATTCGTGACATCTTAGAAAGTGGTAAAGAAAAATTAGAAGGTGTAACACGTTTAATCTTACAGCCGAATATTGCAGCACACCATATCCGTGAATGGTTTATTGAAAACGGATGGGAGCTTATCAGTGAGAAAATTGTAATAGAAGACGGAAAGATTTACGAGATTTTAGTCGGAGAGCGAGGAGATACAGCAGTACCTTACTCTGAAAATAAACAAGTTGAATTGTTTATGGGGCCATTTCTAATAAAAGAAAAAAGTGAAGCTTTTGTTGAAAAGTGGGAAGGGGAATTGAAAAACTTCCAAAATATTTTAAAACAGTTAGAGCGTGCAGCAGAGTCTGAAGAGACAAAAGCGAAGCGCGCAGAAGTAGAAGCGAAAATGAAAATGATAGGAGAGATTTTATCATGAGTAAAATTCCGAATGGCCATGAAATTATTTCTTTATTTGAAGGTATGTATCCGAAGCATTTAGCGATGGAAGGGGATAAGATTGGCTTACAGATTGGAGCGCTTAATAAACCTGTGCAGCACGTATTAATTGCATTAGATGTAACTGAGGGAGTTGTGGACGAGGCGATCCAATTAGGAGCGAATGTCATTATAGCGCATCATCCTTTAATCTTTAATCCGTTAAAAGTGATTCATACAGATAAGGCGTACGGAAGAATTATTGAAACGTGTATTAAAAATGATATTGCAATTTATGCCGCACATACAAATGTAGATATTGCTAAGGGCGGGGTAAATGATTTACTTGCTGATGCGTTAGGGTTACAAAATACAGAAGTATTAGCTCCTACATATGCAGAAGAAATGAAAAAAATTGTTGTATTTGTACCAGTAACTCATGCGGAAGAAGTGCGTAAAGCACTAGGAGACGCAGGCGCTGGTCATATCGGCAATTATAGCCACTGTACGTTCAGTAGCGAAGGGTCAGGCGCGTTTGTACCTCAGGAGGGAACAAATCCTTATATCGGGGAAACTGGGCAGCTAGAACGTGTGGAAGAGGTACGTATCGAAACGATTATTCCAGCTTCACTACAAAGAAAAGTTATGAAAGAGATGTTAGCAGCTCATCCATACGAAGAAGTGGCTTATGATGTGTATCCGCTTGATAATAAAGGCGAAACATTAGGTCTCGGAAAAATAGGATATTTACAAGAAGAAATGACGCTTGGGCAGTTTGCAGAACATGTGAAACAATCATTAGACGTGAAGGGTGCAAGAGTTGTTGGAAAGTTAGATGATAAAGTGCGTAAAGTCGCTGTACTTGGTGGAGATGGCAACAAATATATAAATCAAGCGAAATTTAAAGGGGCAGATGTATATGTAACAGGTGACATGTATTATCATGTTGCTCATGACGCAATGATGCTCGGTTTAAATATAGTTGACCCAGGACATAACGTTGAAAAAGTAATGAAGCAAGGTGTGCAAAAGCAATTGCAAGAAAAAGTGGATGCAAAGAAATTTAATGTGCAAATTCATGCTTCGCAGTTACATACGGATCCTTTTTCGTTTGTATAAGAAAAATAAAAACCGTTGCTCAATTAGGGCAACGGTTTTTATTATTGTTGTTTTTTTACTTTTACACGTGGCAATATCTTTTGAAGCGGTACTTTTCGAATTCTTTCCCAAGTAGCCGGATTCATTGGATCATATTGCTCTAAGAAAGCGATAACTTCTTTCGTGATTGGCGTTGGAGTAGAAGCGCCAGCTGTAACTGCGACATTTTCTATACCTTGTAGCCACTCTAATTGAATTTCACTTACATCTGCAACACGATATGCTGTTGTGCCAGCGATTTCTTGTGATACTTGTGCTAAGCGATTTGAATTGTTACTTTTCGGATCACCAACAACAATTGTTAAATCTGCGACGTCAGCTTGTTTAGCGACAGCTTCTTGGCGAACTTGAGTTGCTAAACAAATTTCTTTATGAAATTCTGCTGTTGGGAATTTTTTCTGAATGTCTTCCATTAAATGTTGAACGTCCCATTGGCTCATCGTTGTTTGATTCGTAACTAAAATTTTATCCGTTGGGATTTCTAATGTTTTTAAATCATCGGCTCTTTCGATAAGGTGAACGATGTCAGGTGCAATACCAACTGCGCCTTCTGGTTCTGGATGGTTTTTTTTGCCGATATAAATGACATGGTAACCTTCAGCTTTCTTTGCTTCAATAAGGTCATGTGTTTTTGTAACATCTGGACAAGTTGCATCGATTGTTGTTAAACCTTTTTCTTTTGCACGTTGTTTAACTTCTGGAGAAACACCATGTGCAGTGAAAATAACAGTACCAGAATCGATTTTATCTAAAATTTCTAATCGACTTGGACCGTCTAATGTAATGATGCCATCTTCTTCGAACGCATCTGTTACATGTTTGTTGTGAACAATCATGCCTAAAATATAAATAGGTCTCGGTAATGATGTATCTAATGCGGCGTTACGTGCAATAACCATCGCGTCAACAACACCGTAGCAATAACCACGAGGGGAAATTTTAACAATTTTCATGTGAGTAATCCTCTCCTTCTAAACAAGGGATACTTTTGTGCATAGTCTTTTACATTATAAAGGAGGAGTGGATAGAAAACAAAGGATTGTTACACATATAGTTTTGGTTTTGTTGCTATTTGTTGAACAGGCTCCTCTGGTGATTCTTTTTCTATGACTGGCTCAATCACTATTTTTTTTCTTTTCCGTTTTCTTTTTTGGGGTGGAGGAGGTGGAGTTGCTACTTCAACCTTTTCTGTTAGGTCTTCAGTTTGACTCTCTTCCGTACTTTTTCCAGAGGTGAGGATTTGAACAATGCTTGGTAGGTTACGCATAATGGGACTGTACTGTTCGACGACAGGACCTACAGATTGGACGACTTGGGATACTTTTTCGATATTGCTTATCATATTAGTTGGATTCGAAATTAGGTTCGAAAAAAAACTTCCGATGCCGCTGCTTGATGTTGCTGCAGCTGTAGTTGATGCTGCGCCGCGCGTTTCATTTGATTCATACATTTGAGGCGGTATCATTTGTTGGGGATGATGCTGCTGCATGTATGGTTGATATTGTTGATATTGTTGATATTGCTGGTGTTGCTGGTGTTGCTGATGTTGCTGGGGGTATTGTTGTTGATATTGCGGTTGATATTGCTGGGGCGATTGCTGATGCATCATCGGTGGTCCTTCCATTTGTCGATAAGGCGGGACCATTTGCATGAAAGGTTCGGTGGGATCGTGTTTTTTAAAGAGTTTAGAAAGAAAACCTTTCTTTTTTTGTGCCATTGGTGGTAGTTGTGGAATTGGGTATGGTGTATAAGAATGCTGTCCTTGATTAGGATACATTTGCCCTATTGGGGATTTCGGATACATATGAGAAATCCTCCTTTCTTCAGTTAGGTATATACACATACAATATGCAATGGAAGGAAAGAAGGTTAGTTTTTGCGATAAAAACCTAAACTAAAGATGGATTTTACTTGTAGATTTCGATATAATGTAGACTTGACTGATTTGTGCGCAGTAGAAATTTTAGAAAGAAGGTGTAACTTATGACACTACAAACTTTTACACAGTATGATTTTAAACCATTTTTAATAGATGCAATTCGTGAACTACGCTTTTCAGAGCCGACAGGGATTCAAAAGAAAATTTTCCCAGTCGTGAAAAAAGGTGTGAGTGTAATTGGACAATCCCAAACTGGTTCTGGGAAAACACATGCATACTTACTTCCTACATTAAACAGAATTGATGCAAGTCGCGAAGAAGTACAACTTGTTATTACAGCGCCTACTCGTGAGTTAGCGCAACAAATTTATCAAGAAATTGTGAAATTAACAAAGTTCTGTGCAGAAGATCAAATGATTACAGCACGTTGCTTAATTGGTGGAACTGATAAACAACGATCAATTGAAAAGCTGAAAAAACAACCTCATATTGTAGTTGGAACGCCAGGACGTATTAAAGACTTAGTAGAAGAAAAGGCGCTATTTGTTTATAAAGCGGATACTATTATTGTCGATGAAGCGGATTTAATGCTTGATATGGGATTCATTCAAGATGTAGATAAAATTGCAGCACGTATGCCTAAAAACCTGCAAATGTTAGTTTTCTCTGCAACAATTCCTCAAAAATTAAAACCATTTTTGAAGAAATATATGGAGAATCCAGAACATATTCATATTAATCCGAAGCAAGTTGCAGCAGGAAATATTGATCATTACCTTGTGCCTTCAAGACACCGTAATAAAACTGAATTAGTGAAAAATATGCTACTTCAATTTAAACCATATTTAGCAATTATCTTTACAAACACAAAGAAGAAGGCTGATGAAGTAGCCGATGGATTAGCAGAACGTGGGTTAAAAGTAGGGCGTATACACGGTGATTTATCACCACGTGACCGTAGAAAAATGATGAAACAAGTTCGTGATTTAGAGTTCCAATACATTGTCGCAACAGATTTGGCGGCACGCGGTATTGATATTGAAGGAATTAGCCATGTTATTAACTATGAACTTCCACCAGATTTAGATTTCTTCGTTCACCGTGTTGGAAGAACTGCACGTGCGGGTCATTCAGGTATTGCAGTGACGATTTATGATCCAGCAAACGAAGAAGCATTAGATAGCTTAGAAAAACAACGTAATATCGAGTTTAAGCATGTAGATTTACGCGGAGATGAATGGGCGGATTTAGGTGACCGTCGTCGTCGTAAGAGCCGTAAAAAACCAAATGATGGACTAGATGTTATGGCAACAAAAGTTGTTAAAAAGCCAAAAAAAGTAAAACCAAACTATAAACGCAAACTTGCAACAGAACGTGACAAAGTGAAGAAAAAATATAGTAATAAAAAAAGATAAGGGATTTCCCTTATTTTTTTTATTTATTTATCTCACTACTTGAGAGAAAATCGATTAATGCAGACTAATAATTAGTGAGGGGTAGAAAAAACGTTGACTAAAGTTTCACTTTATCCGGTTAATTTAATTGTAAACTAAATATCATTAGAATAGTCAGTTTAGTTTATGTAGTGCCTTTTGTGTGAACAAACAATTCACTACATATTTCTACAAATTATGCTATCATTATATCTATTGTATATTGAAGAGGTGATTGTATGTTAAAGATTGGATCTCATGTTTCAATGAGTGGAAAGAAGATGTTATTAGCGGCAAGTGAAGAGGCTGTTTCATACGGTGCAACAACGTTCATGATTTATACAGGTGCGCCACAAAATACACGAAGAAAACCAATTGAAGAATTGAATATAGAAGCAGGAAGAAAACATATGGAATTAAACGGTATCGAGGAAATTATCGTTCATGCTCCGTATATTATTAATGTTGGGAATACGACGAAACCTGAGACGTTCCAATTAGGTGTTGATTTCCTGCGTATGGAAATTGAAAGAACGGCAGCATTAGGGGTAGCAAGACAAATTGTTCTTCACCCAGGAGCTCACGTTGGTGCAGGAGCAGATGCTGGTATTCAACAAATTATTAAAGGGCTTAATGAAGTAATAACGCCAGAACAAACGGTTAATATTGCGCTAGAAACGATGGCAGGAAAGGGAACAGAATGTGGTCGTAGCTTTGAAGAAATTGCGAAAATTATTGATGGTGTGAAATATAATGAAAAACTATCTGTATGTTTTGATACGTGTCATACGCATGATGCAGGTTATGACCTTGTAAATGATTTTGACGGTGTGTTAAACGAATTTGATAAAATTGTTGGGATAAATCGTTTACAAGTACTTCATATTAACGATAGCAAAAATGTCCGCGGAGCTGGAAAAGACCGTCATGAAAATATTGGTTTTGGTCATATTGGCTATAAGGCATTGCATCACATTGTGCATCACCCACAACTTACGCACGTACCAAAAATTCTTGAAACACCGTATGTAGGTGAAGATAAAAAAGATAAGAAGCCACCATATAAATTAGAAATCGAAATGCTGAAAAATGGTACTTTTGATGAAGGAATTCTTGAAAAAATTAAAGCGCAATAAGGAGGGGATTTTCCCCTCCTTATTTTAATAGCTGCTGAAATAAAGTATTTACTTGTTGGGCAGTGGCAGGAGAAGTTACTTTAGCGATTTGTTTTAACAAATCTAGTCGCTCGATATTATCGTAAATGTTAATATTTTTCCCTTTCATAAGTAAAACGATTTTATCAGCTTGTGCAGTTGTGATTGGAACTTCGTATTCTTTACTATATTTCAATAACTCTTTTGTGGAAATATGATTTAATTTTTTGTTTACAATTTGTTTAATGAGGTTCATCGTGTTGTCCTCCTTTACACGTTCTTCTATCGAAATATATGTACGCATAGCTTGTACATATTCGTATAAAGGTGCATTTTTTCAATGGGAAAAAGAAGCGTATGTTATAATATAAGGACAAAACTATAGATAAAGAGTATAAGGAGGACTTATGGAAAAAAAGCAACATCGAAAAGAAAGTGTTATTCATCTTGTATATCGTTTAGTTATGATTGTCTTTGGGGCAGCGTGTGCGGCGGTAGCGATTGAACTATTTTTAATGCCAAATAAAATTATTGATGGTGGAATTATTGGTATTTCTCTTATATTAGATTATCTTACTCCTAATATTTGGTGGCTAAGTTTTTCTACTTTAGTTGTTATCCTAAACATTCCGTTTATGTACTCTGGGTATAAACAAATTGGAAAAACATTCATGTTATCTTCAGCATTCGGAATTGTAGCTTTAGCATTTATTGAATCAACGTTGCATGCTATCCCGCCATTTACAACTGAGCCAATTTTAGCAACAGTTTTTGGTGGCCTTATTTTAGGGCTTGGTGTAGGGCTTGTTATTCGTCATGGTGGATCGTTAGACGGAACAGAGATTATGGGAATTCTATTAACGAAGAAATTACCGTTTTCTGTTGGTGAATTCGTAATGTTTGTGAACTTATTCATTTTTGCATGGGCAGCATTTGTATTTGGTGTTGAACAAGCGATGTATTCTGTTATGACGTACTATATCGCATTCAAAACAATTGATACGGTAATTCAAGGATTGGACGAAACGAAAGCAGTTTTAATAGTATCGGATCAATATGAGGAAGTATCAAATGCAATTTTACATCGCCTTGGTCGTGGAACAACAAAACTTGTTGCTAAAGGTGGCTATACAGATAAAGAAAAAGAAGTTATTTATGCAGTTGTAACACGTCTGGAAGTGACGAAGTTAAAATCAATTGTGCATGAAATTGATGAAAACGCATTTGTTACGATTATGAATACGCAAGAGACAAATGGTGGTAAGTTTAAATCAGCAATTCACTAAAAAGTTAACTGTAATATCTTTTGAAAGCAGAGAATTCTTCTCTGCTTTTTGTTATAATAATAAGGTTTCTTGAAATAAAGAATATATTTTAGGCAGATTGGTTTACAACTATAATAAGCTGTACTATAATTCAAATAGAGATAAATCGGAATCATTCTGAATTAAAATAGGTGAGATAATATGAATAATATATTGGAAATAGAAGGATTAACGTTTCGATATGAAGATCGCAACGTGCTAGAAGATATTAATTTGCAAGTTCCGAAGGGAGCTTTTTTAGGTTTAGTTGGACCAAATGGTTCAGGGAAATCGACTTTACTTAAATGCTTATTGGGTGTTTTAAAACCAAAGCAAGGAAGTATTCGATTGTTTGGCATTGATAGTAAGAAATTTAAAGAGTGGAATAAAGTTGGTTATGTATCCCAAAAGGCAAGTAGTTTTAACTCAGGTTTCCCGGCAACTGTTTTTGAAGTTGTTTCAATGGGGCTCGTTTCGAAAAAGGGGCTTTTTCGCTTTTTTACGAAAGACGATAATGCGAAAGTAGAAAAAGCGATTGCTGATGTAGGCATGAGTGAGTTTCGAGGTCGCAACATTGGAGAACTTTCTGGTGGACAACAACAGCGTGTATTTATTGCTCGTGCACTTGTAAGTGCTCCGGAATTGCTTATTTTGGACGAACCTACTGTTGGGATCGATGTGAAAAATGTGGAAAGCTTCTATGAGATACTAGAGGATTTAAACAAAAGGCTCGGGATTACGTTAATTCTTGTTACGCACGATATGGGTGCTGTAACAGAGAAGGTGACGCATGTTGCATGTTTAAATCAGCATCTACATTTCCATGGGAATGTAGAGAAATTCCGAGAGTTAGAAGATGCAGAAATGTCGATTTTATATGGACATCATGTTCATCGCTTAGAACATGAACATGGGCATCACGGGAGGATATAATGATACAGGATTTTTTACAATATGATTTTTTACGTAATTCTTTATACGCTGGTGTTTTAATAGGGCTTGTCGGACCACTTATCGGCGTGTTCGTTGTAATTCGCCGCATGTCGCTTATTGCGGATGCATTAAGCCATGTTACGTTATCAGGAATTGCAGCTAGTTTATTACTTGAAAAGACAATCTTTACTGGTGGGTTTTTAAACCCTTTATATATGGGAATGTTTTTTTCAATCGGTGGAGCATTGCTAATTGAAAAATTACGTACTGTATATAAACATTATCAAGAGTTAGCAATTCCGATTATACTTTCAGCTGGGATGGGAATCGGTGTTATTTTTATTTCACTTGCAAATGGATTTAACACAGATTTATTTAGTTATTTATTTGGTAGTGTAAGTGCTGTGACAAGTACGGATTTAATTATTATCGGTGTTGTAGCAATTGTTGTTATTGCAACGATTGTTTTATTATACAAAGAGTTGTTTTTACTATCATTTGATGAGGAATACGCTGTATCAACCGGTTTGAGTGCAAAGTGGATTCACTTTATTTTCATTATATTAGTTGCTCTTGTAATTGCGGTATCGATGCGTGTTGTGGGTGTTCTTCTCGTATCATCTTTAATGACGTTACCAGTTGCAGCAAGTATTCGTATTGCAAAAGGATTTAAACAAACAATTTTCTTTTCCGTTTTATTTGGTGAAATTGCAGTAATTGGTGGAATGTTTGCTTCGTATCAACTTGATCTAGCACCAGGTGGTACAATTGTTATGATAGCGGTTCTTATTTTAATCGGTGCGATTTTATGGAAGAAGAAAAAAACTGCATAAAGTAGGGATAGGTATGAATCTAACAGAAGCTTTACGCCTAATGAAGGAAAAAGGATACAAACATACGGGGAAAAGGGAAGAGATGCTAAGATTATTCGCGGCGCATAATCGTTATTTAACCGCAAAAGATGTTTTAGAACATATGAAGGATGATTATCCAGGACTTAGTTTTGATACGATTTATCGTAACCTAACGGTTTTTGCTGAAATTGGTGTTTTAGAGCAAACCGAGTTAAATGGTGAAAAGCATTTTCGTTTTACGTGTTCTATTATGGAACATCATCATCATTTCATTTGTTTAGATTGTGGTGGTACGAAAGAAATCACTTCTTGCCCAATGGATTTTATGAATAAAGATTTTAAAGGTTATGAGGTAACTGGGCATAAATTTGAAATATATGGTCGTTGTCCAAAATGTGCAAAATGAGAGGGCTCGTCGGTTATATAACTGACGAGCTTTTAATTTAAATGTAAAAAAGGTTGCTCACAAAAATTGTAGGCAACCTTTTTTTTATTGTTCTTGTTTTTCTTTTTCTTTATCTCGTTCGGCAGCCATTTCAGCAGCGATTACATCAATTTCTTTTTTCAGTTCTTCTACCATTGTTTCTTCTGGTACTTTACGAACGACTTGCCCTTTACGGAATAATAAACCTTCTCCGCGTGCACCAGCAATGCCGATGTCAGCTTCACGAGCTTCACCCGGACCGTTTACGGCGCAGCCGAGTACTGCAACCTTAATTGGAACTTTAAGCGTAGAGATGTATTCTTCGACTTCATTAGCAATGCTAATGAGGTCGATTTCAATACGACCACAAGTTGGACAAGAAATAAGTGTTGCGGCATTAGATGCAAGGCCGAATGACTTTAATAGTTCACGTGCAACTTTTACTTCTTCAACTGGATCAGCACTTAAAGAAATACGAAGTGTATTTCCGATGCCTTTACTTAAAATTGCTCCAAGACCGGCGGCGCTTTTTACAGTTCCAGCAAACAATGTTCCTGATTCTGTAATACCTAAATGTAATGGATAATCAAAAGCGCGAGCAGCTTTTTCGTATGCTTCAATTGCTAAGTTAACATCAGAGGCTTTCATTGATACGATAATATCGTGGAAATCTAAGTCCTCTAAAATTTTAATATGGTGCAGTGCGCTCTCGACCATACCATCAGCAGTTGGATATCCATACTTTTCTAAAATATGACGTTCTAATGAGCCGGCATTTACACCGATACGGATTGGAATGCCACGCTCTTTCGCTGCATTTACAACAGCTTCTACTTTATGGCGACGTCCAATGTTACCTGGATTGATACGTACTTTATCAATGCCGCCTTCGATTGCTTTTAAAGCAAGGCGATAATCAAAATGAATATCAGCAACAAGTGGAATGTTGATTTGTTTTTTAATATCAGCAATAGCATTTGCTGCGCGTTCGTCTGGAACAGCAACACGAACAACTTGACAGCCAGCTTCTTCTAAACGTTTAATTTCAGCAACTGTAGCCTCAACATCATGCGTTTTTGTTGTTGTCATACTTTGTATAATTAATTCATTGTTACCGCCAATTGTTAAATTACCGACTTTAACTGGACGTGTTTTTGTACGTTGAGTCATTTCATTCACGAATTGATCGCTCTCCTTATAAAAGAAGTTTCTTATTTTAGTCCCTTACATCAATGATAGTATGTGTGAGAAAGGGCTATAGAAACCAAAGTACTCGGTTTCACTTTTACTATTGTATCAGCGCCTTTATGTAATTGACAAGGATTAAGTGATTGCTTATTGATATAACGGGAATTTATAAGACTTTCCAACTTGGATTTTTGTAGCAGATGTATTTTTATTTAATTGCTTAAAATCATCAATTACTTTTTCAATAGAAGGAATTTTTTTCTTATTAATCGCTTCTGTAATAGAAAGAACTGTATCGCCAGTTTTTACTTCGATTGCTTTATAAACTGTATCCGTTTCTGTTTCTTTCTCTTTATTTTGTTTTGCATCTGTATTTTCTTTTTTTATCGTTTGGGCAGCAGAGGTTTTTTTGTATGAACTTAACATCGGTAAAGTACCGATTTTTATGTCGTAATAAAATATATAACCGAGGACAAGCACGAATAAGAGTACACCTAATCTCTTCATATCCTTCACTCCTTTGCTAGGAATATATGCTTGTCCAAAAAAAAAATGCCTATTTAGGCATTTTTTTATAGTTCTTGTTTTTCTTTCGGTTTTGGAACTTCTTTAATTGTTAAATATAGAACGATTAAAACAACTGCAATGTAAATGAATGTTGCACCAGGTACGTTTATTTTGAATAAATCCATAATCATAAAGAAGAGTGTTGGAATTGTGTAGCTGTAAGCAGTTAATGTCCAAACTTGTTTATAAGATAATTTGCGTTGACCGCTCATCGCAGAACCGATGAAGGCAAGCAATGTAACTCCTACAAAGGTAATAAATAATTGGAACAAGTACAGTAAGACCCCAATAACGAATAATAAGATTGGATAAATACTGTCAAATAACGAAATGAAATCTTGTAAATCTTTTTTCTCAAGAGATGCGCCTAATAAGTCATTATAGGAGTATGTTTGGGTTTGACCATTTCCCATGGAGACTACTTTATCTTTTAAAACAAATAAACCTGTTTTATTTTGATATTTTTCTAAGTCTGTTGAATTTGGATCAAATACGAAAAGGGCATTTCCGTCTTCTTTTTCGATAGGTTGATCAATATCAGCTTGTAGCTCGCCGTTTTCGATTTTGAAATCAGGTAAATCTTTTTCGATTACTGTATTTACCATATTAACACCATCTTGGATGACGCTACCGTACAAGAAAGTTCTTGGAATAGTAGTGATTAGGCAAAGAAGCATAATATACAAGATGGTTTTACCGATCTTTTGAAAACGGAAAAGTGCCATATCTTTAGGCGAATATACACTTTTTGCTAGCTGTGTAAAAATGGACATAGATTCACTTCCTTTATGTATGTATAAAATCATTGTAACGTACGAATCTAGAGAAGCTCAAGATATATTATATTTACATATAGTAGAGAGGACTAAATTTCTTCTTATTAATTTACTTCTTTTAGTAGAGAAAAATACAATTGACACTTTTCTTTTGTATATGGTAAATTTATCTTACATTTTTCAAACGATATATCCGATGGGAATTTAGTTGTTTTTAATGGTACATACATAATCGTGGACCCTTAGCTCAGTTGGTTAGAGCAGACGGCTCATAACCGTCCGGTCGTAGGTTCGAGTCCTACAGGGTCCATATCCATTTCACATGTTTATTATGTCAGCAGGAAGCTTCCTTGTAGAAGGAAGTTTTTTTTACGGAATATATGAGCATTTTAATTGAAAAGAAGTGGGAATTTTGCTACTTTAATGATAGCAAGACAAAGCGATTTATTTGTTTGCACCCTATGGCAATTAGGGTAGAATGAAGTTGTAGGTCACATATGTAGTGACAATACATAAACCGGGAGGAATATAACAATGGCAAAACACGAATTACCAAATTTACCTTATGCGTATGATGCTTTAGAACCTCACTTTGATAAAGAAACAATGAACATCCATCATACAAAACATCACAACACGTATATTACAAACTTAAACGCTGCTTTAGAAGGTCATGCAGAATTAGCAGACAAAAGCGTTGAAGAATTAGTTGCAAACTTAAACGAAGTACCTGAAGCAATCCGCACAGCAGTACGTAACAATGGTGGCGGACATGCTAACCATACATTCTTCTGGACAATCCTATCTCCAAACGGCGGGGGACAACCAGTAGGCGAACTTGCAACTGCGATTGAAGCGAAATTCAGTAGCTTCGACGCATTCAAAGAAGAATTCGCAAAAGCTGGCGCAACTCGCTTCGGTTCTGGTTGGGCTTGGTTAGTAGTAAACAATGGTGAGTTAGAAGTAACAAGCACTCCAAACCAAGATTCTCCTTTAACTGAAGGTAAAACTCCAGTTATCGGTTTAGATGTTTGGGAGCATGCTTACTACTTAAATTACCAAAACCGTCGTCCTGACTACATCGGTGCATTCTGGAACGTTGTAGATTGGAACGTTGCTGAAAAACTTTACCAAGAAGCAAAGTAATTAAAGTTAATACAGCTAGAAAAAAGCTAGGATTTTCTCCTAGCTTTTTTCTATGCTCTCCTTTTACATAATTGAGCTTGTCTTTGGAAGACTAGAAGATGAAGTAAAGGAGAGTTGTGTATGAAGTGGAAACATGTAATTGGTGATGTTGAAGTGAATCGGGATTTAGTATTATTGCTCGTTATAGGAGGTTTATACACGCTCGCAATTTCTTTATCGAATACGTTTGTAAACATTTATTTATGGAAGCAAACACAAAATTATGTAAATCTGGGCTTGTATAATTTGGCCAGCGTTGTATTGCAGCCTCTAACATTTCTTGTGGGCGGGAAATTAGCGAAACGTATTGATCGCTCGATTTTATTGCGAATCGGTGTAGGCACGTTAGCTGTTTTTTTTATCGTCGTTTTAGTAGCGGGAAAAAGTGCATCTCACTATATTTTACTAATGGGAGCCCTTTTAGGAGTTGGTTATGGTTTCTATTGGCTCGCTTTTAACTTGTTGACATTTGAGATTACAGAACCAGAAACAAGAGATTTTTTTAACGGTTTTCTCGGACTTCTTACATCTTTCTCTGGAATGATTGGACCGATAGCAGCAGGATATACAATTTCACGTATGGAAAAATGGAGCGGTTATACTGTCGTTTTCTTCCTCTCGTTAATGCTATTTGCGGTTGCAGTCGTTCTAAGCTTTTTTTTATCGAAGAGGGAATGTGAAGGACGCTATGAAATTGTGCAAGTATTGAAAGAGCGGCAAGTTGATGAAAACTGGGGAAGAATTACGCGTGCTCATTTCTTCCAAGGTTTGAGAGAGGGAACGTTTATTTTCGTTATTTCGGTATACGTCTATTTAGCATCTGGTAGCGAGTTAGCACTAGGGAAGTATAGTTTAGTGAATTCTGCAGTATCATTTGTATGCTATTATTTAGTTGCTCGTCTGTTAAAGAAAGAATGGCGAAAAAAAGCAATTTTACTTGGTGGCATTATTTTATATGCGGTCGTATTCTTAGTTATTTTCAATGTTACATATACGAAATTACTTATTTATGCAGCATGTATCGCGGTTGCATATCCCATTTTACTCGTTCCGTACGGATCCATGACATACGATGTAATCGGTAGAGCAAAACAGGCGAGGGAATGGCGTGTAGAATATGTAGTTGTCAGGGAATTATGGTTAAATGCCGGAAGAATTTGTTCCATTTTAAGTTTTTTATGTGCTGTCATATTCTTTCCTCCTGAAAAAAGTTTACCGTTCTTACTATGTATTTTAGGAGCTGGACATTTTCTTATTTATTTTGCAGTTAAAAATGTCAAATATGATGAGGGAAATGGGAACAAAACCAGCGTTGTAGCGCAAGGAACCACGCAGAATCAAACTGAACCAGAAGGTTAACTTATCGTTTGTTTTATGCTAGAATAGAAAAAGATGTAAGACAGCAGTGAGGGCACCTGTATGAAGGTGTCCCTTTCACATTACATAGCTGTTGGTAGAGGGGGTTTGTATGAGCAAGAAGCAGAAAAAGAACCAGACAAAGACAAAAACCCACGTTCCCTTTCGGTTAAACGTGTTGTTTTTTTGCGTGTTTTTAATGTTCTCCGCGGTTATTGTAAGGCTTGGATACGTACAAATTGTTCGTGGCGAGGAATATAAAAATGAAGTTGAGAAAAAAGAAAATTCAACGATAAGTAATCCTGTACCACGCGGGAAAATATTTGATCGTAATGGGCAACCAGTCGTAGATAATGAGCCTATTCGTACAATTACATTTACAAAAATGAAGGGATCAACTGCAGATGATCGCTTAGAAACGGCGAAAAAGTTAGCAGATTTGATTGATGTCCCAACAGATAAGTTAACAGATCGCGATAAAAAAGATTATTGGCTTGCTTTACATAAAGAAGAAGCAAAAGCAAAAATCACAAAAAAAGATCGTGAAGAGTTGAAAGCGAATAAAATTGAAGAGAAAGAGCTAGATGAGCGTCAACGAAATCGTGTAACAGAAGAAGAGATTAGTCAATTTTCAGCAAAAGATTTAGAAATACTGGCAATTAAAAGTAAGATGGAAAGCGGATATGCAATGACGCCGCAAATCGTTAAAAAAGATGCAACACCGGAAGAATATGCGATTATTAGTGAAAATTTAGCGAAATTACCAGGTGTAGATACAAATGTCGACTGGGAACGAAAATATAAGTATGATGATACGTTCCGAAGTGTACTTGGTGGTGTAACGACTGCTGATGAAGGGTTACCGAGAGAGCGATTAGATTACTACCTTGTTCGCGATTATAATCGTAATGATCGCGTAGGGAAAAGTTACCTTGAGCAACAATATGAAGATAGTTTACACGGTACAAAATCCGAAGTGAGAAATGTTACAGATAAAGACGGAAATATTTTAGAAACTATTAATGTGTCACAAGGACAACGAGGTAACGATTTGAATTTAACAATCGATATGGAATTACAAAAGCGCGTAGAAGAAATTCTTGCGAAAAACTTAATGAGATTTAAAGGGAGCGAACCTCTTTTAGACCGTGCATTCGTTGTAATGATGAACCCGAAAAATGGTGAAGTTTTATCTATGGCGGGGAAACAATTAGTTAACGAAGATGGTCAAACGAAAGTAAATGATTTCGCATTAGGAACGATGACGAGTTCTTATCCGATGGGTTCAACTGTAAAAGGTGCGACAGTACTTACGGGATATCAAACTGGTGCGATTCAACCTGGATCTGTACAGTTAGATGAACCGATTAGATTAAAAGGGACACCTACGAAGTCATCTTGGAAAACGATGGGGTATATTAATGACCTTACAGCGTTAAAACAGTCTTCTAACGTTTATATGTTTAAAACAGCGATGAATATCGCTGGGGTTCCATACGTACGAGGTGGTACGTTAGATATCCCGCAAAAAGCATTCGATACTATGCGTTACTATTTTGGCCAGTTTGGACTTGGTGTGAAAACAGGAATTGATTTGCCGAATGAAACTGCTGGTCAAATGGGTAGAGGAAATCAACCAGGTTTCTTATTAGATTTATCAATCGGGCAGTATGATACGTATACACCGCTTCAATTAGCACAATATATTTCGACGATTGCCAATGGTGGATATCGTATGCAACCGCAAGTTGTAAAGGAAATTCGTCAGCCATCGGCGAAGCCCGAGGAAGTTGGAAAAGTTGTTCAATCCATGGAACCGAAAGTATTAAATCGTGTTGATATGCCTGAATCACAAATTAAACGTGTTCAAGAAGGATTTAGACAAGTGTATAACGATACAGGTGGTACAGCTACAAAATACTTTACTGGTGCAAAATATAAAGCTGCAGGGAAAACTGGTACAGCGCAAACTGTATATGGCGGAGATAAAGAGATTGGTAAAAAAGCAGATGGTCAGCGTGTGGAGACTTATAACTTAACATTAGTAGGTTATGCCCCGCTCGAAGATCCAGAAGTAGCATTTTCTGTTGTTGTGCCATGGGTACATGATGATAAAACAGGGATTAATGGATATATTGGTCGTGAAATAATGGACGCTTACTTTGATTTGAAAAAACAAGCATTAACTGGTGAAGCTCCAAAAGATGAAAAAGAGAAAAAAAGTAATGCACAAGATGATGAATAAAAAAGTTGTAAAAAAAGCACACTATCTGAAAAGATAGTGTGCTTTTTTTTATGCTTTATGCATATGGTCTAGTAAATGTGGACAAGCGTAAAATGTTGAAAAAACATGTAGTTTCAAAAACGATGAACACAATAAGATTAGTGGATACGCTCTAAGTTTGTCTTGTGTGATAGAAGATAGCAGTTTTATGGATGATTAGAAAATTTCCTGCATCTAAAGTACAAAAGTGAAAATAAAGTTTGTGTATACAGTTGTTTTTGTGGAACTTTACAAAACTTTTACAAACAATTAAAACCGAATTAATAGTTTAGCAGTATTCTTATATCTGTAATCCTGTTATTTCCGGTTACTTCTAGGAGGAAGAACACGTGAAATGGATGAGCACATCGATTAAAGTTTTGACATTATCGACATGTTTCCTTTGTTTTAATATGTCTACTGCATTCGCTACAAATGAAATGGGAGAAGTGAGAGTTGATGGATCCTCAACGGTTTTTCCTATTATAGAGGCAGTAGCAGAGGAATATACAAAGGCCCATCCAAACGTGAAAATTTCTATTAGTATTTCTGGGACAGGAGGAGGATTTAATCGTTTCAGTAAAGGAGAAGTAGATATAAACAATGCTTCGAGATTGATGAAACCGGTAGAAGAAAATGAAATGCAGAAAAACTCCATTCAATTTACACCATTTGAGGTTGCTTATGATGGTCTAACGATTGTTGTGAATCGTCAAAATACGTGGGTAAACAATATGACGATAGACGAGTTACGTCTATTATGGAGTGAAAATGGAAGATTGAAACGATGGTCACAAATTCATTCATCATGGCCACGTGAACAAGTTAAATTTTATGCGCCAGGCGTAGACTCAGGTACTTATGATTATTTCCAAAATGTTGTC
This sequence comes from Bacillus sp. NP247, assembly GCF_018966865.1. NCBI lineage: Bacteria > Bacillati > Bacillota > Bacilli > Caryophanales > Bacillaceae > Bacillus > Bacillus sp. NP247. The sequence goes on along the minus strand of NZ_CP076653.1, from coordinate 1,531,629 downwards.
TTACAAAATAATCGCCTTGTAAAAAAGGTTTCTTTGTCTGAAGACGATCAAGTTATTATGCAAGGGGTAATGAATGATAAAAATGCCATTGCTTTTGTAGGATATGCTTATTATATGGCCAATCGAGATAAGGTAAAAGCAATACAGGTGGATGGTGTATTTCCAACGAAAGAGACCATTCAATCGGGTATGTATAAGCCCTTATCTAGGCCGCTATTTACGTATGTGAATCATGCATCTATCAGAAATAAAATTAATGTAGAAAATTATGTTGAGTTTATGATTAAGCATGTTGGAAGCCTTGCTGAAGAGGTCGGATATGTAAAATTACCAAAAGAAAAATATAATGAACAGCTGCGAATGTTAACAGAAATAAAAAGGTAATGTCAGGGTGGAAAGGGGTTTTCATCTTTGGCTCATAATGACAAAAGTCAAATTACATTTTCTGTACAACATTTGATTGAGAGAAATACAAATAGAAGAAAAAAAACGCAGCGAATCAATCGAATTGTTCCGTTAATACTAAAAGTCATTGCTAGCGTGTCCATTGTAACGACACTTGGAATTATTATTACGTTGGCAAATGAAACAATTATGTTTTTTCAAAAGATATCATTGTATTCTTTTTTGACAGAGAAAGAATGGTTACCTTTTTTTGAAGATCCGAAATTCGGTATATTACCACTTATATGTGGAACAATCCTTGTAACAGCAATTTCCATGTTCGTAGCAATTCCTATTGGTTTAGGTTGTGCCGTGTTTTTAAGCGAATACGCTTCGAATGGCGCTCGGAAAATATTAAAACCGTTGTTAGAGCTACTTGCCGGCATCCCGACAATTGTATATGGTTTTTTCGCGTTAACAGTTGTCACACCACTTTTACAACGCGTTATACCAGATTTGCAGTTTTTTAATGCTATTAGTCCGGGTATTGTTATAGGGTTCATGATGATCCCGACGATTGCGTCTCTCTCTGAAGATGCGATGAGAGCTGTAGAAAAAGGAATTAAAGAAGCCTCATTAGCGCTAGGAGCGACTCGTTTTGAGATGGTAAAACAAGTGGTGTTTCCATCGGCTTTTACGGGCATAATGGCAGCGATTATATTAGCAGCTTCCAGGGCGATTGGTGAAACGATGATTGTTGTTATTGCAGCTGGATCCACACCTAATGTATCGATAGATCCGACTCATTCTATTCAAACATTAACAGCCTATATTGTACAAGTGAGTTTAGGTGATGCTCCGCACGGAACGATTACTTATTACAGCATGTATGCTGTAGGTGCAACGCTATTTATGTTTACTTTTATGATGAATATCATTTCGCAATATATTATGCGCCGTTTTAGGAGGGTGACATAATATGCGAATGTTAAACCATAAAAAAATACAAGAAAATATGGCATCGCGTTTTTTAAAGGATCGGATTTACAAGTGTTTGTTTTATATAGCAATTTTATTTTCAGTAGTAATACTTTTTATATTGCTTTTTCAAATTTTTGAAAAAGGTATAAGTTATCTTTCAATAGATTTCTTTACAAACTTCGCCTCACGTAATCCGAGAGAAGCTGGGATTGTCGCTGCTTTGTCAGGAACAATACTATTTATGAGCATTGTTATACCGGTCTCTTTTATATTTGGAGTCGGAACAGCTCTTTATTTAGAGCATTATGCGAAGGAGTCCGTTTTTAAAAAGTTAATTGAATTAAATAATCAAACATTAGCAGGGGTACCTTCCGTTGTGTTTGGTTTACTCGGGTTAACTATTTTCGTATACGCTCTCCATTTAGGAGAGAGCATAATGGCAGCGGCACTGACGATGAGTTTACTCGTCTTACCAACTGTTGTTGTAGCTAGTCAAGAAGCGATTCGAACTGTGCCGAGCTCATTACTAGAGGCTTCTTACGGATTAGGTGCTACGAAGTGGCAAACGATGTATCAAATTGTATTGCCAGTAGCTTTACCAGGGATTGTAACGGGATGTACGTTAGCGGTATCGAGAGCAATTGGTGAGGCTGCACCATTATTAGTCATTGGGGCTCTTGCCTTTGCAAATTATGTTCCGTTCAGTATGTTTGATAGATTTACGGTTTTACCAATTCAAATTTTTAATTGGATGAGTAGACCACAAGAAGAATTTCAGTATGTAGCAGCAGCTGGGATGATTGTTTTGTTAGGGTTGCTGCTCTTTATAAATATATTTGTCTTATGGTTACGAAATCGAAAATAAGTTGGAAGTGGATGAAAGGGGAATTCAAATGGTAGCAACAGTAGTAAATGTACAGGTGAAAAACGAGAAAAAGATTGAGACAGCACCAAAAAAAGTGGTATTTGATACGAAAAATTTAAATTTATGGTACGGAGAAGACCACGCTTTAAAAGATATCAACTTAAGTATCCATGAGAATGAAGTAACAGCGATTATCGGTCCAAGTGGTTGTGGTAAATCAACGTACTTAAAAACACTAAATCGTATGGTAGAGTTAGTGCCTATCGTTCGAACTACGGGCGTTATCGAATATAGAGAACGAAACATATTCGAAAAGTCATATCCGGTTGAAGAATTACGTACGCATGTGGGTATGGTATTCCAAAAGCCAAATCCATTCCCAAAATCTATTTATGAAAATGTAGCATATGGCCCGAAAATCCATGGTGTTCGTGACAAAAAAACACTTGATGAAATCGTTGAAAAGAGCTTGCGCGGAGCAGCGATTTGGGATGAGTTAAAAGATCGTTTGCACGATAATGCATATGGTTTATCAGGTGGGCAGCAACAGCGCCTATGTATTGCACGCTGCTTAGCGATTGAGCCAGACGTAATTTTAATGGATGAACCAACATCGGCGCTAGATCCAATTTCAACATCAAAAGTAGAAGAGCTAATTCAGGAGTTAAAGAAAGACTTTAGTATTGTTATCGTGACGCACAACATGCAACAAGCAGCACGTATTTCAGATAAAACTGCTTTCTTCTTAAGTGGAGAAGTTGTGGAATATACAGATACGAACAAATTATTTACAACACCTACAGATAAGCGTACAGAAGACTACATTACAGGAAGATTTGGTTGATATCGCTAGCAAGGCTAAGAGTAAATGCCCCTTAACAGAGGGCATTTCTCACTTTCACCTCATTCTAATAGGGGAGTAATATTTCTCTTTTCTCAAGGCTTAATAAACATACAAGAGGCTGGGTAGGGGATTTATATAAAATAGCGCATAATATTGAGGGGGAAGAAACGATGGTAAGAGAACAGTTTCAATGTGATTTAAAAACGTTACAGCAAAAGGTGATCGAGCTTGGTGAGTTAGCAAGGGAAGCTTTATTGATTGCTATGGAAGGTCTTCACAACAGGGATGTAGAGAAAGCGTTAGAAGTCATTGATGGGGATTATCGCATGGATAATTTAGAAGAGGAAATAAATGACCTTGCGCTTATGCTTATTACAAAGCAGCAGCCTGTAGCAAGTGATTTAAGAAGGATTTTCATTTCAATTAAAACAGCGACAGATTTAGAACGTATTGCAGACCATGCTGTTAATATTGCGAAATCAACAATTCGTCTTGGTGAAAAAGAAGTGGTCGTTAGCTTGCGTAATCTTGAGGAAATGTTTGAGATTGCTCATAAGATGTTAAATTTAGCATTAGAAGCATATGAGCAAGAAAATTTAACTTTTGCTAAACAAATTGCTGAAATGGATGATTCAGTTGATGAAATTTATGGGAAAGCGATTCGTGAATTTATTTCCTCTGTCCCTGGACAACCAGAAGCGATTACACAAATTACACAGCTATCCTTTGTTGCAAGATATATTGAGCGTGTAGCAGACCATGTTACAAATATTGCTGAGAATGTATTTTATTTAGTAAAAGGAAAGCATTATTTATTGAATGAGTAGGGGGAAAAGTAGGTGATGAGAAATCACCTACTTTTTTTAGTCAAAACATGACAAAAAAAGCTCGTTGTTTCCTTTAGTCTATGATGATAAGATGTATCATAATTAATGGAAAAAGAAGTACATATGTGTTAGTTATGTCTTATTAATTATTTTACTAAGTTAATGGTAAGCGCTTTCTTTTTTTATCGGGAGTTAAAAGGTATATTTATTCATAAAGTGAGGCTTTAATTAGTGGGGCTGTCTCTCACTGATTGTTAGATTTACCAAACCGGACTTTTCCTGCAGTTAATGTGGGATAAATGATATACGGAGTTCTTGAACATTATATAAGTGGAGGCTGAAGTATATGAAGGGGGTTATTTTAGCTGGAGGAAAAGGGAGACGTCTTAGACCATTAACATGTAATACTCCAAAACCGATGTTACCATTGTTAGAAAAACCAGTTCTTGAATATAATATTGAATTATTACGTCAGCATGGTATTCGTGAAATTGCAATTACAGTTCAATATATGAGTACTGCCATTAAGCAATACTTTGGTGATGGTAGTAAGTGGGGAGTTAACTTGTATTATTTTGAAGATTCTCCTCCGCTTGGAACAGCAGGGAGCATTAAGCAAGCGGAAAGTTTTTTAGATGAAACATTTGTTGTTATTAGTGGGGATGCATTAACTGACTTTCAATTATCAGAAGGAATTGCATTTCATGAACAGAAGAAGAGAATGGTAACGATGTTTGCGAAAGAAGTAGAAAATCCACTCTCATTTGGGTTAGTTGTAATGAATAAAGAACAAGAAATTATACGATATATAGAAAAACCGAGCTGGAATGAGGTAGTTTCTAATATTGTGAATACAGGTATTTATATAATGGAGCCAGAAATCTTTTCTTACATACCATCCATGGGATTTTCGGATTTCAGTCATGATGTGTTTCCGTTATTGGCAAATGAAAATGCTTTATTTGCATATTTATCAGAAGACTATTGGCTAGATATTGGTACACTTGATCAATATAGGCAGGCTCAATTTGATTTGTTGACGAAAAAATTGAAGGTGCCTATTCCATATACAGAAATATTACCAATGGTGTGGATGGGAGAAGGCGTAACGATAGGAAAAGGGACGAAAATTCATGGCCCTTCTTTTATTGGAGAAGGGGCAATGATTGGTGCGGGGGCTATAATTGAACCGTACTCTATTATTGGGAAAAATAGTATCGTTTCAAGCTATTCTCATCTTCAAAAAAGCATCATTTTTGCAAACGCTCATATAGGAAAAAATTGTGAGTTGTTAGAAACAACAATAGGAGATCATACAATGGTCGAAGATGATGTTACACTTTTTCAAAAAAGTATTGTAGCGGACCATTGTCATATAGGGAAAAGTACAGTAATTAAGCAAAAAGGAAAAATATGGCCATATAAGGAGATAGATAGTCATTCGATAGTAGGTTCTGCCGGTGTTAAAGAGAGTGAAAAGAGTGCAGGGTGGTTACAAAAAAGCCGGATTGTAGGAAGGGGTAATGTTGAAATTACTCCTCAATTTATTGTGAAAGTTGCAATGGCTTATGGATCTCTTTTTGCTAAAGGAGAGAGTATATTGATTGGAAGTCAGGAAAATATAGAAACAACTTCCTTTAAAAATTTATTCCTCCATGCCATTCATGGCAGCGGGATTCATACGATGGAATGTAAAGAAATGAATGAGTCGCTTTTTCAGTATGCCATTCATAATTTGCAATGTGCAGGTGGAGTTTTCGTTCAAGTGGAAAGCGAAAGAGGGATTGTTATACAATTGTATGGTAAGGAGGGCTCATTTTTAACGTATAAGCAGCAAAAAGCGATAGAACAAGTATATATGTCTGAGTCGTTTTATTACGCTTGTGAGAAAGAAATGGGACGAAATAAGCTAGTTCACGTTTCTGTAAATAATTATGTAGAAGCTGTGTTAGAGCGTATTGATATTGAAACGATACAAAAACAGAAGTTTCATCTTCTTATTAATAAGAGAAATGATATGTTACAACATTTACTTATGATTTTTTTGCAAAGGCTCGGATGCACAGTTACATGGATTTATGCGGGCGAACAAAAGCATCATGTGAAAGCCTTGATGAAATCAAGTAAAGCAAATATGGCACTTATGTTTTCAGAGCAAGGAAATTATTTCGAGTTATATGATAATCATAGTAATATTTACCAGGGAACAGATTTTGAAGAGGTAGATATTCCAGATTTATTACTTGAATCGGCAGGAAATATTTACCCGATGTCTTTGAAATTAGGAGAATGTTACCTTCTATTTTATACGCAGGATGAAAAAAAGTCGTTTCAAGCGAGATGGAAGCGAGATATTTTATATCGAATTGGAAAATTATTCGAGCTAATAGCATTGCAGGGAAAAACATTTCTCAGCATAGTAGAGCAATCACCTCCGCTCTATCTACTTTGTGATGAAGTTGTATGTTCATGGAATGAAAAAGGGAAAGTAATGAGGAAATTATTGGCTGATATGGAAAGAAAGGAAGAAGGTATATTTGAAGGAGTACAGTTCAAATATACCGAAAAAGAGTGGTCTTATATCGTTTCTGACACAAAACAACCGAAATTTTTAGTGTATTCGCATGCTAGAAACCCAGTAATAGCAAGGGAAAACATGAAAAATCTTATAGAAAAAATTAGACAATATCAAAAGGTGTAGAATTTTTATTTTAAAAGTGGTATTATAGTATAGTCTGATTTAAGTTATTAGTACTGGAGGGAAATAAGAATGCGTGTGAATATTACTCTAGCATGTACAGAATGCGGAGATCGTAACTATATCTCAAAGAAAAACAAACGTAACAACGCTGAGCGTATCGAGCTTAAAAAGTATTGCAAGCGTGACAAGAAGTCTACGTTACACCGTGAAACAAAGTAAGCAGTAGGAATATTTTCCTACTGTTTCTTTTTTTATTCGGTTCCTCTGTTAAAAGTGATACACTATCATCGTAGAGCAAAGTGTCACTGTGAGGGGGAAAATGTGTGAGAGAAGAGAAACTACGTTTACGTAAACAAATAATAGAACACATGAATTCTTTATCAGAAGAACGGTATACAACTTTATCAGAGCAAATTGCAGCTTCGTTGTATGCGCAAAAAGAGTGGGTTGAAGCTAAAACAATTGGAATCACCCTCTCAATGGAAAATGAAGTGAATACATATCCTATTATCGAAAAAGCTTGGGAAGAAGGAAAGAAAGTTGTCGTTCCGAAGTGTAATAAAGGAACACGAACGATGTCTTTCCGGAAAATTAGTAATTTTAATCAATTAGAAACAGTGTATATGAATTTACGTGAACCAATTCCAGCGCTTACGGAAGAAGTGAATGCAGATGAAATTGATCTTCAAATCGTGCCAGGCGTAGCTTATACAGAGCGAGGAGAACGGATTGGATATGGCGGTGGCTATTATGATCGTTATCTCGTGCATTATAAAGGGAAAGCGCTATCATTAGCTTATAGTTTTCAAATGGTAGAACATATTCCAGTAGAGCCATTTGATAAAAATGTAGAAAAAATTATTACAGAAAAAGGAACAATGGTTAAAAATGGGCTTGTATAGACAAATAAAAATTGACGAGACTTTTTCTTCGTGATTATAATAAAATATGTGAACGTTTTCTTATTATAATTTTTTATAGTAAGTGAGCATAGAGGGTGATGAAATGGTATCTATTTATGATATTCAGCAATTGCTAAAGAAATTTGGTACGATTATTTATACGGGTGATCGAATTGCAGATTTACAATTAATGCAAGATGAATTGCGTGAATTAAATCAATCACAGCTAATCGATCCACAAGACTATCAAACAGCTTTATTTTTATTGAAGCAAGAAATTCAAAAAGAGCTAAATAAGAATTAGATAAAGGTAGGTAAGTAACATGGAAGAGAAATGGTTAGTTGGTGTTGACCTTGGTGGTACAACGATTAAATTAGCATTTATTAATGTGTACGGTGAAATTTTACATAAGTGGGAAATCCCTACGAATACAAATGAACAAGGAAAACATATTACACTTGATGTAGCGAAAGCTATTGATAAAAGGTTAGAAGAATTAGGTGAATTAAAAAGCAAGCTAATTGGTATTGGTATGGGAGCTCCTGGTCCTGTACATGTGGCATCTGGAATGATTTATGAAGCGGTTAATTTAGGATGGAAAAACTATCCTTTAAAAGATTTACTAGAAGTAGAAACGGGATTACCTGTTGTTATTGATAATGATGCAAACTTAGCAGCGCTTGGTGAAATGTGGAAAGGTGCTGGTGAAGGAGCAAAAGATTTAATTTGTATGACACTTGGCACTGGTGTTGGTGGTGGTGTTATCGCCAATGGTGAGATTGTACATGGTATAAGCGGTGCTGCTGGTGAGATTGGACATATTACAGTTGTTACAGAGAACGCTTTTCCATGTAATTGCGGGAAGTCGGGTTGCTTAGAAACGGTGGCCTCTGCAACAGGTATTGTGCGTGTTGCTATGCAAAAAATACAAGAGACAGATAAAGAAAGTGTTTTACGTTCTATGTTAGCAGAAGAAGGGCTTATTACATCAAAAAATGTGTTTGAAGCGCTTGGACAAGGTGACGAACTAGCAGGTGAAGTAGTGGAAAAAGTAGCTTCTTATTTAGGCTTAGCTGTAGCGAACCTTGCTAGTACGTTGAACCCAGAGAAAATCGTAATTGGTGGTGGCGTATCTAAAGCTGGGGATGCACTATTAGAGCCAATCCAACGTTATTTCGAGCAATATGCTTTCTCTCGTGCTGTAAAGAGCACAAAGTTAGCAATTGCAATACTTGGTAATGATGCAGGTGTAATTGGAGGAGCGTGGCTTGTAAAAAAGCACAAATACGAGGCGAAGATGATATAAGTTGTGAATAATGAGAAGAGGAAGGGACCCCCTTCCTCTTTTTATGCAAGATCTTGTTGGAGAATAAAAATGTAAATGGATTAAGCTGTTGGTGGGTACCCATTATATAGAACGGTCATGATTGTAAACCATCCGAAAACAAGTACGGTTGCAATAGCGAAGCCGCCCGCGAATAAGTTTTTTTCGCGAAGTGTTCTAAGCGTAGCAAATACAGCTAACAGAGTGACTAGCGTAAAAATAATAACAAGGCCCATACAATATCCTCCTCTGTCTACTCATTCCTTAGGATGAGTTTTTAGAATATTTACTCTTTTATATTGTACATGTTTTAAAAATGATTGTCGAGATAACACCGCTTCTTTTCCTAAGAGAAAGAAATGTTGTATCATTAAAAGTAAATTAAATAACTGGAGGAGATTTTCATATGAAATGGATACAAATGCCGTTAGGCCCATTACAAACAAATGCTTATATTTTAACGAATGATCAAAATGAGTGTATTATCTTTGATCCTGGCCATGAAGGAGAGAAACTTGTTACATATTTACAAGAAGCACAGTTAAAACCACTTGCGGTTTTATTAACACATGCTCATTTCGATCATATCGGTGCTGTTGATGCGGTGAGAGACGCTTTTCATATTCCTGTATACGTACATAAAGAAGAAGCGGATTGGTTAGGCGATGCAACTGTGAATGGCTCGCAAATTTTTATGATGAACCGCAGTATTACAGCGAAACCAGCAGATCATATTATTGACGAAGAGGGTACATTAACGATTGATTCTTTTAGTTTTGAAATTTTTGAGACACCAGGGCATTCTCCAGGAAGTATTTCTTATTATAGTAAAGAAGCGAATGCTGTATTTTCTGGAGATGTATTGTTCCAAATGAGTATTGGAAGAACGGATTTACCTGGTGGAAGTTTTGCTGAATTAATTGGAAGTATTGAAGAGAAATTATTTGTATTACCAGATGAAACAGCGGTGCTATGTGGACACGGTCCAGAAACAAGCATTGGTTTTGAAAAAGAAAACAATCCATTTTTACAATAAGGAGTCATTATGGGGATGGAGCTCATTTTAAGAGAATGGATGGGAAAAGAAAAGGATCATTCGATTTCATATAGTACGTATATGAACCTCGTATTATATGCAGAGGAACATGGGTATTATATGAGAGAACGTGAAAAAATTGGAAGACAGGGAGATTTTTTTACGAGTAGCAATGTATCTTCTGTATTTGCGAAGACTTTTGCTAAGTTTTTTATTCGGCTTGTTGAAAAGGGAGAAGTTTCTCCAAATATTTGTGAGATTGGTGGGGGAACAGGAAAGTTTGCCTATGATGTTTTACAAGAATGGAAACAATTATCTCCGGAAACCTTTATCAATTTAAACTATTCAATTATTGAAGTGAGCCCTTTTCATAGAAGGCTACAAAAGGAGAGTCTTTGCTTATTTGATAATGTGTCGTATTATACATCTTATATTGAAATGGGAGAGTCTTTCGAAGGAATTATTTTTTCGAATGAATTATTTGATGCGTTTCCTGTTGAAATAGTTGAGAAAAGAAATGGAATTTTGTATGAAGTACGTATCACGTATACAGATGAGGGGAACCTTACAGAAGTATTTAGACCGATAGAGAAAAGAATCGGTCGTTACTTATTGAAATATAACATTCACATTGCTGAGGGGCAGCGCTTTGAAGTGCCTATTGCAATGGAAGAGTATATAGAAGAGATTACGACATGGTTTCAGAAAGGTATATGTATTACAGTTGATTATGGATATACAAAAGAAGAATGGATGCATCCTGCACATCATGAAGGAAGTTTAAGAGGATATTATAAGCACAAGCTAATTCGTAATCCGCTTGCATATCCAGGAGAAATGGACCTTACTACGCATGTTCATTGGGATGAGTTGAAGATGAATTTTGAGCTACAAGGAATTAATACGATATGGCATAGGAAGCAATCAGAGTTTTTGTTAGCAGCAGGAATATTAGATCAGCTTGCTAGCCATCAAGATACCAATCCTTTTTCTGAAACTCAAAAACTAAATCGAGCAGTTCGTTCTATGATTTTGAACGGAGGATTAGGTAATGCTTTCGATGTTGTTATACACACGAAAGATATGAAGAATTTACTTTTGAATCAATATTTAACAATATGAAAAAAAACAAGACACAGTATTTTCTGTGTCTTGTTTTTTAATACGACTTTTAATTATGTAGCATTATATATTTTCTCTCATGATATATATTTATATTAAAGATATGAGATGAAAAATATAGAATACGCTCTTTTTCTCTGTCTATAGGTCCCTAACCTAATAATACGCGAACGAGTTGAATAATTGTTTCGTTTTCTACTTTGTAGTAAATTTCCAATCCTTTTCTTTCACTAGAAACGATTTTAGCACTTTTTAACTTGGCTAAATGCTGTGAAATTGTAGATTGTGGCATGTTTAAGCCTGTGTACATTGTAGAAACGTTGCTTGGGCCACGTTCAATTAATCCCTTTACAATACATAAGCGAACAGGATGAGCAAGCACTTTCAATAATTCTGCATTGCTTTCATATAGTTCTATTTCTTTTTGAAAGGTTTCTAACATGTTCTTTTCCACCTCCGTGTGAGCTGTTATACCATACTATACATACCAAAAAATCAAAGAAAAGAAAACAGTTGTTGCAGAAAAAAAGTCCTAAAGTAAAGAAATTGTAAGAAAAGAGACCCTGATGTAAATAAAATAGATAAATTTGCACAGTTTTGTAAAATGACATTTTTGGGTGAAAATTTTGATGCGTTTCAAAAATTGAAAGATATAGATATATTCGTAACACAATTTTATCATGATTTTCTTATTCTTTCAAATGAATATACAAAATTTTTAAAATAATATGACAAAGGAATTATAATGTTATATATAGAATATATAACAGTTTAAAAGAAGCCCAATGTAATCAGCTTCTTTATGATGATAATGAGACACTTGAGTGTAGCTGATAAATCTTAGAATAATCAAGTCATTAGTCATTTATTCTAGAGTTCATCTTTTATCAACTTTAAAAATCTGTGGTTCCATATATTCTCATGAAAATCAATTGTCTCTTTTGCAGACATAAATGAATTATTCAAAGTAGAGGTTGCTTTCTGTACCATGAAGTTTTCGTATCCTAGTCCGTGGGCAAATTTAATCGTAGCATCCATGCAGTATTCTGTTTGGGCACCACAGAATTCAATACGATGTACAGATAATTGATCTAAAATTTCTTTTAAGTTTGTTTTATAAAATGAATTTGCATGTGTTTTTCTTACAAAAAAATCTTGTTCTTGAACATCTAGATCGGTATGAATAGCCCAAAGTTCTTTTTCGGGTACTAAATCATCATCACAATGTTGAACAAAAATGATTGGTTTATTTGATTTTCTGTATGAAGAAATTCTTTTATTTACTTTTGTAAGCAAGTTTTGTAAATCAAATAAATGCTCTCCGCTATAACATACCCCATTTTGTAAATCGATAACGATTAAAATATCTGCACAAGTCTCCATTATTTTTACCCCTTTTTTATTTCTTAATATATCAATTAATCCATTACTTGGAAATAGATGATATACTTTTATTTTTTAATGAACTATACAAAAAGAAAAAACATTAAAATGAATATGCTAGACAGCATAAAAAGAAGATATGAAAACTTAATTTCATATCTTCTTTTCTCTCTATGCATTTACAGGTTCTTCTACATAAGAAAGAGCATTTTCGAAATCGGATATTAAATCGTTAACATTTTCAAGACCAACCGATAAACGGAGTAATGAATTAGAAATCCCTCTTTCATCACGTGCTTCCTGTGATAAGGCTGCATGTGACATTTTTGCTGGATATGAAAGAATAGATTCAACAGCTCCTAGACTAACCGCAAAAACGGGTAGTTTAACTTTTGATAAAAATTGGCGCAATGCATCTTCGGATTGTAAGGTGAAAGATAAAACAGCCCCAGCTGATGTTGCTTGAGTTTGTTGAATACTATAGCCAAAATGTGATTGTAATCCAGGGTAATAGACATTTTGAACTTTAGCGTGCTCTTGTAAATAATGTGCAATTTTATTGGCACCTGCAGCTGAGTGCTCGAGACGTACATGCAATGTTTTAATGCCGCGAAGTACGAGAGAACAATCTTGAGGTCCTAAAATAGCACCAAAAGCATTTTGTAGAAAGCCGAGCTTTTGAGCGAGTTCTTCATCTTTTACGACAGCTAATCCAGCGGTGACATCGCTATGACCGGCAATGAATTTTGTGGCACTATGAAGGACGACATCGGCGCCAAGATCAAGTGGCTTCTGGAATAATGGTGTCAAAAATGTATTATCAACAAAAGTAAGAGCGCCAATAGATTTTGCAAGTTTAGAAACCTCGCGAATATCTGTTACTTTTAAAAGTGGATTAGAAGGCGTTTCTACATAAAAGAGTTTTGTATTTGGTTTAATGTTTTGCTTTATTTCTTCTAAATTGGTCATATCAACAAATGTATGTGAAACACCGTAACGGGAGAGAACTTCAGTTATAATTCGGTAAGTGCCTCCATATACATCTTCTGAAATAAGAACATGGTCACCTTGTGAAAGAAGGAGAAATGCAGTAGAAATTGCTGCAATGCCTGATGCAAAGGCAAATCCTTTTGTCCCGCCTTCTAATAAAGCAATGATATCTTCAAGAGCTTCACGTGTTGGATTTCCAGATCTACTATAGTCATACTTTCCGAAAGCATCTACATCAAACTGATGAAATGTTGATGTGTTATAGATGGGAACGTTAACAGCTCCTGTGTGTGAGTCATGCTTGTATTGATTATGCAGTAAAAGCGTATCTATGGAATAGCTCATATTCTTACACCTTCTTTTACAAGTTTAATTGCTTGCTTTAAGTCTTGAATTAAATCATTGCTATTTTCGATGCCGACTGAAAAACGGAGAAGACGATTACACACACCGCGTGCTGTTCGAATATCTTCTGGAATATCGGCATGAGTTTGCGTTGCTGGATAAGTCATTAAACTTTCGACGCCGCCAAGACTTTCAGCAAATGTAATTAAGGATAAAGATTGTAAGAAAGGATTAATCCAAGTTTCATCTTGAAGGCGAAATGAAATCATACCACCTCTTCCTGGATAAAATACATCTGTCACACCATCTTCATCATTTAAATAAGCAACAATTGCATGAGCGTTTTCTTCATGCTGTTTCATGCGAAGTGCTAAAGTTTTCATCCCTCGAATTAATAGCCATGAATCAAACGGGCTTAAGACAGCACCAGAGGCATTATGATAATGAGCAAGCTCCTCGCAAAGAGATTTCCCTTTCGCAACGACAAGTCCGCTTAGTACATCGTTATGTCCGCCTAAATATTTAGTTGCGCTATGAAGGACGATATTTGCACCTTCTGTTAATGGTTGCTGTATATAAGGTGTATAGAACGTGTTGTCTACAATAAGAAGTAGTCCGTGCCTTTTCGCTACACTTGCTACACTTACGATATCAGTTACTTGCATTAATGGATTAGTCGGTGTTTCTATGAAAATAGCCTTCGTTTGAGATGTGATTGCTTGCTCAATTTGTTTAATAGATTGTGTATCTACGTATCTACATCGAATATTCCACTTGTCTTCATGTTCGGAAAATAGACGATATGTTCCTCCGTATAAGTCTTCAGATACGATAAGTTCATCTCCGGAACGGAATAGTGAAAGGACAAGGAGAACAGCGGCCATTCCTGAGCTACAGGCATACCCTTGCTCACCGCTTTCTAAATCTGCAATTGCCTGTTCTAAAAGACCGCGAGTCGGATTTCCAGTTCTTGAATAGTCAAAGCCAGTAGATTTACCAATTCCTTCGTGACGATAAGCAGTTGAGAAATAAACAGGTGGATTAACAGTTCCTGTTGTAGCTTCGCTACGGTTCCCGATTTGTGCTAGTTTTGTTTCGATTGTTGACATGTGAAAATTCCCCCTTTTAAAGTGAAAGACTAAGTGAATTTAAAATAAAAAAAGCCTTCTAAGAAGAAGGCTTTCGGATTGAATAGAGTCTTCTTCTCATCTGTCAAATCTTTCACAATTTGCTGGAATTAGCACCTTATTAACGAATGAATGTTAATGGTTGCTGAGGCGTCATAGGGCCAGTCCCTCTACCTCTCTAGATAAGAATGTTCGTATGAAATTTTTATTATGTTTTTAACTTTACAACAAAAGATAATTGAATTGCAACTTTATTTTAAATAATTTTTATTTTTCCGCAAGTGTCATTGACTTTTATTTTAGTGCATGCTAAATTTATAAAAAATTAACAAACATTGTTAAAAGGGGAACGTATTTCCTTTTAACTACATAAATAAAATAATAAAGACAAACTCTTATTGAGAGCGGTGGAGGGAAAGGCCCTGTGAAACCCGGCAACCTTCAAACTAAATGTTTGAAACGGTGCTAAAACCTGCAAAACGTGTGTTTTGCATAATAAGAGGAGGAACAATTATGTCCCCCTCTTCAAAGTGAAGAGGGGGTTTTTATATTGATAGAAATGAGGGAGATTCGTGAAATTACTAGATTTATTATCAAAAGGAATTGTAATAGGTGATGGAGCAGTTGGAACTTTATTACATTCACATGGTTTACAAAGTAGTTTTGAAGAATTGAATTTGTCTGATCCAGACTTAATTATATCGATCCATAAACAATATGTAGCTGCTGGAGCGGATGTTATTCAAACGAATACGTATGGTGCGAATGAAGCGAAACTCCGCATGTATGGTCTAGAAAATCAAGTCGCCCAAATTAATAAAGCGGCAGTGAATATTGCGAAAGCATCAATAACAGAGCGGAATGCAATTTTAGGGACAATTGGAGGTATGAAACATATTGGTGCTGTTACAACGACTGATATAGAGAGAGAATTTATGCTACTTGAACAGGCAGGTGCTTTACTAGAAGAACAGGTTGATGGATTACTATTAGAAACTTTTTATGATGAATTTGAATTATTGCATGCCGTTAAAGTGTTGCGTAAACAAACGAATATTCCGATTGTTGCTCAGTTAGCGTTACATGAGGCAGGTACGACTCAAAATGGGAATGATGTCAATGAAATATTAAAACAGCTTTTAGATTACGGTGCCAATGTTGTTGGATTGAACTGTCAACTAGGGCCACTTCATATGACGGAAGCTTTCAAAATGATATCGATTCCTCAAAATGGCTATTTATCAGCATATCCGAATGCAGGTCTCCCAAATTATGTGGAGGGGCGCTACGTATATGAGGGAAGTCCAGCGTATTTTGAAGAGATGACACCAAACTTTATTGAACAAGGTATTCGTTTATTAGGTGGTTGTTGTGGTACTACCCCGGAACATATTGAAGGAATGAAACGTGCTATTGCAAATGTTGCACCTGTAATAGCAAAAGAGACGATTCAAAGGCCTAAAGTGGTCCATACACATGAGAAGCGTTCGAGAGCTCATGTTACTCTCGCAGAAAAGGCAAAGAAACAAACGACAGTTGTAGTGGAATTAGATCCACCGAAAACGTTAGACACGCAGCGTTTTTTTGAAGGGGCAAGAGCACTGAAAAGGGCTGGAGCGGATGCTATTACTCTAGCAGATAATTCATTGGCATCGCCTCGCGTTTCTAATATGGCTATGGGTGCATTATTAACGAAGCACGATATTCCAGTATTGACGCATTTAACGTGTAGAGACCATAACGTCATTGGATTACAATCTCATTTGCTAGGGTTATCAGTGTTAGGTATGGAGGAAGTGCTAGCTTTAACTGGTGATCCAGCGCGTGTTGGTGATTTTCCAGGTGCAACTTCTGTATATGATTTGTCCTCTATTGAGCTCATTAAAATGATTAAAGAAATGAACGATGGGCGTTCCATTTTAGGAAAATCAATTGGTCCAGCAACAAGGTTTTCAGTGGGAGGCGCCTTTAATCCGCATGTAAGGCATTTAAAAGCAGCGGTTAAGCGAATGGAGCGAAAAATAGATGCTGGAGCGGAGTATTTCTTAACTCAGCCAATTTACGATATAGCGTTAATTGAAGAAGTGTATGAAGCGACAAAGCATTTGGAACAACCTATCTTTATTGGAATTATGCCATTAATAAGTAAGCGGAATGCAGATTTTCTTCATTTTGAAGTGCCGGGTATTACGCTCCCTGAAGAGATAAGACAAAGAATGGATAGACATGAAACGAAAGAGGCAGCCATAGAGGAAGGGATTCGTATTTCACAAGAGTTGATCGATGCGGCGATGAAATACTTTAACGGTATTTATCTTATTACACCGTTTTTAAAATATGAAATTACAGAACATCTCGTGAAATATGTGAGAGAAAAGCAAGAAGTGAAAGAAGGTATTAATTGATGAAACGAATAGAAGAGAGATTACAATATGAAATTTTAATATTAGATGGTGCAATGGGAACGATGATCCAGCAAGAAGACTTAACAGCGGAAGATTTTGGAGGAGAAGAATACGAAGGTTGTAATGAATATTTAGTAAAAACAAGACCGGATGTTATTTTAAATATTCATAAAGTCTACATTGAAGCTGGGGCAGATATTATTGAAACGAATACGTTTGGTGCAACGAATATTGTATTAAGTGATTATGCATTGTCTCATTTAGATGAAGAGTTAAACGAAAAGGCAGCGATTTTGGCGAAGCAAGCGGTTAAAGAAAGTGGGAAAGAAGTATATGTTGCGGGAGCGATGGGACCAACGACGAAAGCAATTAGTGTTACAGGCGGTGTGACTTTTGAAGAGTTAATCGAAGCCTATACAAGGCAAGCGAGAGGATTATTAAGAGGAGAAGTTGATGTATTGCTCGTTGAGACGAGTCAAGATATGCGTAATGTGAAAGCTGCGTACCTTGGAATTCAATCGGCGTTTGAAGAACTAAACAAAATAGTACCTATTATGATTTCTGGAACAATTGAACCGATGGGAACGACTTTAGCGGGTCAAACGATCGAAGCCTTTTATTTATCGATAGAGCATATGAAGCCATTATCGGTTGGATTAAACTGTGCCACTGGTCCAGAATTTATGAGGGAACATATCCGTTCTCTATCTGATTTATCAGAGTGTTATATTTCTTGTTATCCGAACGCTGGTCTTCCTGATGAAGATGGGCATTATCACGAATCTCCGGCGTCACTTGCTGAAAAAGTAAAACGTTTTGCTGAAGAAGGATGGATTAATATTATTGGTGGTTGTTGTGGAACAACACCAGAACATATAAGTGCAATGAAATTGGCACTTGCCTCGATTAATCCTCGTGAGCATCATGAAAGGGTTGGACATGGAATTAGTGGACTAGAAGCGTTGCAATACGATGATTCCATGAGACCTTTATTTGTTGGAGAAAGGACGAACGTAATTGGATCGCGTAAGTTTAAAAGATTAGTAGCAGAAGGGAAATTTGAAGAGGCTGCTGAAGTGGCAAGAGCGCAAGTGAAGAAAAATGCTCATATTATTGATATTTGTATGGCAGACCCTGATCGTGATGAAATAGAAGATATGGAAAGATTCTTGGCAGAAGTTACGAAAGTGTTAAAAGTACCGATTATGATTGATTCAACAGATGAAAATGTTATGGCGAAAGCTCTTACTTATATTCAAGGAAAAGGTGTTATCAATTCTATTAATTTAGAGGATGGAGAAGAACGTTTTGAAAAAGTGACACCCCTTCTTCGGAAGTACGGTGCTGCGATAGTTGTAGGGACAATTGATGAAGATGGTATGGCAGTTAGTGCAGAAAGAAAGATAGAAATTGCTAAAAGAAGCTATGAGTTACTAACGAAGAAGTATGGTATACGTCCATCTGATATTATTTTTGATGCACTTGTGTTTCCTGTAGGGACAGGTGATGAAGAATATATAGGTTCAGCGGCAGCGACTATAGAAGGAATTCGTCTTATTAAAGAAGCGTTACCAGAATGTTTAACGATTCTAGGGGTGAGTAACATATCTTTTGGTTTACCACCAGCTGGACGTGAAGTATTAAACTCTGTCTTTCTATACCATGCAACGAAAGCAGGATTAGATTATGCGATTGTTAACACGGAAAAATTAGAGCGCTATGCGTCAATCCCAGAGGAAGAAAAACGTCTTGCGGATGCATTATTATTTGAAACGACGAAAGAGACGTTAGAAAAATTTACAAACTTTTATCGTGTTGCCAAAAAGAAAGATGTCGCTCCACAAGAAACGCTAACACTTGATGAACGACTGGCAAACTATATTGTAGAAGGTACGAAGCAAGGACTACAAGAAGATCTAAGTCTCGCGCTTACAGAAGGACGAAAACCTCTGGATATTATTAACGGACCGCTTATGACAGGAATGGATGAGGTGGGACGATTATTTAATGGTAATGAGCTTATCGTTGCTGAAGTATTGCAAAGTGCTGAAAGTATGAAAGCTGCCGTAAGTTATTTAGAGCCACATATGGAATCTAGTGATAGTGCAAAAAAAGGGAAAGTGTTATTAGCGACTGTAAAAGGTGACGTACATGATATCGGGAAAAATCTCGTTGAAATTATTTTATCAAATAACGGATATGAAATTATTAATTTAGGAATTAATGTTCGTTCGGATCGAATTGTTCAAGAAGTACAAGAAAAGAAACCTGATATTATTGGTCTTTCTGGTTTGTTAGTAAAATCCGCACAACAAATGGTAACGACTGCTGAAGATTTAAAAGCAGCGAATATTGATATTCCAATTGTTGTAGGTGGTGCAGCACTAACGAGGAAATTTACAGATAATCGTATTTCTCCATCTTATAAAGGGCTCGTATGTTATGCAAGTGATGCAATGACAGGTCTTGATATTATTAATAAACTTCAAAAAGAAGAAGAGCGTGAGAAGATGAAACAAGATAAAAAAGAACGTCATCTTCATATCGTGAAAAAAGAGGAGAAGAAAGTGGAGATTCCAGCAGTAATTGAGCCGTTGCCAAAAGCAACTGTTATAGTGCCAGATTCGACGAAACGAGTTGTATTACGGGATATTCCTGCCCTTCATCTTGCACCGTTTTTAAATAGACAAATGTTAATTGGACACCATCTTGGGTTAAAAGGAAACGTAAAAAAACTCCTGCAAGAAGGGGATAAAAGAGCGCATGAGCTAAATGATTTAATTGATGAATTATTACAAGAAGGACAATCTTGGTTACGTCCAAAAGCGGTGTATCAATTTTTCCCGGCGCAAAGTGATGGGAAAAATATAATTATATACGATCCGGAAGATCACACACGTATTATAGAGCGATTTGAATTTCCGAGACAAGGGAAAGCACCATACCGTACTTTAGGGGATTATATACGCCCTATTGGAGATGAGATGGACTATGTTGCGTTCCTATCTGTTACTGTTGGGGAAGGAGTGCGGGACATTGCAGAGGAATGGAAGGCGAAGGGAGATTACTTACGCAGTCATGCAATTCAATCGTTAGCACTTGAATTAGCAGAAGGACTTGCTGAAAAAACACATATGCTTATTCGTGACCGCTGGGGCATTCCAGATTCGCCTGAACTGACGATGGAGGAGCGTTTCCGTACAAAATATAGAGGAATACGCGTATCATTTGGTTATCCAGCATGTCCAGAACTTGCTGACCAGGAAAAATTGTTTCGCTTAATTCATCCAGAGGAAATAGGTATTACATTAACAGAAGGATTTATGATGGAGCCAGAAGCGTCTGTAACGGCTATGGTATTTTCTCACCCTGAGGCAAGATATTTTAGTGTATTATAGTGTTGAAGGGGGAGACGTATGAAAAAAATAGTCTTTACAGGTGGTGGTTCGGCAGGGCATGTAACACCTAATTTAGCCATTATTCCACATTTACAGGAAGAAAATTGGGACATCTCTTATATTGGTTCTCATGAAGGAATTGAGAAAACGATTATAGAAAAGGGAGGCATTCCGTATTATAGTATTGCAAGTGGAAAGCTACGTCGTTATTTTGATTTAAAAAATATAAAAGATCCCTTTCTTGTAATGAAAGGTGTTATGGATGCGTATGTAAGGATTCGAAAACTAAAACCGGATGTGATTTTTTCAAAAGGTGGTTTCGTATCTGTACCAGTCGTAATTGGAGGATGGTTAAACAGGGTGCCAGTTTTATTACATGAATCTGATATGACGCCAGGACTAGCAAATAAAATTGCGCTCCGTTTTGCTTCGAAAATATTTGTTACATTTGAAGAAGCAGCGAAACATTTACCGAAAGAAAAAGTAATATATACGGGATCTCCTGTACGTGAAGAAGTGCTAAAGGGAAATCGTGAAAAAGGTTTAGCGTTTTTAAGTTTTTCACGTAAAAAGCCAGTTATTACAATCATGGGAGGAAGTTTGGGCGCGAAGAAAATTAATGAAACGGTTCGATCCGCGTTGCCAGAACTTCTTAAAAAGTATCAAATTGTTCATCTTTGCGGAAAAGGTAATCTTGATGAAAGTTTACAAAATAAAGAAGGGTATAAACAATTTGAATATATACATGGGGAGTTGCCAGATATATTAGCGACAACAAATTTTGTTATTTCACGTGCGGGATCCAATGCGATTTTTGAGTTTTTAACATTACAAAAGCCAATGGTTTTAATTCCATTATCGAAATTTGCGAGCCGTGGAGATCAAATTTTAAATGCTGAATCCTTTAAAAGACAAGGGTATGCATCGGTATTATATGAAGAGGATGTAACGGTGAACTCGCTTATAAAGCATATAGAAGAGCTATCTAATAATAATGAAACGTATAAAACAGCATTGAAAAAATATAATGGAAAAGAAGCGATTAAAACTATCATTCAACATATTTCAGAGACATGATTAAACAATCATGTCTTTTTTAGTAGGATGAAAGATTCCAAGAATTGATATTTTTATGTTACAATAAAGTGAAACTTTAATCAGTGGGGGGGTCATCCCCCACTGATTATTAGCCTTCACCAATCGGGCTTTTACGGGCAGTTAATCCCACATCTAACTTCTTTGCTTTTGCTGAATTTTGAGGTGGGGGTCTTACTGCCCTCAAATAGCGGGATAACAAAAGGTTAATAGGGAAATTCCAATTGATTAAGCGTGAAAATACGAATGGATTAGGAGTGACTGTGTTGGAGCTAAGTCTCTATGAAAATACTGCACTTATTATATGCTTTGTGTTGTACGTTGGTAGTGTTATTGTTTATATTTCACGGAAATTTTCACAAGAACGAGAGCTTGAAAAATCAGAAATAACAGCTGAACTAGAAATGTTAGCTGATGAAAGTTATAAAAAACAAAAAATAAAAGAAGATCATGAGGCACCCCATCATTGAAACGCAAATAAGTTCTAAAGATGGGGATTTTTTTTTGAAAAAATCCTATTAACGCTAAAACGGAGTTTCCCCATGTATATTTAAGGAGTGGGTATAAATGAAATTTTATATTGCTTCGGGATTTCAAAATAAGCATCTTGTACGTTTCGTATCAAGTCAGTTGAAAGAAGTAGGATGGCATCATACATATGATTGGACGAAAAATGAAAGAGCAGTCGATCAAGAACAATTAAGAGAAATTGGTCAAGCAGAAAAGACGGCTATAAAAGAAGCAGATGTCTTTTTACTTATATTAGATGGCGGAAATGGAAGTCATACAGAGTTTGGAATGGCGATTGCGTTAGAGAAAAAGGTATATATTTATCATGAAGGAAACCCACTGCAAACAACGTTTTATCATCTACCAGAGATAAATATTTTTGAAGGAGATGCAACTGAGTTTGCATCTTATGTTATGAAGCATATGGAATAATAGTAATTACCTAAAAGGTTATAAAAGTGATCTTTTGGGTACAGTGATGATAAGAAAAGCCCATAAAGGAGTTATGTTATATGAAATTAGAAAATGGTTGGGAAACGAGTTTTTTAGAAGTTGTACAAAACAGTGAATTTAAGAAAGATGCAATTCTTAGTCAATTGCTTTTTGCGGATAGTGAAGAAGTAGAAGAGCTTGTTGATGATTATGGTTATGAAGAGATTATTGAACGCGAACATGATGATGAGTTAGCAGGAATTTTAGGAGAAGAACTTTTTAGTGAGATGGAGCAAAACGTATTCTTATCTTCACAGCCAGAAGAAAAACTTATTTCATTCGTAAATGGATTAGGTTTTCATGTGTTAGATTGGATTGTGCTTCTTGAAACAGAATTTGGCATTGATAGCGCAAATTTCACATCAGATGCGGTGAAAATGTTAGAAAAGCGTTTTAGACAGTTTCCGTATATAGAAGAGAAGACAATTTTTGATATGAAGCTTGAAGAAACAATGGATGTATTAGAGTCTGTAACAGGTTTGCATTTAAAAGAAAAGATGGGTGTTTAAAAAAAAGAACGTGATAGCTTCACGTTCTTTTTTTTACATAATAATAATTTTATCATCTAGCTTTGTTTGTCCAGTAAGAAGTGCATTTAAATACTCTACTTTTCGTATGCAAGCTTGTATATGTCTTTCAACCTCTTGTAACTCTGCTTGGTGATGCGTTTCAATTGGATGAATTTGTACGTTAAATTTTTCGAATTGACTATTATATGTTATTTCTGCATAGCCGCTCATAATATCGGTTTCGTTATGAAATAAAAATTGCTTCGTTTCTTCACAGAATGATACATCCTGAAAGCCATATACTTTTAATGCTTCAATTACTTTGTTAATCATTTTTGTATTCATTTTTTAACCCTCTTTACGAAGTTCTACTTTTATATTATAACATAAAAAATTACGTAGAAAGCGCTTCCAAGTGTATTTTATTATAAACTTTACGTTCCAATCATAAAAATGAAACAAAGAAAAAATAATTGTAAAGAAGGAAGGACTCTTTTATTGTTTCGTCATATATATAGAGAAATAGTGCAATGAAAGGAAATTTTCCGAGGTGGAGATTGTATTTCCAATTTGAGCGCAGTAAAAGAGGTGAGAATCTTGAACTTTGATATTGTAGGACAAAAAGCATATATAAAAGATGGGCCGCATCGGAACCGAATTGGAACTGTAAAGAAAAATGAAAAACAATTAGAACCCCACTTTGCTATTGTAATTGGAGAACAAAGTATTGCTGTAGAGCTAAAGGATATCGTTTTAGTTGGAGTAGATGTAGGACAATTTCATAAATGGTGCGAGCAGAATGGTTATTTGTGAAAGGGACGGGCTGTGAGATAATGAAGTATATTTGAGAAAAGAGAATATGTTATTGTATTCTCTTTTTTTGTGTGTAAGGAGGCGGAAATGAAGTATAAAGAACAAGATTTCACATTGGAATTGAAAGAGAAAATTCAATGTATGGAAAAGGAAATAGAGCGAATATCATTTAAACTGTATAAAGAGTATTCGCATTTATACATAGAAAAAAACATGGAATTAGATATGGGATTTGTAAGAGACAAAGAAAATCCCTTTGGGATGGGTTATTATTCATCAGTTGCGATAGCTATATTAGATGAAGAACAAGAGATGATTGAGTTTCACAATATTCCAATTTGGAAATGCGAAAGACTCTTTTTAGGAATGCAAATTCAATCACGGATTTGGGGGAGTAAGAAAATAGGGGGAACTAGTTGAGGAATCTTACTATGAGATTGAGGAAGAGTTAAAAGAGCAACTAGAAGAGTTTTTGGTAGAAGAATAAAGTTTGGATTTTAATGTAAAACATTACAAAAATGTAATTTTTATAAAAGTCAGAAAGGATATATAATTTATTTATAATTATCTATTCTAATATACAGGTGGTGTTTTTAACATGGCTGAAGTAATCGGTAGAGCGTTATTCATAGTGTTTGAGACAATATGTTATGCCCTGTGTTTAAAAGATAAAGAGGAAGATGGAGAGAAATGAAAAAGGACGCTAACATTTTTGTTAGCGTCCTTTTCATTATGAAGCAATTTCACCAGTTTTTACATCGTCTTGATTGTACGTATCTTGATCTAATTCACCAAGCCATTTACTAGAAATAAGACCTGCTGTCATAGAACCACTTACGTTAAGAGCTGTACGACCCATATCGATTAATGGCTCAACCGAGATAACAAGAGCGACAATGCCGATTGGTAAGTTCATTGTAGATAGTACGATTAATGCTGCGAATGTTGCACCGCCACCAACGCCGGCAACACCGAATGAGCTAATAGCAACGACAGCGATTAAAGTTAAAATAAATTGTGGTTGTAATGGATCAATTCCTACGGTTGGAGCGACCATCATAGCAAGCATTGCTGGGTAAATACCTGCGCAACCGTTTTGACCGATAGATACCCCAAAGGATGCAGCGAAGTTAGCGATTCCTTCAGAAATACCAAGTTTTTCTTTTTGTGCTTCAATATTTAATGGCATTGCACCAGCACTAGAGCGAGATGTGAATGCAAATGTTAATACAGGGAACACTTTTTTCAAATATTGAATTGGATTTAAACCAGATAGTGTGATTAATAATAAGTGAATGATAAACATTACGATAAGTGCTACGTAAGATGCTAACACGAAGTTACCAAGTTTTAAAATAGCGTTTATATCACTACCAGCAACTGTCTTTGCCATAAGGGCTAATACGCCGTATGGAGTAAGACGTAAAATTAATGTTACCATATGCATTACGATTGCATATACAGCATCAAGCATCTTTTTAAATAGCTCCGCTTGTTCTGGATATTTTCGTTTTACACCGATAAAGGCGATACCGATAAAGGCTGCAAATATGACAACAGAAATTGTTGATGTTGGACGAGCGCCTGTTAAATCAAGAAACGGATTTGTAGGCAACAGTTCTAATAATTTGTCTGGAATTGTTGTCTTTTCGATAGAAGTAAATCTTTCTTCAACTAGCTTCAGACGAGCAGATTCTGCATCACCTTGTTGTAATCCTGTTGCTGATACATCAAATCCTGCGCTTGCTGCGATACCGACAGCTGCGGCAATTCCTGTAGTAAGAATTAAAATTCCGATAATAAGACCACTGATTTTACCAAGATTTTTCGTTAACTGTAATTTTGTAAAGGCTGAAATAATAGATACTAAAATAAGTGGCATAACAATCATTTGAAGTAATTTTACATAACCGTTACCAATTAAACTAAACCAGGTATTTGATTCGATAATTACTTTAGAAGTAGGCTCATAAATAAATTGTAATATAAGACCGAATATAATTCCGACTCCTAAAGCAGTAAATACACGTTTATTAAAAGACACATGCTTACGTTGCATATAATACAATACGCCAACTAAAATGAGCATGACTGTGATGTTAATTCCGACAAGCAGTGTATTCATGGTGATTCCCCCCTAATTCCAATGTGTTATATAGAATATAAGGTAATAAAACCTATAAGTCAACTAGGGAATTACGGAATTAAAAAAAAGATGGCAAATTGCCATCTTTTAATGTCCAGCTCCAGGGACAAGTAAAAATGTTGTGTACCATGTAAATCCGATGAAGAAAACGGTTAAATATGCCCCGAATACGTATATATACATACGCTCTGTTAATTTTAAATAACTTAAAAGTACGAAGAATCCTGTTTGTCCTAAAAATAGTAGTGCGGTCGAATGCATATCTCCTACGTAAAACATAACCGAGAAAATTCCAGTCCAAAAGCCGAGAACGCGAAACATGCGCTCCATGCCATCTCCCTCCTTTTCTAAAAAATAAAACCTCTTTTCATTATAGTTTATTTTTCTAACTATTGTAAATATTCATTCATATAAAAGAAAGAAGCCAATTATAATATTGACTTCTTCTTAGTTGAAAAACTAAATTTGAACTTTATAGTTACAAGATTTGCATCCATCTAGTAGACTATCGTTTCGAGTTAATTCCACGTTTGGGAATAGGATTTCAAAAATCCCCTTCATCATATCTCCGTGCATATTACAAATTTCAGTCGGATGATGCGCAGCAACTTCTTTAAATGGGCAATTGTGTACATCATAGAAAATTTTTGTGCCATCTGTACTTAATTCAAAAGCAGGAGATAAACCAGCTGTTGAGAATGCTTCTTTTGCGATTTGGATTTTTTGTTCTATCGTCAATGCTTCTGCACTTACATTTAAACGATGCATATGTTGTTGCATTAATTCTTTGCCGAATTGTTTCCCTGTTTCATATAGCGCTTTTTCGCCAGCGCTACCTAAGCTTAGCAGTGAATTAAATGCTATCTGCGCTAATAATTGATAATCGCGAAATGGGAATTGTAACTGGATGACATCTTGAGACAAGACGTATAGTCTGCTTGGTCTGCCGCCTTTCCCAGTTTTTTTTGTTTCTGATTTGAGCATATTAACATCTTCTAATTTAGATAAATGTAAACGCGCTACGTTTGGATGAATGTTAAACTCATCTGCAATTTCTTGTACAGTTACGTAATTATGTTTTTGCGAAATATATTTATAAATGTAATAACGAGTAGGGTCAGATAATACACCTGTAATTTTTAAAGCTTGTTCCATTAGGATCTCCACCTTTATCACTTTATCCAAGATATTAACATTATAATACAGATAAACATACATATAGGTAATTTCAGACAATAATTCGGAAATTGTTCATAATTTCACAAACATATTTTTCCTTTTTATCCTAGTGAAAATACAAAAGTCCTAATTTTTCTTTTCTAGTTCTTCATGATATATACATGGTGAGGAGGGGAATTTGATGAATGGTATCGAGCTTTTTGCGAATACGATTATGAAAGAAGCTTGTGGGGTGCAAGCATCGGACTTACATATTGTGCCCAGGCAGAAGGATGTGGCAATTCAATTACGTATAGGAAAAGATTTAATTACGAAACGGTGTATTGAAAAGGAATTTGGAAAAAAGCTTGTTTCGCACTTTAAGTTTTTAGCATCAATGGATATAGGAGAGAGGAGAAAACCTCAAAATGGTTCGTTGTACTTACAAATTGATGGACAAGAAGTGTATTTACGCCTTTCAACACTTCCAACAGTATATCAAGAAAGTCTCGTTATTCGCCTCCATTTACAAGCATCTGTTCAGCCATTGTCTCATCTTTCGTTATTTCCAAGTTCAGCGGAAAAATTACTCTCTTTTTTAAAGCATTCTCATGGATTACTCGTATTTACTGGGCCGACTGGTTCTGGAAAAACAACAACAATGTATGCGTTATTAGAAGTAGCTAGAAAAGGGCAAACACGTCGCATCGTTACACTTGAAGATCCAGTTGAGAGAAGAAAGGACGGTTTATTACAAATTCAAATTAATGAAAAAGCAGGTATCACATATGAGACAGGATTAAAGGCTATTTTACGTCATGATCCAGATATTATATTAGTTGGTGAAATCCGTGATGAAGAAACAGCAAAAGTAGCTGTAAGAGCAAGTTTGACAGGCCATTTAGTAATGACGACGTTGCATACAAATGACGCGAAAGGGGCGATATTACGATTTATGGATTATGGTATTACAAGGCAAGAAATTGAACAATCATTATTGGCTGTAGCTGCTCAGCGGCTCGTCGAATTAAAATGTCCGTTTTGCAGAGGGAAGTGTTCAACTTTATGTAAATCAATGAGGCAAGTAAGGCAGGCGAGTATTTATGAACTGTTATATGGATATGAATTAAAACAAGCGATTAAAGAAGCAAGCGGAGAACATGTTACGTATCACTATGAAACATTGGAAGCATCAGTGCGAAAAGGATATGCTTTAGGTTTTTTAGAAGAAGATATTTATGTTTAAGAGAAAATGGAGTTTAAGTGGTCAAGTATTATTGTTGAAAAGGCTAGGGGGATTATTAGAGAAAGGTCACTCACTTTTACAGGCATTAGAATTTTTGCAGTTCCAATTACCAGTAGGAAAGAAATTGCAGTTACAGCGTATGATTGAGGGATTGAAAAATGGACAAAGTTTGCATGCTTCTTTTGATCAATTAATGTTTCATCCGGAGATGCTAAGTTATTTATTTTATGCAGAGCGACACGGTGACATTTCTTTTGCTTTACAACAAGGAAGTGTGCTTCTTTATAAAAAGGATAAGTATAGGAAAGATGTGATGAAAGTAATGCGGTATCCTATGTTTTTAACCTTTTTTTTAATGATTATGCTGTTTGTCTTTAACCTCATTTTATTGCCTCAGTTTGAAATGATGTATAGTTCTTTACGTTCTACAGCACCACCACTTACGGAACAAATTTTAGTCGCAATTAAATTATTACCCTACTTTATTTATATCATTTTTCTTATCATTATAACGGGATTTAGTTTATATATATTTTATTTCCGAAAACTTCCGCCTACTCAAAAGGTAAAGATTATGATCCGTATTCCCCTTATGAAAACATTTCTTATTTTAAAGCATTCGCATTATTTTTCCGCTCAATTAAGTGGTTTATTACACGGTGGATTGTCGGTACACGAAGCATTAACAATAATGATGAAGCAAAAGTATCATCCGTTCTTTCAGTATGAAGCAGCCCGAATTGAGCGGCAATTAATTGCAGGAGAGCCGTTACAATCTATTATTGATAAAAGCGGTTATTACGAGAAAGAACTTTCTTATATCATTACACATGGACAAGCAAACGGTAATTTAGCAAATGAGCTTGGTGATTACAGTGAGCTCATTATTGAAAAGGTAGAAGAAAAAATTAAACGTATGTTATTTGTGATTCAACCCATTTTATTTACATGTCTTGGGGGTATAGTTATTTTGATGTACTTAGCGATGATTATGCCGATGTTTCAAATGATGAATTCTATTTAGGGGGCATTTACATGCAGAATGAGGAGGGTTTTACTCTTTTAGAAATGTTATTAGTTATGGTTGTCATAACTGTATTATTACTATTAATTATTCCAAATGTAGTTACACAGCGCTCATCCGTCCAAGGAAAAGGATGTGCAGCCTATGTGAAATCTATAGAAGCACAAATACAAGCATATCACTTGCAGCATAATAAGATTCCATCAATAGAGGAACTTGAAACAGGAAAGTATATTACTTCTAAAACTTGCCCGAAAGGTGAACCCATCCATATTTCCGATGATGGTACGGTATCAGCTGGGAAATCGTGAAGCAAAAAGGTTTTACTCTTTTAGAAATGCTACTTGTCTTATTCGCTATTTCTGTACTGAGTGTTGTTACGTATTTTAACGTTACTTCATTACATGAAAAGCAAAGAGCCGAGCAGTTTTTGAAGCAGTTTTCAAATGATATTTTGTATATGCAGCAGTTGGCGATTAAGCGTCAAAAACATTATACGTTACGCTGGTTTAAAGAGAAACATATGTATTATATCTCGGAATCGGAGACCGGATTTTTAATTGCTAAGAGAGAATATGATAAAGATATCCAAATTGATTTGCATACCTTTTCAAATCCAATGACATATAATCCGAGCGGAAATATTAATAGAGGTGGTACGATTTTACTTTCCTATCGAGGGTATAAATATGAGATTGTATTTCAGCTTGGAAGAGGGAGATTTACGTATCGTGAAGTGTCAAAAAGGATCAGTAATGGTTGAAATGGTTGTAGCGTTAAGTTTAATAATGATGGCGGTATCGTTATTGCTCCCGCAAACATTATTAATTATGCAAGAAAGAAAAAATATAAAAATGAGCTATAAAGCATTAATATTATTAAAAAAAGAAGCGGCCTTATTTAAGTATGAGAATGAAGAAAAGCGAGTAAAAGAGCAAGTCATAAAAGGAATTGTATATTACACATATTGGAGAGGAGATGAAGTTTGTACGATGTGGAAAGATATGAGAGGAAAAGCGATGGAGCAATGCCTTTATGCAGAGAAAAGATAAAAAAGAAGCGGGATTTACATTAATAGAAATGATTGCATGTTTGTTGCTTTTATCAATGTTCTTTTTACTTTTACCGCGTCTTCATATTATGGGGATAGAAAATACACATTCAAACGGATTAAATGACTGGGAGTGGGATGTGTTTTTAGGACAAATGCAATTAGAGTTTCGTGAAGTATCAAGTGGGAGGAAGATAGCGCTAGAAAATGGTGGGAATATTTTACGCTTCCAACTTCGTAATGGTGATCAGGTGACGTATGAAAAGGTGAATAGTAATTTAATAAGAAAAGTAAATATGCGCGGCAGGGAATTTATATTACAAAGGATTGAAGCGATTTCGTATAAATTAACACCTCATTTGCTATATATATATGTGAAAGATATAGGTGGTGAAATATATGAAGGCGTGGCTGTGCGCTATAGTGAAATTGAGATAGAAACATGAGAAAACAAGATGGATTTGCAATGCCAGGAACAATTATTTTTCTTATTTTATTCATTTCTTTTTTGATGTACGAAACGAATATGTTACTTTCGGATAAAAAATTTTATTCTGAAATAGAACAAAGTTTTTTCATGGAGGAACTTGTTGATCGAGCTATTTCAGATATAAAAAAAGACTTACAGCAAAAAGAAAAAGAGGATGTTTTTTTATTTCAGTATGAAAGAGGAGAAGTGAGTGGGAAGTACATCTTTGAAAATGATGGTATTATCATTTCGTTGCAATGTGTTACAAAACAGAGAGTTTTCTATAAGGTGAGCTTTCGCTATAGGAAAAGGGATAATAAAATATTGGATTGGGTAGAAGGATAAGATGTAAAATACGGGGAGAGACCCCTTAATTCCTATTGTGGAATGAGTCAATTTCTTTATGGAAAAGGATAAAAATGATGTTCAAAAGTTTAAATTTTCTCAAAAAAGAGAAAGGTAGAAAGAATATGATATATTCATGCTATCCAATCATTTTTTCTAGGGAGATAAAGAAATGACAAATAACAATCAAATAGGTGAAAATAAGGAACAAACTATTTTTGATCATAAAGGAAATGCGTTTATGACAGAAGATAGGGAAATACAAATTATTTCAAAATTCGAAGAACCACTTATTGTCGTATTAGGAAATGTATTAAGCGATGAAGAGTGCGATGAATTAATTGAAATGTCTAAAAATAAAATAGAACGTTCTAAAGTTGGTTCATCACGTGATGTAAATGATATTCGGACAAGTAGTGGTGCATTTTTGGAAGACAATGAACTTACTTCGAAGATTGAAAAACGAATTTCATCTATCATGAATGTTCCTGTAGCGCATGGAGAAGGATTGCACATTTTAAATTATGAAGTGGATCAACAATATAAAGCACACTATGATTATTTTGCGGAACATAGTAGATCAGCTGCTAATAATCGTATCAGTACTCTTGTGATGTACTTAAATGATGTAGAAGAAGGCGGGGAAACATTCTTCCCGAAATTAAACCTTTCTGTGCACCCTAGAAAAGGAATGGCAGTATACTTTGAGTATTTTTATCAAGACCAATCACTAAATGAGCTTACGTTACATGGAGGGGCACCTGTAACGAAAGGTGAGAAATGGATTGCAACGCAGTGGGTGAGAAGAGGTACTTATAAGTAAAAGCGAGTATATTACGTTTTGTTCTTCATTTTATAAGAAGAACAAAACGTTTTTTTTATCATTTCCCGACAGACCCCCCACTTCAAACAGCTCGTTAGAGTGATAAGTGGGGGTAGTTCAATAAATAAAGTAACATCTTTTGTTATAATAACAAATAATAACGGATGATTGAGAGGAACGAAAATGAAATCTATATACATAACCGGCTATATGGGAGCTGGGAAAACAACAATTGGAAAAGCGTTAAGTAAAGAACTTCAAATGGATGTTGTAGATACAGATCAAAAAATCGAAGAGCAGAAAGAGAAAGCGATTCGGCATATTTTTGCAGAAGAAGGCGAAATGATTTTTCGGGAATATGAAAGTGAAATGTTACGTTCACTACCGGTTCAAAATGTAATTATTACAACTGGTGGAGGGATTATTGAACGAGAAGGAAATCGAAAGTGGATGAAGGAAAATGGAACTGTTGTGTATTTATATTGTGATCCACATGTAATTGCAGAAAGGCTTCGTGAAGATACGACACGTCCACTATTTCAGAAGAAAGATATAGATGCATTTGTAACGAAATTTGAATCGCGCCGAGCTTATTATGAAGAGGCTGATATTCATATCGATACGACAAATAAGTCGGTCGAAAAAATTATGAATGAATTAAAGGAAAAGATTAATGAATAAAAAAGTGGACATACTAATCAAGTAGAGGTGATGATAATATGTCTACTAATGATTATGTACGCTTTGTGACACAGCAATTTGTGTCATATATGGATGCTCCAAAAGAGGATCGAAAACAACAGAAACAACAACGTCGTGCGGAGAAAGAGCCATTCTTAAATAAATGGTTTGGTGTTATGCCACTGAGCGCTGCTTTGTTTTATCGAAATGTAAAAAATAAAAGAAAAAAATCAAGCTAACTTTTTCGTAATATGTCTAGCAAAATAAAAATCCCCTAGTAGTATCCTATACTAGGGGATTTTTATTTACTGCACGGATTCTTTTTCCTCAGTAACTGCATGTATTTTATTGTTTACCCAGACAAACCCAATTCCGATACAAATAGAAATTCCCCAGCCAACAGCGGTCATAATAGCTCTCATTTCACCATATCCATCCACACCGAAAACAGAGATGAAATAGATTTTTAAGAAACTTTTTAATATAAATTGAAGACCGAAAAATAGTGTTAAATATTGCAGTGCTGGATATATGCGACTATCCCGGTAAAGCTCACGACTTTTATCGCGGTCATGGCCTTGCAGTGCTGAAATGTCCGCTGCGAAATATAACATAAGTGGTTTTTTTATAAAGATTGTACATATAACGATGCAGCCAAGTACGATATGATAATATGCATCATTCCATAGCATTCGTTCCGCTGATCCAGATATTAAGTCTACCGTTGTATTAGAAATGAGTGTAATTAAAATAAAGAACCCTGTAACGTTAAACTGTTTTTCTTTTTTAAAGGTATACAGTGTATAAATAATCCCCGGAACAGAGGAAATTAACATTGCGTAATAAGGATCGATATAAGGTTTTGCAAATTTCCAAATGAGGAATGGGAATACGAGATAAAAGACAAGATCTAATATAGCTTTTTTATTTTGATTCATACAAATCCTCCTTAAGTCATACATATATTTTATAATATAATTTCTGAAAATTGTATAAGGTTTAATAAAAAAAAGAAAAGTAGATGATTGGTAGACTGAAAAATTGCCCCTAGCGTAGTAAGTTTTTTTAGTATATAATAAAGGAAACGCTTTCATTTTTGGGTTTGTTCACAAAATGGACGGAAAATCACATATTTACTATTGATATGTTGCTTTATAATGAAACTAATTAAATATATATGCATACAATATTGTGAAATAAATAACATAAATAATCTATATAAATGTAAACGTTATCAAAAAGAGAGGTGGAGACAATGAGTAAATTTTTCTTCAATCATAATCCAGCAACATTAGAGGATGGAAGACTTGTTAAGTATGCTGAAATTATTTATGGAGAAGGTGGCCGTTCTGTATTAGAAAATTTAATGGTGAAGGCATCTATCAGATTGCGTGATCGTTATCCGAATAAATCTGACGAACAGATCTCGAACCTCGTAAATCAAGGCATCCATGATATGTTTCAAAAATACGTGAATGACTAGGAGTAGCTAATTGCTACTCCTATTTTTTTTGTATAAGGATTGTGCTTTTAGCTGAAAATAAAGGTGCATTTTGAAGTGTGTAAAAAGGAGGGGAAAAGATGAGCAATGGAATTGGGCGTTCAAAAGAAAACCTTCCAACTGATGCAAATCATGTAAGTGCGAAGGATCGTGCATATCAAAAACGCATGACAGAGAAAAAACAACAAGAGCGTAATGACGATAGAGAATAGGATGGAAAAACATCTTAAAGAAAGCTCCTTCAATAGTGCAGTGACCCCTGTCAAGTAGACAGTATTTAAAAAGCGCAACTAAGCAACCTGAGTTCTATATTTATATGGACTCAGGTTATTTAATTTCTTTTGAAATCTTTGATGATTATAAAAGTGCATATATTTACGCACGGCAAGTTTGACCTCATTCGCTTTATGGAAGGAGTGTAAATGAAAACACTCTGCCTTAAAGTGACTGAAGAAGTTTTCCATACAAGCATTATCCCAACAGTTGCCTCTTCGAGACATACTTGCCTTCATCTGATATTTTTTAAGTAATTGATTATATTGACGAGATGTATACTGGAACCCTTGATCACTATGTAAGAGGATTCCCTTCACATTTCGTTTTTTCTTTGCCTTTTTCAGTGTATCTAACACAAGTTTCAAGTCGTTTCTACGACTGGTTTCATAGGCAACAATTTCATTATTGTATAAATCCTTAATAGCGGATAAGTACAAGCGCTGTCCATTGAAAATCAAATAGGTAATATCGGTTACCCATTTCTCATTCGGTTTTGAAGCTTGAAACTCCCTATTTAGATGGTTCTCTGAAATCACATAAGCTTCTTTTTTTCCGTAATAAGGTCGTTTTTTCCTAATTACGGCTTTGATACCTAGTTCACGCGTCAATCTTTGGATGCGCTTATGATTCAAATAAAGGTTATATGTGGCTTTCAGCCACACTTGTATTCTTCTATATCCATAAATTCCTCTTAATTTTTTATGACACGCCAATATCTTTTTCTTAATTTCGATATCCTCTGATTGTTTTTTTGAAGGCGTCGTATGCCGTTTTATCCATTTGTAGTACCCACTTCTGGTTACACCAGCAATATCGCATAGAATGGTCACTGTATAACCTGTTTTTGTCATTTCATGGATGACTTCGAATTTTTTCGTTTTGGATACGACTTTCATTCCTCCTTTTACATCCCTAAGAGCTTTTTTAACATTTCATTTTCCGCTTCTAATCGTCTGATCTTAGCTTCTGGATCTTCGGGTCTAACCCTTGGTCTACCTAAACCTGGTCCTTTCGCTTTACCGCGTTTTTCTTCTAGTCCTTTGATTCCTTCAGCTTCAAAGTGTTTCACCCAACGACTTACAACCGAGTGATGAATACCTAATTCTTTCGCAATGTTTTTATAACTCATGCCGTCTTTTAAGTATAAATCTATAGCTTGTTTCTTAAATTATACATCGTAAGTGACTCTAATTTTCCCCATAAAAAATCCCCTCCATAGTAAACAGGGTAATGTGCTTTCTTTTTCCTGTCTACTATAAGGGGATCATATCATAGTTGAAGGAGCTTTCTTTAAGATAGAAAATGATTTGCGGTAATATAAAAGAGACCACCGTTTATAATTTGTATTGTAATACGTGGTTCGTATTGTTCTTGTAATGCTTGCTTTTCAATTTCGTAGCTTTCTGGAATTTTATCGCTATCTTCGTAAAAGCGATTTAAAAGGTCTAAATCGTGATTCCAACGCACTCTCGCTTCTTTTGCCCACGTGTGGTCATCTTCAGCGATTATACTTTTTAAAGTATCTTCTATACGTTGTAAGCCACTTTGTGGCTTAATGATAGGTGAGAGCGTAAAACAAAAATCAGGTATTTTCGGTGTGAGCTTGATCTCTGCTAAAGTGTCATGAAAGTTTGCAATCATTGTCCCGGAAATAAGATGAATACCGATGGAATGAAGCATGTCTTTTTTTCGGTCGCATTGATAAGATACTTTTATATTTACACCAAGCCAAGGATGAAGGGGGGTATGAGTTGCCCCGCTATGTTTCACTTCCTCATATAAACGTATGTATGAACCTAGTTCTTTTGTCGTTTCAAATATTTGATGCAAACGGGGTGAACCGTAATGAATAAGTTCACCGTCGTTTTCTTTGTTTTCTGGATTTGTAATAAGAGTAAGGCGCATCGGGTTCGGAACGCCGCCTGTTTTTTCAAGATAGTGCCAATAGAAAGGGCGGTTCATTAACAATTTATCCATTTCAATTGTTAACTGCACGTCTAATAGGTGAGGGGAACGCTCTAAAATTTCGCAGTTATTCGCCTCAAAAAAGTTGTATAAGTAATTATGAATTTCATTTTGCTGCATAGTCCTGCACCTCTGCTTCATTGCGCTTCGCAAAATCAATAATAGATGTTAAATTTTCCATCTTGATTCGAATTTCACCTTCGCTTTTTGACTGAGCGAAAATTTCTTGAATATGCGCATCAATATTTTTCATGTTGATTCTCGTTAAAATTTCATCGAGTTCACCGATTACACGTTCAAATAAATTAATTTTTTCATATAGTAGTTTTAAAATGTGCTCTTCAACAGTATGCTTTGTTGCTAAGTTATAAATATGAACATCATTTTTTTGTCCAAGACGGTGAATACGTCCAATCCTTTGCTCAAGTCGCATTGGATTCCACGGTAAGTCGTAATTAATCATATGGCTACAAAATTGTAAGTTAATTCCTTCACCACCAGCTTCGGTCGCAATTAATACTTGGGCACGATTTTGGAAAAGCTCCTTCATCCAATCTTTTTTCCCGCGCTTAAATCCACCGCGAAATGGTACAGAGGAAATGCCATGTTGTTGTAAGAACCATTGTAAATACATTTGTGAAGCTCTATATTCAGTGAAAATAATGACTTTATCGTCAATTTCTTTTATAAGCTCTAGTGCTTTATTTGCTTTGGAGTTAAACGGAATATGATTAATTTTATCCATAAGCACATCAATATGTGGGTCCTTTATGTAATGCTCATTTTCTTTCTGCCGTTTTTCTACATGTTTTTTTAATGAATAGTAAACAGCTTCACGACTACTACATGCTTCCCGTTTTAAAGTTAAGGATGAGAAAGCAGATGTGAAGGCATTTTGTTCACGCCAATTTTCAATTTCATTATACAAAGCTTGTTCTTCTTCATTAAATTCAACGAAGATTGTTCGTACATGCCTCTTCGGCCAATCAATGCCAGTGTTATGGCGTCTATTTCGAACCATTACTTTATTGATAAGAGCTTTTAAATCTTCATCGGATTCAGTGGAACGATTTTTTGAAGCATAATATTCTTCAAAATTAGATTGATTGCCTAAATGACCTGGTTTTAATAAAGAAACGAGGTTGAAGATGTCATCAATTTTATTTTGAACAGGAGTAGCAGTTAGTAATAAACAAAACTTCTTTTTTAATCGCTGTGCAAATTCATAGTTTTTTGTTTTATTGTTTTTTAGTTTATGTGCTTCATCGATAATAATAAGGTCATATTCTAGGTTTAAAACGATATCGCGATGCGGTGAACGTTTCGCAGTATCGATTGATGAAACGATGACATCAGCTTGTTCCCAAGAATAACTTTTCTTTTGAGCGACCGCAGGAATAAAAAATTTTGTGTTTAGTTCATACGCCCACTGAGATACGAGAGAAGCTGGAACGAGAATGAGTACCTTTTTTACAAGTCCTCGAACCATATATTCTTTTAAAATAAGTCCAGCTTCAATCGTTTTTCCAAGTCCAACTTCATCTGCTAGAATCGCTTTACCATTCATTTGTTCAATGACATTTTGAGCAACCTCCAATTGATGCGGAAGCGGCGTGAAATGTGATAAATGTTTCGGTGCTTGCAATCCATCAAAAGTAGGAACGAGTAATGATTTCTCTGTTTTATAAGCTAAATGATATAAATCCCAATTTGTCCAAGGACCATCTTCATCAATTCTTTTTAAAAAATTGTTTTGCCACGTTCGATCTACGGAAATATCGACATTCATTAAGACTCTCCCACCTTTTATAAACTAAAGTGATTATTTTAAAAATCTTTATTATAAGCCTCGTAATAAGGCACTATCACAATTACTAAAAGTTAAAGAATAGGCAATGATTTAGGACTAAATCTCGAAAGTTGTATTTAATATGATTAAGAATAAAAAATTCTAAATTTTTTTTTATGCTAGAATATTGATGAAATATAGCGAATGATGTTAGGATAATGGTGTGAAATGTGTGGAATCTTTCGTATTTTATCCAAGAAAGTAACTTTTTATTTACGCTTTCATAAAAAAATATAGTGAGATTCCGTATATCCTATCTTTTCAGAATGAAAATGTTTAGATATGGGAAGCAACTTTTATTGATTTGTCAGAGCATAAGGGGGAAAGAGCATGATTACATTACAACGTACACCGTTATTTGATGTATACGCGAAGTATGGTGGGAAAACAGTCGACTTCGGTGGTTGGGAATTACCAGTTCAATTTTCAAGCATTAAAGAAGAGCATGAAGCTGTACGTACAAAAGCAGGTTTGTTCGATGTATCTCATATGGGAGAAGTAGAGGTAAAGGGTGTAGATAGTTTAGCATTTTTACAACGTGTTGTTACAAATGACGTATCTACCTTAAAAGTAGGGGGCGCACAATATACAGCTATGTGCTATGAAAATGGTGGCACAGTAGACGATTTATTAATCTACAAACGTGGTGAAGAAGACTATTTATTAGTAATCAATGCATCAAATATCGAGAAAGATTACGAATGGTTAGCAAGTCATGTAATAGGCGATGCAAAAGTAGTCAATGTTTCTAGTGAAGTTGCGCAACTTGCAATTCAAGGACCAAAAGCACAAGACATTTTACAAAAAGTTGTGTCAGAAGATTTGAAAGAAATTAAGTTCTTTAAATTTAAAAACGATATTCTTGTAGATGGAATTCCTGCACTTGTATCTCGTACAGGTTATACAGGAGAAGATGGATTCGAAATTTACTGTAAGAGTGAAGATGCTGCAAAACTTTGGGAGAAACTTCTTGAAGTTGGAGAAGAAGAGGGATTAAAACCATGTGGCTTAGGTGCTCGTGATACACTTCGCTTCGAAGCAACACTTCCGTTATACGGACAAGAGTTATCAAAAGATATTACACCGATTGAAGCGGGAATTGGCTTTGCGGTAAAACCAAATAAAGAAGCAGATTTCTTTGGAAAAGAAACGTTAAAAGAGCAAAAAGAAAACGGTGCATCTCGTAAATTAGTCGGCATCGAAGTAATCGAACGTGGTATTCCTCGTACGCATTACCCTGTATTTATAGGAGAAGAAAAAATCGGGGAAGTAACGAGTGGTACACAATCTCCAACGTTAAAGAAAAGCATTGGTTTAGCACTAATTGATGTGAAATACGCAGCAGTTGATACAGAAGTAGAAATTGAAATTCGTAATAAACGCGTCAAAGCAGTAGTTGTTCCAACACCATTTTATAAACGTTCAAAGTAACGGGGAGAGGGGTAGATTTCATGTTGCATCGTTATCTTCCAATGACAGAAGAAGACAAAAAAGAAATGTTACAAACAATCGGCGTTCAAACGATTGATGAGTTATTCTCTGATATTCCAGAGAGTGTTCGTTTTAAAGGGGATTTAAAAATTAAAGAAGCAAAATCAGAGCCAGAGCTTTTAAAAGAGCTATCTCAAATGGCTAGCAAAAATGCGAACTTAAAAGAATATGCTTCTTTCTTAGGAGCAGGTGTATACGATCATTATGCTCCAGTAATTGTTGATCATGTTATTTCTCGTTCAGAATTTTATACAGCTTACACACCATACCAACCAGAAATTTCACAAGGGGAACTACAAGCAATTTTTGAGTTCCAAACAATGATTTGTGAATTAACAGGGATGGATGTAGCAAACTCTTCTATGTATGATGGAGGTACAGCTTTAGCTGAAGCGGCAATGTTAGCAGCTGGTCATACACGCAAAAAGAAAATTCTTGTATCTAAGGCAGTTCATCCAGAATCAAGAGCGGTACTTGAAACATATGCAAAAGGTCAAAATCTTGAAGTTGTTGAAATTGATCATAAAGACGGTGTAACAGATTTAGACGTATTACAAAGTGAAGTAGATGATACAGTTGCTTGCGTAATCGCTCAATATCCAAACTTCTTCGGACAAGTTGAAAAGTTAGCTGATATCGAAAAAATCGTTCATCAACAAAAATCATTATTTATCGTTTCTTCAAATCCATTATCATTAGGCGCATTAACACCGCCAGGAAAATTTGGTGCTGATATTGTAATCGGTGATGCACAGCCATTTGGTATCCCAACGCAGTTTGGTGGACCTCATTGTGGTTACTTTGCAACAACGAAAGCATTTATGCGTAAAATTCCAGGACGTCTTGTCGGACAAACTGTAGATTCAGATGGTAAACGTGGGTTTGTATTAACGTTACAAGCGCGTGAACAGCATATTCGCCGTGATAAAGCGACATCTAACATTTGTTCAAACCAAGCGTTAAATGCATTAGCAGCTTCTGTTGCAATGACTGCACTTGGAAAACAAGGTGTGAAAGAAATGGCACGTCAAAATATTTCTAAAGCGCAATATGCAAAACGTCAATTCGAAGCAAAAGGCTTCACTGTAACATTTGCTGGCCCATTCTTCAATGAATTCGTTGTAGATTGCAAACATCCAGTTAAAGAAATAAATGATGTATTAATCCAAAAGAATATTATCGGCGGTTACGACCTAGGCCGTGATTATAAAGAGCATGAAAATCATATGCTTGTAGCAGTAACTGAGCTTCGTACAAAAGAGGAAATTGACACACTTGTAAACGAAATGGGGGCTATCCAATGAAGAACCAAGACCAAGCACTTATTTTTGAAGTGACTAAAGAAGGGCGCGTAGGATATAGCTTACCCAAATTAGATGTAGAAGAAGTGAAATTAGAAGATGTATTTGAGAGCGATTATATTCGCGTTGAAGATGCAGAGCTTCCAGAAGTATCTGAACTTGATATTATGCGCCATTACACAGCGCTTTCAAACCGTAACCACGGCGTTGATTCTGGATTCTACCCACTTGGATCTTGTACGATGAAATATAATCCGAAAATTAATGAAAACGTAGCTCGTTTCGCAGGCTTTGCAAATATTCATCCACTTCAAGATGAAAAAACAGTGCAAGGTGCAATGGAATTAATGTACGACTTACAAGAACATTTAATTGAAATTACAGGTATGGATACTGTTACATTACAACCAGCAGCTGGTGCACACGGAGAATGGACAGGTTTAATGTTAATTCGTGCATACCATGAAGCAAATGGTGACTTTAACCGTACGAAAGTAATTGTTCCTGACTCTGCTCACGGAACAAATCCGGCGTCTGCAACAGTAGCTGGTTTTGAAACAATTACGGTAAAATCAAACGAACATGGTCTTGTTGACTTAGATGATTTAAAACGTGTTGTAAACGAAGAAACAGCAGCACTTATGTTAACAAATCCAAATACATTAGGCCTATTTGAAGAAAATATTTTAGAAATGGCAGAAATCGTCCATAACGCAGGCGGTAAATTATACTATGATGGTGCAAACTTAAATGCTGTATTAAGCCAAGCGCGCCCAGGAGATATGGGATTTGACGTTGTGCATTTAAACCTTCATAAAACATTTACAGGTCCGCATGGCGGCGGTGGACCAGGTTCTGGTCCAGTAGGTGTGAAAGCTGATTTAATTCCGTACTTACCAAAACCGATTTTAGAGAAAACGGAAAATGGATATCACTTCAACTATGATCGTCCAGAAGCAATTGGGCGTGTGAAACCATTCTATGGTAACTTCGGAATTAATGTTCGTGCATACACATATATTCGTTCTATGGGTCCAGATGGACTACGTGCAGTAACGGAGTATGCTGTATTAAATGCGAACTATATGATGAGAAGATTAGCGCCATTCTACGATCTTCCGTTCGATAGACATTGTAAGCATGAATTTGTATTATCAGGTCGTCGTCAAAAGAAACTTGGTGTGCGTACATTAGATATTGCAAAACGTCTGCTTGATTTCGGTTACCATCCACCAACAATTTACTTCCCATTAAATGTGGAAGAATGTATTATGATTGAACCAACAGAAACAGAGTCAAAAGAAACATTAGATGGTTTCATTGATAAGATGATTCAGATTGCTAAAGAGGTAGAAGAAAATCCAGAAGTTGTACAAGAAGCACCACATACAACGGTAATAAAACGTTTGGATGAAACATTGGCTGCTCGTAAACCAGTTTTACGTTATGAAAAGCTAGCACCTGTACAAGTGTGATTGGAATAAAAAGAACTCGCTATATGCGGGTTCTTTTTTTTGCAACATTGGTGCGGATAGAATGAAAAAAATGTTAAAAATTTATATTTTTTGTTTCATATTGCTGTAAAGATGCGGTTTTATAGGTGTTTTTGTTGAAAAAGTCGGTTTGATAAAAGTATTTATTTTTGTTAGAATTTTATTGAAATTAAGAAGATGTGATGAGGTAGAAATTACTCATTTTTATGTATATGTGAAAAAACGAGCAAGGCGGGGGTGGAAGCGTGGGATATCGATGCTATAGAATGGTATACCATTTAGAAAATGGAGAAACAATTAAAGATGTAAAAGAATTTTGTTACAGAGACCAAGGAAAAGTGTTAGAAAGAGTAGCGCACCGTGTAATGGATAATAGAGAAGTGACAGCGATTGATAAACAAGGAACAATCATTTCAATAGCGTGTGAGGACATTGTAAAGGTAGAACTTGATTAC
The DNA here is from genome assembly GCF_018966865.1 of Bacillus sp. NP247. NCBI lineage: Bacteria > Bacillati > Bacillota > Bacilli > Caryophanales > Bacillaceae > Bacillus > Bacillus sp. NP247. The sequence continues at coordinate 1,488,301 of NZ_CP076653.1, read as the reverse complement.
ATAACAGAAAGTTAACCTTGAGTCATATCGAATTATTCGATACAATATACTGTTGAATGGTGAAGTGAGAAGAGAGGAGTTTATAATGGATAATACAAGACACTTTTATATGTTTATTTTAGCGTTTGTTCTTGTTGTGGCGTTAACGATTTATTTAATTGTTGATAGCAGCTGGTACAATACAGTTCATCCGGCATTCCTTCTGTTTATGTATGTAGGAATTGCGGTTGTTAGTTTCGGAATGAGAGACGAGATGTTAGATCGCTTTGAAAAGTGATACATATACGAAAGATCAACAGGAAAATGTTGGTCTTTTTTTCTTGCCAAAAATAGGATGTTGTGTATATACTGTGTATATAAGGTATACACAGTATATACACACTGGAGGAAAACATGAATATTATTATTTCGAATTCTTCCCAAGACCCTATTTATGTGCAAATAAGAAAACAATTAAGCCAGCTTATTTTAAATGGTGGTTTAAAGGGGGGAGATAAGCTACCGTCTATTCGTAGCTTAGCGAAAGAATTACAAATTAGTGTAATTACAACGAAGCGTGCGTACGAGGAGCTGGAAAAAGAAGGATATATAGAAACTGTTGCTGGGAAGGGGACTTATGTTTCACGTAAAAATAATGAAATATTAAAAGAACAGCGGTTAAGTCTATTGGAAAGTAAAGCTGAAGAAATCGTAAAAGAAAGTAAAGTGTTGCACCTTTCACTTGAAGAATTACAACAGATGATTGCGTGTTTATACGAGGGGGAATGAGAAAGATGTTAGAGCTAAAAAACGTTTGTAAAAGTTATCAAGATTTCTCAGTGAAAAATATAAGTTTTACGCTGCCACGTGGATATATTATGGGATTTGTCGGACCGAATGGAGCCGGGAAAAGTACGACAATCAAAATGATTATGAATTTAATTAGAAAAGATAGTGGCGATATAAACATTTTTGGCAAGGACAATAAGAAAGCTGAAAAGGAAATAAAGCAAAATATCGGTTTTGTATATGATGAAAACCATTATTATGAAGATTTAACGTGTGAGCAAATGAAGCGTATTATTGCACCGTTATATAAAAAGTGGGACGAAAATCAGTATCAATCGTATATGCAGAGATTACAGGTTCCAAAGTATAAAAAAATTAAAGAGTTATCTAAAGGGATGAAAATGAAGTTTGCGATTGCCATCGCGCTCTCACACCACGCAGAGTTTATCATTATGGATGAACCGACAGCAGGATTAGATCCAGTTGTACGGAGTGAATTACTTGATATGTTGCAAGAAATTGTAATGGAGGATGAAGTATCTGTATTATTCTCAACGCACATTACGACAGACTTAGAACGTATTGCAGATTATATTACGTTCATCAATGATGGAGAAATTATATTTACTGGTGAGAAGGACGAATTAATGGAGAACTACGTAATCGTAAAGGGAAGTAATGATTTATTAGATCGAGAAGGAAAAGAGCTATTTGTTGGATTACGAAAAAATAAGTTTGGTTTCGAAGGTTTAGCGAAGGATAAACAAGCAATTATAGACTGGTTTGGAAATGAGGTTGTACTAGAAAAGCCTAAATTAGATGACATCATCGTATACACTGCGAAAGGGAGAGGTGCCTATGCGTCAGCTCATATATAAAGATTTGTTCTTTTTTCGGGTAACGTGGTTAGTGAATTTTGTTATGCCTCTTTTGTTCTTTATGTTAGAGCCAAGTGGTGAATTGTTATTTCCGATGAGTTGTTTATTTATAACCCTTTCCTCGGTTATGACGTTAATCTTTATGGATGAAAGGAATAAAAGTGACATTTTTATAAATAGTTTACCGGTAAGCCGAAAGGATATCATCATTGCTAGATATATTTCCTGTGCAATATTCATTGTTGGTGGCATACTCTCTACGATGTTAGTTGTTTTTCTTATGAGAGGCATTGTGGTCATTGGTGATATCGGTGCCTATCATCCTAATCTATACATTGAAATTCCATGGTATGAAGTAATAAATGGAGCTGTTTACGCCTTGTTTTTTGTTGTGATACTTTTCCCTAGTTATTACGGTACAAAATCGAAGGTAGTAAGAAGTATAGTATCAGCAGCATCAATGGGAGTGGGTGTAATTTTTTGGATGTTTATTAGTGATGGGCTGAATGAAACAGCACCTTCATTCATTGAGTGGATTATGAATCCTATGCATATTGGTGTATTTATAGTTGGATTCATTACATTAGTTAGTATTTACATTGCTTCTATGTTTCTTACAATTAAAATTTATGAAACGCGTGATTTATAGAGAGGAGAATTCAGATGCAACAGTTGATTTTGAAGGAGTTTTTCTTACAAAAGAAGATGTTTCCTTTCTATTTTTTAATACCCATTTTATCTATTTTTAAGAATTCCGTCGAACCAATGGGGATTGCAATAGGATTATTTATAACATGTAGTACGATTATATATATTTCTTTTTATTATGACGAGAAAAGTAAAGCAGAAAAAGTATTAGTGAGTTTGCCTATAACAAGACAAGAGATAGTTATAGCTAAATATATTTCAAGCACATTATTTATTATGGCTGGTTTGAGTGCAACTTTTATAGTCGTAATATTAAAAAATATTTTGTTGGACAGGGATATAGTTATGCCTGGATATGCAGTGTTTTCAGCAATAGTAGCAACTTTAATTTATTGTGTAGTAACGATACCTACTAATTACATTGGGGGATATAAAGCTATTACTGTCTTGAATGTGATTATGCTTTTTCCTTTAATGGGTATGATTGGTCTTATGTGCAATGTTTTTGGTGATAAAACAATTATGTTAAAAGTACTCCACTCTCAAGAGGCTACACTAGCAATGAGTGTTCTTGGTATCGGAGTATTAGTAAGTATAGTCATATCAATGTTTCTCTCAATGAAAATGTTTCAGGAGGCAGAGTTATAGAAGGGACATTTTCATATTAGGAGGGGTGAAACGTATGGTTAGATGTAGAGAATGTTTGGAGCACGAGTCTAGTCGTAAATGGTTGTTTTATAGTAGGACTTCTTCTTTTATATATTATGTCAATGGTACTCTCAATTAATTTGTATAATGAGCGTGATTTGTGAGGGGAGGAGAATAGTTTTGAAACAACTTATTTTAAAAGATTTCATCGTTCAATGGAAATTTTTAATTTGGTACATACTGTATCCTGTTTTCTTTTATATGGTCTTAACAGATACGAAAAATTTATTCATAATTATGTCAGTAATTTTTACAGTCGGGGCAACAGTAAAAATATTTGAAGCAGATAGTAAAAATGAGAGTGAAGTTATATTAAGTAGTTTGCCAATATTGAGAAAACAAATTGTGTGTGCGAAATATATAGTAGCAATTATTATTCTTTTCATAAGTGTAACGATTGGTTGTTTCACGATGGGAATGAAGAATGGAGCTAATGTATTTGGATTTATTGAAACGACAGTGGTTGCTAGTATTAGCTTTACTTTAGTGTATTTAAGCTTTGTTTTACCGATATCGTTTTGGTTAGCATATAAAAAAACTGTTTTTATTACGATATTCATATTTATAGCACCGATTGTTATTGTAGAGACGTTCTTTCAAATCAACCTGGAACAAATTCAACTATATAACAGCGTGTTATTCGTTAGTTCAATATGCATGTTCATAGTATCTGCCTTCGTTTCAATAAGAGTATATGAAAAAAGAGAATTTTAAAAGGTGCCTCGTAAAAGGCACCTTCTTCAATAACGACAATACGAGAGCAAAAGTTTATACAAAGAAACGCTATTAGGTACATCTTTCGGAGTATGTAATATAAAGCTGAAAACGATAACGAGAATGAGAAAGAGGAAAAATAAAAATAGGATTTGTTTATGTATAGAATTCTGCATACTATCCACTCCTTTTTTAGGTAGTATGTCCAAAAGAAAGAAGGGTATGAAAAATTTTAGGAGGGAGAATGATGAAAAAAAGAAAATGGTTATATAGAATAGGAGTACTTTTATTTTCAATTGGTCTCATATTAGCAAATTTTTACTCAGATATACCATCGCCATTTCCTAATTTGCATAAAGGGATTGGTATGAGTGTTGTCGTAGTTGGTCTGCTTTGTCTTATCGCATCAAACTTCTATAGAAAGTCTGAATCAATATAAAAAAGGACAGTTACTCTTTTTCAGAGTAACTGTCCTTTTTAAATAACTTGTTCCATAGCTTGGCGATACTCCATATAATCACGATTGTAATGGAGGCAATAATTGACCAAGCGATAGATGCAATTTCAAGTGCCATGTTAGGAAGGAATGTAAGAATGGATAATACTTTATGAAACAGCCATTCTATTATATGAAAACTTATTTGCAATAGAATGACGATCCCAAGTGTGATCCATGTTAAGATTTGTTTTCCTTTTTCTTTCCACATGACATTCACCTCACGTTAGCCTAATAGTTTTAAGCCAACAGCACCGCATAGAATGCAGCTTAAGAAGGCAAGGCGGCGCCAATCCGCTGACTCGCGGAAAATAAGAATACCTAGAAGTGCACTTCCGGCAGTTCCGATTCCAGTCCAAATTGCGTAAGCAGTTCCCATCGGTAATGTGTCCATTGCAAGAGATAAGAAGAAGAAGCTTACGCCAAAGTTAGCGATTAAAATTACTTTTGGTGCCCAGCCTTTCTTTTCAGTGGCTACTTTCATAAAGAGTACACCAACAATTTCACAAATACCAGCTAGAATTAAAAATACCCAAGCCATTTTATGCAGCCTCCTTCGCTTCTTTTTCTTCTGTTACTCGTTTTAAGCCGATTACTCCGAAGAAGATTAAACCGATTAATAATACTTTTACGATAGAGAAAGGTTCTCCGAAAACGAAAATCTCTGTCAGAACGATTCCGCCAGCTCCAATTCCTGTAAAGACTGCGTATACAGTACCTACAGGTAAATCTTTATAAGCTCTAAATAATAAGACGAAACTAATTGTGATTAATAGAGCAACACCTATCCACTCAAGTGGTGTCTCCGCGTGTTTTAGTCCAATCACCCAAAAGATTTCAATAATACCAGCTATGATTACATAAATCCATGCCATATGTCATTTCTCCTTCCTACCAGTCGTTAGGTAAAGGGCTTAAAAACGACGCATTGCAAAGGAGCAATCCGTCAGTTTGAAAGTCCGCGCCAAAATACTTTCCAAGAAGCTTCTAAACGTGTCTCAAAACGATTTAAACCTGCGTATAGTAGTTCAACCATAAGGCCGTCAAGTAAGCATAAAAAAGCCTCCAAAGCGTCTTTTACTTCAATGTTATGCAATTCATCTTGTTCGCTTGCTCTTTTAAACACAGGGAATAAAAGTTTTCCGACGTTTTCAATGTGTACATTCGCTTTATCAATAATTTGTTCGCGGAATGCATCCGGCGGAAAATAAGAAGTTCGTAACCAAAACATTGATTCTTCACTTTCACCAAATCTTTTCGCATAGCCTTTTAACAAATTTAAGAGCAATTCTTCAGTAGACGATTTTGAAAAATTTTCGATATCGTCTGTGAAGCTCTGCAAATCTTTTTGAAGAGCTGATTCTAAGCATGTAAAATATAGCTCTTCTTTACCTTTAAAGTGTGCGTAAATCGATGGTTTTTTAATCCCAACTTCTTGAGCAATATTTGCTAATGAAGTTCCTTCGTAGCCGTAGCGTGCGAAATGAGAAAGTGCTACAGCTTTAATGCGGTTTGCTGTCATTTCCATCCCCCTACCTACCGTTCGTTAGGTTAATTATATGAGATTAAAAATATAAAGTCAATAGGTGAAGAGTTGAAAAAAAGAGCGCTATAATTAACGCTCCTTTTCAGACTGTTTTTCGTTCAATTAAATGGAATGAAAGTTCTTCTGAGTTCCCAATAATTTGTTCGTTTTGCCTCTGTTTATGGAATAAAGAAAAAGCACGTGATCCCATCGTGAGACCGGGATGTTCAATAGTTGAAATTTCTAATGCTTTTGAAATTTCGTGGTTATCAAATCCCAGGATAGCGAGGTCTTCAGGTATGCGAATGCCATGTTTTTTTGCCTCTGTTAATAAACCAGCAGCTACTTGATCGTTCGCTGTGAAAATAGCAGTTGGACGATTTTTCATGTTTAAAATACGATGAAGTATTTTTGCCCCGTCCTGCATCGTATAACATTGATGAAAAATCCAATCAGGATGTACTGTTTTTCCTTCGTGACGAAGGGTATCGGCGAAAGCCTTTTCACGTTCAATCGAATTTACACTTGTTTTTCTTGCTAAACAAATGCCGATTTTTTCATGACCTTTACTTAGTAAATATGCAGTACCGAGACGGAATCCTTCGTAATGATCTACATAGACAGATGAAATGAGGGAGTGGTTCATTTTTTCACATGAAATAATAGGGGCAAATTTTGCGAACGGTTCAATTTGTTCCCATGAACTCGTGCGAGAGCAAATAATCATCCCGTCGAATTGCTTCATTTTCATCATTTCAAGAACGCGAATTTCTTCAATACTATCGTAATTTGTTTGGCATAAATTAATGTGATATCCAGCTGCTAACGCTTCGTTTCCGATTCCTTCAATAATGGTACTGAAGTAAGGGACATTAATGAAAGGGAGCATAACCCCAATTGTATATGTTTTGCCCTTTATTAAATGAATAGCATTAATATTTTTTGCATAGTTCAATTCTTCAACTGCATCTAGAACACGCTTACGCTTTTCTTCTTTTACGTAAGGATGATTATTCAGGACACGAGAAACAGTTGATATAGATACACCAGCAGTTTTTGCAATTTGTTTTATATTGGCCATATGTATCACCTCTTTACTTAATTATAAGGGGAAAATAATAAGAATGAAAAAATCTTGACCTGAAAAGCTTTTCACAATCTATGTTATAAGCATGACTTCTGTTATTCGCGTAACCTTTTTATTTGGGCGTAAGAATAGAGAGGTCTTTTTTATGTCTGCAAAGAATTTTTGTCAAAATGTGTGAGAATAACGTGGAAAGTTTTCGGAGGAGGTGTTTGATAACGAAGCGAATAGAAGAGAGTATAAACGCTTCGTTCGTTAAGAGAGCGGTATGAAAGGGCGGAAACAAATTGAAAAAAGGAATCATTTGTTTCGTGTTTTCTAGTGTAATACTTAGCTCATGTTCATTTCAGCAAACGATACAAGAAGAAAAAACATTTGTAGGAACAACAGGAGGGGCTAAGGACCGTGTTACTGATCCGATTCCGCTAAAGGAACTTCCAAAATATTTTCCGGCGAAGTTTAAAGTTCCAACGTTTTTACCTTATGACATTACGAGTGATGTGCAGGGAGAGGTAAGAACGATGGGAAAGAAGAATGCTGTCTTAACGATTAAATATAAGCAACAAGAGAAAGGAAGGCATGATTATATAGAATTAACAGTGGCCAACTTTTCTTACAGCTTTCCATACCTCGTAGAAGAGAATCGATTTCAAGAACAAATGAAATTGAATAATGGAGCACCTGCTTATTTTAAAAATAAGGATGATTACGAGCGAGGGGACGAATTTGCTACGCTTATATGGAAAGAGAAGGGGATTGAATATCAGCTATTATATCGTAATGTAGATGAGAAAGATGAAGATGTGATTAAACAAAATCTACTGTACATTGCAAACAATATGGAATGAAAAAACTAGCTGTATCGTGCAGCTAGTTTTTGTATGTTATTTCTTTTTAATTTTGCCTGACCAAGATTTAAATCCACCTTTTAATTGGTAGAAATCTTTGTAGCCTTGTTTTTTTAAGTATTGAGCTGCACGACCTGTACGGAATCCGCTTTGGCAATATAAATAAACAGGTTGATCTTCGCGAAGTTCTTTGTAGCGAAGGCGAATTTGTGATAATGGAATGTTACGCGCACCTAAAATATGTCCCGCGTTAAATTCATCCGCTTCGCGAATATCGATAAGCTGTGCTTTACGGTAGCCAGCGCGAAATTCTTCTTCTGAAAGTGTTTTAATTAATTTTTTCTGATAGAAATACATCCATACAGTGTAGCCGATGAATGCTGCAATTGCGGCTAGTATAATAATCAAGTTTGTTGACACGATTCTATCGCTCCCTTTTTTCTTATCCTACTTTCAATATTATAATGCTCATATGTATTTATGCAACAGATTCATTTGTATATAAGAAGAAATTTCGTATTCTTTCACAAATTTTGTCGAATTTGGTAGACTAGAGGATGTGAAAAATAATTGGTTATATGAGGTGCAGGATGGGAAAAGAAAAATGGTGTTATATTAACTCTGGTCAATGTTCACCAGCATTTAATATGGCGTTAGATGAATGTTTATTAAATTGGCAAAGTGAAAAGAAAATGCCACCAACAATTCGTTTTTACGAATGGGAAGTACCAACATTAACAGTCGGGTATTTCCAGCGTGTTGAAAAAGATATAAATATGGATGTAGTTAACGAAAAGAAATATGGATTCGTTCGTCGTCAAACAGGCGGCAGGGGTGTACTACATGACAAAGAATTAACGTACAGTGTTATTGTGTCTGAAGATCATCCAAATATGCCAAAAACAGTTACAGAAGCATACCGCGTTATTTCGCAAGGCTTATTAGACGGTTTTAAGGCATTAGGATTAGAAGCGTATTATGCAGTTCCGAAAACAGAAGAGGATCGTGAGAATTTAAAAAATCCGCGTTCAGGAGTATGTTTTGATGCACCATCTTGGTATGAAATTGTAGTTGAAGGAAGAAAAATCGCAGGTAGTGCTCAAACACGTCAAAAAGGTGTTATCTTACAGCACGGTTCGATTCCGTTAGAAATAGATTTAGATGAGTTATACGATCTATTTTTATTCCCGAATGAACGTGTAAAAGAGCGTATGAAAAACATGTTTTCTTCTAAAGCGGTAGCGATTAATGAATTAACAGACCGTACATTTACGATTGAACAGTTAATTAAAGCGTTTGAAACTGGATTTGAAAAAGGTTTAGATATAGAGCTTGTGCCGTATGAACTAACAGAAGAACAGCTTCATGAAGTTCAAACTTTAGCAAAAGAGAAGTACGAAAGTAATGAATGGAATTATAAAAAATAAGGAGATGGCAACCGCCATCTCCTTATTTTTATAGTAAATTAAGTACTTTTTCTACTTTGATTCCTTTATCTTGTAAAGAACGAAGGCGATTTACAGCGTCCATAATTTCTTTGTCGAATGTAACGCTAATACCTTGGCTTTGTAGCTCTTTTTTTAATCCTTCAATAGAATCATCTATGTCGATGCCAAGCTCGTAATCTTGACAAACTTCAATTGTCTTTTTCACAAGTTTAACATAATTTTCTTGTAGTTTTGTATTTGTTTCAGTCAAAGCAGGTTGTTTCGGTTTTACAGGAGTAACCGGTGCTGTCTCTTGCTTTGTAACTGGAGTAGGTACTGCTTTTTTCATAGGTGCTGGAGTAGATAGTTCTACAGCTGCTTCAACACTTACTGACTTCGGCGTTGGTACCGGAGTAGGCTTAGGTGCTACAGCAGGTGTTTCTACACGCATAACAGGTTTAGGAGCGGGTGTAACTGCTTTAGGAGCCTCTACAACTACTTCTTTGTTCGGAGTAGCTTCTACAACTGTTTCTTCTTGCTCAGCAGCTTCTTTATTTTCTTTGCTCCACATAACGCGTTCAATTTCTAGAGAAACATTGTTCTTATTCATCGCTGTTAATGTAACTTTACCAACTTCCGCGTTCCCAGTGAAATCAACAATTTTATAAATAACACTCTTGTTCCAATCCACGTTTCCGCTCAAAAATAATTCTTCGTTACATTTCGGCGTTAAGCCCTCGATTTTAATTTCTGCGTTTACACCGTTTTCACTATATACCATAATTAGCGAAGCATTTACATCTTCGTCTGCTAACATTAGTTCACGTACCATTTTGCCGGTGCGTACTTGCGTTTTCTTCTTAACTGACATCAAATTTCTCCTCTCAAAAACTCAGTAATAATAAAAAAATCGTATAACGAAAAATAATTGCTCACGAAGATTTATGATACCGATAATAAAAGCATCACGTCAACAATTAACTTTAATTATTTTGCATTTTTCTTATTTTCTTTATGAAATTTTTCAATTTGTAAAATTAGACAGAAGAAAAACAGCCTTTTGAAAGGCTGTTAAAAATTTGATTTTTTGTATAGTAATTTATATAAAATATAAAATAGAATAGCGATTAAAGTGTTTTGCCAAAAGGTTAGATGATAAATGAGATAAGGTTGTTTTCTAAAGTAGAAATTTAAAAATACAGCTGAACAAAATGGAGTAGCAAATGCAAATCCAAATAGAATCCTTCTTTTCCAATTCATCGTTTGATCAAAGGAATAGCGCTTTAATAAATATAAAATGAAAAGTATGCCTAGCATAATAAGTGAAACGAACAAAGTGGTTCCAGGGATGCTAAAAGCTGGGCTTAATTGTTCGATATTCTTCCCGAAGATTAAAATGAAAGTCGAAACAAGTGCATCCATTCCAAACTGTATAGCAAGAAGTAAGCTAATAACAAAACCGATTAAAGAGGTTTTTTCTAGCTTTGTTTGGGTTGGTAAAGCTGATATAAGTTCATCACAGTAAGATCGTAAATCATTTCCGAAAATAGCATAAGCATTTTTATTTTCTGCTTGTGCTTCGATGAGATGATCTAATATTTCTAATAAAAGTTCTTCTACTTGATGTTCGGGTACGTTAGATAACCGAAGATATACTAACATATCACCGTAAGCAGCTTCGTTTTCAGGTGTTAGAAATTCACGTTTTTTATTGTTCAATTCAACCATGTCTTGCGCCCTCATCCTTATCACTCCCCTTGTAATAAGTTGTTTACCGTCGTTGAAACCATTCCCCAGCTTTTTTTAAATTCTTCAAGCTGTTCTAATCCTTTATCAGTTACGTGATAATATTTTCGCTTCGGTCCAAGAGAGGAAGCCTTTAATGTACCTTCAATAAGTTTCTCTTTTTGCATGCGTAACAATAAAGGATAGATGCTTCCTTCACTTACGAATGTAAAGCCGTATTTATTTAATTTTGTACTTAGTTCATATCCGTACACTTCTTCTTGTGAAATGATATATAGAATGCAACCTTCTAGTACACCTTTTAACATTTGGCTGTGCATGATTTCACCACCTTTTATCCAGGTAACTTGCCTTGCAAGGTAGCTGTTATCCAAATTATAACATTCAGTAACTTGTAAAGCAAGTTACTGAAGTGGAAAACTTTAATGTGTGTTAATTTTTCTTTGTTTCCCATACTAACGAGAGGAGGGAAGTATATGAAACCGTTTATGCCAAAACTCGTTTACTTTGAACCGAGGGCACTCGAATATCCGCTTGGAAAAGAGCTGTATGAGAAATTCACGAAGATGGGATTAGAAATTCGTGAAACGACATCACATAATCAAATTAGAAATTTACCAGGCGAAAATGATTTGCAAAAGTATCGTAATGCAAAGGCGACACTTGTCGTTGGGGTGAGGAAGACGCTAAAGTTTGACACGTCAAAACCGTCAGCTGAATATGCAATCCCGCTTGCAACAGGGTGTATGGGACATTGTCATTATTGTTATTTGCAAACGACACTTGGGAGTAAACCTTACGTAAGGGTGTATGTGAATTTAGATGAAATATTTGAGAAGGCAAAGCAATATATGGATGAAAGGGCCCCTGAAATAACAAGATTTGAAGCGGCGTGTACATCGGACATCGTTGGAATTGATCATTTAACACATGCATTAAAGCGGGCGATAGAGTTCATCGGAGAAAGTGAATATGGACGTTTACGTTTCGTTACGAAATATTCACACGTCGATCATTTATTAGATGCAAAGCATAATGGGAAAACACGTTTTCGATTTAGTATTAATTCACGTTATGTGATTAAAAATTTTGAGCCGGGGACATCATCGTTTGAAAAACGAATTGAGGCGGCACGTAAAGTAGCAGGAGCTAATTATCCACTTGGCTTTATTGTTGCACCAATGTATATGCATGAAGGGTGGGAAGAAGGATACCGTGAATTATTTGAGCGCTTGTACAATGAGTTGAAGGATATGGTAATACCAAATTTAACATTTGAATTAATTCAACATCGTTTTACGAAACCAGCCAAAAAAGTTATTCAAGAGCGTTATCCGAATACGAAACTTGAAATGGATGAAGAGAAGCGGAAATATAAATGGGGACGATACGGTATTGGGAAATATGTATATCAAAAGGATGATGCAGAAGTGCTGGAGGCAACAATAAGAAGTTATATACATGAGTATTTTCCTGATGCAGAAATTCAATATTTTACATAAGGGGAATCTGTATGCGAATATGGATTCTTTTTTTGTTTTATATATTTAGGCTCGTTTCCACCTTGTCACGTTATTCTTTCTGGTGTATCATTTTATTGATTGCTTCGTACGGAATAAGCAAAATGAAATTGGATGGAGGAAACCGATGCCTACCCCTAGTATGGAAGATTATATTGAACAAATTTATTTGTTGATTGATGAAAAGGGTTATGCCCGTGTATCTGATATTGCTGAAGCGCTTAGTGTACATCCATCCTCTGTAACAAAAATGGTACAAAAATTAGACAAAGACGAATATCTAATTTATGAAAAATATAGAGGGCTTGTATTAACATCAAAAGGTAAAAAAATCGGAGAACGTCTCGTATATCGTCATGAATTGTTAGAACAGTTTATGCGCATTATCGGTGTGGATGAAAGCAAAATTTATAATGATGTAGAAGGAATTGAACATCATTTAAGTTGGGAATCAATTGACCGTATCGGTGATTTAGTACAATACTTTGAACAAGATAAAGTTCGAGTAGAAACACTTCGTGGTGTTCAAAAAGCAAATGAAGAGAAAAGTAATTAAGGGGAACGTGTGGCGTTTCCTTTTTTATTTCAATCGAAAAGGACGGGAGAATAATGAAAGCAATTATTTTTGATTTTGATGGATTAATTGTGGACACAGAAACAATATGGTTTCACTCTTTCAGAGATGCTGTTCGTGAATACGGCGGCGAGTTACCTTTAGAGGAGTTTGCAAAATGTATTGGAACGACAGATGAAGTGCTTTATGCATATTTAAAAGAGCAATTAAAAGAAAAATTTAACGAGCATGCATTAAAGGAAAAAGTAACAACTTTACATAAAGAGAAAATGAAAATACCAAAAGCGCGTGACGGGGTAAAAGAATATTTAGAAGAAGCGAAAGAACTTGGATTGAAAATCGCATTAGCCTCTAGTTCATCTAGGGAGTGGGTCGTTCGTTTTTTAGAAGAGCTACAAATTAGAGATTATTTTGAAGTGATTAAAACGAGAGAAGATGTAGAGAAGGTAAAACCAGATCCAGCCCTTTATAAAGTTGCGATAGAAGAATTAGGAATTGAACTGTCAGAAGCTGTTGTATTTGAAGATTCATTAAATGGATTGAAAGCAGCGGTTGCAGCAGGATTAAAATGTGTCGTCGTACCTAATGATGTGACAAGAAATTTACAATTTGAAAACCATAACCTTCGTATCGAAAGTATGAAAGAAAAAAGTTTGAAAGAAGTGCTTCAACATATGAAGTGAAACTTTAATCAGTAGGGAGGCTCATTTTCCACTGATTATTAGCCCTGTACCAACCGGGATAAAAAAAGACCGTATTTCCTAAAAGGAAGCACGGTCTTTCTTTTTGTTTTTCTTACCTTCAATGACAGTTAGGTGAGATTGTTTTCTTTTTCTTTTCAACGATGGAGAATGACCCTTTTTTTCCTTGTCATCAGAAGCATTTCGTTTCAAGAAAGAATTGCTTAGGGGTGCTACGTTTTGTTTCCCGTGTTTGCGGTTCGATTGTTTTGCAGCGCGCTTATATGAGCTTTGCGAATTTGCAGAACCACTAGAATTTGTAAACATCTTGTATAGCAAATAAAAGATACCGACAACAAGTAACATGTACCCGATATTTCTTAATACTCCCATTGGATCTGTAATAACAGATGAAACAAGGCCGAATATTGCTAATCCGATAATAAGCACAAATATAGCGAATGTAAACGAACGACCGTTCATAAGGGACACCTCCTAAAAACATATATTAAAATTAGTATATTAACGATGAGGAAAGGAGTTGAACACCATTTTTAAATAATTATTGTTTGTTTTCTAAACGTAATAATTCTTCAAACGATGCGATTGCAACTTCCGCTTGATCATCTGTTGGTTCTTTCGTTGTTAATAGTTGCAGCCATAATCCTGGATATCCAAGTACTCGTAAAACAGGGACATCTCGTAATCGATTGGTAAATTGTAATACTTCAAAAGAAATACCGAGAACAACCGGAATTAATAAAATTCGGTTTACTACCCTTGCCCAAAGCGGATCTGTAGGGACGAGGAAATAGACAAACATTCCAATAATGACCGTAAATATAATAAAGCTACTGCCACAGCGATAATGGAGGCGAGTTTGCTTTTGAACATTTTCTACAGTCAGTGGAAGATTATTCTCATAAGCATTGATTACTTTATGTTCCGCACCGTGGTACTGAAATACCCGCTTAATAAGTGGGGTTAAAGAAATGAAGTATATATAGCTCAATAATAGCATGAGCTTAATGACACTTTCGACAATGATTTGCCCTGTATGAGATGGGAAAATCGGTCTCGTTAATTCAGCTAAAAGTGCAGGAACTGCTGTGAAAATTACTTTACCGAATATGAACGATAAAACGCCAACTGCTGCAACTCCTAATACCATCGTTAATTTTGATTGTTCTTCTTTTTTATTTGCAAGTTGTTCATCTTCTTCTGGGTGGACATCAAATCGTTCTGAAGCAAAGTTTAAATGTTTCGCTCCATTCGCACTTGCATCCACAATAGCGGCAATACCTCGTAAAAATGGAATTTTCTTTAGTAGAGATAATGCTTTATTACGAACGCGTGGTAAACGATAAAATTCAATCGATTTATCTTTACGACGAACCGCTGTAACAGTATATTCTCTACCGCCAAACATAACTCCTTCTATGACTGCCTGCCCGCCATATATTTGTTTTGACTCTTCTGCCATGTTAACACCAACCTGTATTTGTTTCTCTCTTATGTAGAAAAAGAGGCAATTGTCATACTTGGTTCTGTCATCTTGAAATAAGACAATCACCGAGTTTCCTTTATTTTATCGACAAATACAGGTAGATGACAAGTGAAAATGTTACGAGAGTCGGACATTTCTTATTCTTTTTATAGACAAATTTTGCAGGATTTAAACATGCTTCAAAATAGTTTCGGGCATACTATGGAGCGGAGGTGTCAATGTGAATCAAGAACAATCAACAATAAGAAATTTTGTACAAATTGGTTTATTTGGTGGCTTATTTTGGGGAGGTATATGGTATTTTCTTCATATATTCTCATTTACAGAAGCTGGCCCTAACTATTTACTTTTACCGTTTGCATTTGGAGATTGGAAAGAAGGGGTTTGGGGGAATGTACTAGGTATCGTTTGTATGGGACTTCTTTCAATTTTAGTGGCATTTCTCTATAAAGCTCTTTTTAAAAAGTTTGAAGGAGTATTACCTGGCGTACTGTACGGTTTATTTTGGTGGGCATTATTATTTTTGGGGATGGGGCTAATGGCACCAGTTATTAAAAGTGCACTCCATTTACCGAAAGAAACAATTGTAACAACAGTATGTATCTTTATATTATATGGTGTTTTTATTTCGTATTCTGTAGCATTCGAATCGAATAATACAAATAGAGGAGAAGGGATCGAGAAGACGAACTATTCAAATAAGTGATTCCTATGTTAAAATGTCGTATAGACATTCTTTAATATTAAGGAGTTTTAAGAAAATGAAAAAGTTACTCCTCGTAAACGGTCCTAACCTAAATCGTCTTGGCGTTAGGGAAGTAAATGTATACGGAAAAGGAACGTTAGCGACGCTGGAAACAGATATGAAACAAGAAGCAGAAAAAATGGGAGTGGAATTAGAATGTTTCCAATCGAATCATGAAGGTGCTCTTATTGACATCATTCATGAAGCTGAAGATATATATGAAGGAATCATTCTAAATCCGGGTGCATTTACGCATTATAGCTACGCGATTCGGGATGCTATCGCAAGTGTTTCGATTCCAGTTATTGAAGTACATATTTCTAACATTCACGGGCGTGAGTCGTTTCGTCATGAATCTGTGACAGCGGCTGTTTGTGCGGGACAAATTGTTGGATTTGGTTTTTATGGTTATAAGCTAGCGTTATTTGCATTAATGGAGAAATTGAGGGAGGCATAAAGTAATGGAAAAGATCGAGAGATTAAGAAGTGCGTTTGATGAGGCTGGTATTGACGGTATCGTATTAACGAATGAACATAGCCGTAGATACATGGCGAATTTCACGGGAACAGCTGGCGTTGTACTAATTTCAAAAGAGCGTGCTCTATTTATTACAGATTTCCGTTATGTAGAGCAAGCTAGTAAGCAAGCGGTTGGATACGAAATAGTGCAGCATTCAGGAATAATTCTTGATGAAGTTGCGAAACAAGTTAAAGAACTTGGAATTCAAAAGCTAGGCTTTGAGCAAGATACTCTTACATATAGTTCTTACGTAACGCATAATGAAGCGATCGAAGCTGAATTCATCCCAACTTCTGGGCTTGTAGAAAAGTTACGCTTGATAAAGACTGATTCAGAGATTAAGATATTAAAGGAAGCTGCACAGATTGCAGATGCTGCCTTTGAGCATATTCTATCATTCATTCGCCCGGGAGTATCTGAAATTGAAGTGTCAAATGAACTTGAATTTTTCATGAGAAAACAAGGAGCAACATCTTCTTCGTTTGATATTATCGTTGCTTCAGGTCTTCGTTCGGCATTACCGCACGGCGTGGCATCTGAAAAAGTGATAGAAAAAGGAGATTTCGTTACATTAGACTTCGGCGCTTATTACAAAGGATATTGCTCTGATATTACTCGTACGATTGCAGTCGGTGAACCATCTGATAAATTAAAAGAAATTTATCAGATGGTTTTAGAAGCGCAACTATGTGGTGTGAACGGTATTAAAGCTGGTTTAACGGGTCGTGAGGCTGATGCATTAACGCGTGATTACATAACGGAAAAAGGATATGGTGAATACTTCGGACACTCTACTGGTCATGGAATCGGTCTTGAAATCCATGAAGCACCAGGTTTAGCGTTCCGTTCTGATACAGTACTTGAACCAGGTATGGCTGTAACAGTAGAACCAGGTATTTATATTCCAGGTGTTGGCGGGGTACGTATTGAAGATGATATCATTGTAACAAGTGAAGGTAATGAAGTAATAACGAAATCACCAAAAGAACTTATTATTTTGTAATACACAGGAGGATTTTTTTACATGATTTCAGTAAACGATTTTCGTACAGGTTTAACAATTTCAGTGGACAATGCCCTTTGGCAAGTAATGGATTTCCAACACGTAAAGCCAGGTAAAGGTGCTGCATTCGTTCGCTCTAAACTACGTAACCTTCGCACAGGATCTGTTCAAGAGAAAACATTCCGTGCAGGTGAAAAAGTAGAAAAAGCACACATCGAAAACCGTCGTATGCAATACTTATACGCGAGTGGTGAGTCTCACGTATTTATGGATAACGGAACTTATGAGCAAATCGAACTTGGCGAAAACCAAATCGAGCGCGAACTTAAATTCTTAAAAGAAAACATGGAAGTATCTATTATGACATACCAAGATGAAGTACTTGGTGTTGAACTTCCGAACACAGTTGAATTAAAAGTTGCAGAAACAGAGCCTGGTATTAAAGGTGACACGGCTTCTAACGTAACAAAACCAGCTAAATTAGAAACTGGTCTTGTTGTACAAGTACCAATCTTCATTAACGAAGGCGAAATGCTTATCATCAACACTGGTGAAGGTAAATACGTTTCTCGTGCATAGTAGAAAAGCACTCGTGATTATCACGAGTGCTTTTCTTTTATAGGAAATAGGGAAGATAGTAAATTGCGGTTATAACAAAACTAACTGTGACGAGTGAAAGGGTACCCGTAATATATGGAGTCAAAACAATTTGAAATGGTCGTATTTCACCAGTTTCAACACCGGTAAAAGTTTTATTCGTTGCATGATCCATATTGTTATTTCTAAAGGTACTCATAATAATTAACCACGTAATTGCAAATATTGCTAGACTGCCAAGGAAAAAGCTCTCCATAAATGACCAGCCGACCATTTTTGAAAAAAGATAAATAATAGCTAATTCTACTACAATTGTTAAACTAATTTTCAATCCCTTCATATTTTCCCCCCTCATTTTGTACTTCTAACCAATTTGAAAATTTTTCGCATGATACAACATGCAGTACGCAAGGTGATTCTACTTCTTTCTCCAAAGCAGCATGTACGTCTGGAAACTTGTTTTCCACATGTAATGAAATATAAGGTAATTTCTCTTGTGCTTTTAAAGAGCGAATGTTAGTCGTTTTAGCACCAGCGAATACGTATGTAAGTTGCAAGTCTAAAAAAGCGATTTTAAAGATCTCTTTTTTAGCAGCTTCGTTATATCCTCTTCCCCAATAGTGATAGCCGAGCCAACTCCCAATATGCGAGTGCTTTTGTTCGTAATTAATATGTTTAAGTGTCGTGAGGCCGATTATTTCATTTTCTTCGTTTACAATCACTCTTGATAGGGAGTGATTTTTTCGTTCCTCTTCCATTGCAAAAAGAATGAATGTCTTTGTATCTTCCGCTGATTCTACTTTTAGCCCTAATGCATTTTTTACATGTGGATCGCTTGATAGCTCAAAAATAACGTTTGTATATCGTAAATTGAGTGGTAATAAAGTAACTTGCTTCATCGTCTATGCTCCTTTTTTATTAAATATACCATAAAGCAATATGAATATTCAGATTTCAAAAAAGTTGATAGAGAAAAATTATGTTTTTACTTCTGAAATAGACAACCCCTGCATATGGTTGTACAAATATATTCTTTTTCAGAATAAGGAACTAGTAACTGTTATGGGAGAAGGTGGGAGAATGAAACAGTGGCTAGCGGCCATGGAAACATCCGTGCTTGTTATGGGGTTACTTCGGTTGTTTTCAGGTAGCGCGGAAATATTCGCCGCTTTGCTTATGCTTTACGTGAATGATGCGAAAAAAGCATTGTTTATAAATGGTATGTTGGCGTTTGTTGGACCAACCGTATTAATTTTAACAATGACAATTGGCATAGCGAGTGTAGCAAGTGAGATTTCTTTCTTGAAACTCTTTTTTCTAGCACTTGGAATTGGCTGCATTTTTATCGCGTTGTTGAAATAGTAAGTCGAGTATAGTGGGGAGAAGCTTATGAAAGAAGTATTAGAAGTATTACCGAAAACGATGAAACAGTTAGTTGAAGGTTGTAAGCAATACGATTCTCTAGAGGAAATTCGCGTTCGAATTGGAAGGCCACTAGAGTGTATCGCACATGGAGAAGTGTTTTTTTATGACTATGTTGCTACAGCGGAAGATGCAATTTACTTATTGAATAAATTGAGTCAATTTTCGATTTATACGATGGAAGAGGAATTGAAACGTGGATATGTGACACTACGAGGGGGACATAGAATTGGCCTGGCGGGAAAAGTCATTACAGAAAAAAGTGCGGTGAAAATGATCCGGGATGTCTCTTCGTTTAATATTCGTATTGCTCGTCAAAAAATAGGGATTGCTGAGCCGCTTCTGCCATACCTTTATGCATCAAGATGGTTAAACACGATGGTAATTGGCCCACCACAAACGGGGAAAACAACATTATTAAGAGATGTGGCACGCTGCATGAGTCAAGGTGTTAGTGCTTCGGAAATTCCTTCTTGTAAAGTGGGGATTGTTGATGAACGATCAGAAATTGCCGGCTGTGTGAAGGGGATTCCGCAATATGACTTTGGCACGCGAGTAGATGTATTAGACGCTTGCCCAAAAGCTGAAGGAATGATGATGATGATTCGTTCTATGAGCCCAGATATTTTGATCGTAGATGAAATTGGACGTAAAGAAGATAGTGAAGCGATTATGGAGGCGGTGCATGCAGGCGTTCAGCTTTTTATAAGTGCACACGGATTTTCTTATGATGATGTTGTGAAGCGTCCATCGCTGCAGGCGGTGCTGGAACTTGGCGTATTTGATAGGTTTGTGGAATTGTCAAAGGCGAGAGGACCAGGAACGGTTATGCAAGTGAAAGATAAATATGGCAAGCCAGTATTACCGCATAGAAAGGCTCAAGGCGTATGGTAAAAATATTTGGTGCGGTATTAATAGTTGCGGTCAGTACCTTTTTCGGATTTTCATACGCTAAACGATACAGCGAGAGACCGCGGCAACTTAGGTTATTGAAGGCAGCGTTGCAATCATTAGAAGCTGAAATTATGTATGGACACACGCCGTTATCTGAGGCTGCAGAGCGTTTAGTCAAACAAATGCCGAAGCCATTAAATTGGATATTTCAAAG
The DNA here is from genome assembly GCF_018966865.1 of Bacillus sp. NP247. Classification (NCBI taxonomy): domain Bacteria; kingdom Bacillati; phylum Bacillota; class Bacilli; order Caryophanales; family Bacillaceae; genus Bacillus; species Bacillus sp. NP247. Next base: position 1,467,783 of record NZ_CP076653.1, on the reverse strand, counting down.
CTTTTCGAAACGGCTAGAGGGCGGGGAGCAAACAGTTAGAGAAGCTTGGATTGATAGTTTAAAAGAGAACTGGACGTTAACGGCGTTTAAACAAACCGAGTATGAAATACTGCAACAATTTGGTGAAACACTTGGACAACATGATCGTGAATCACAGCAAAAACATATTCGCTTATGTATTACACATTTGGAGAGAGAAGAAGGAGAAGCGAAAGCATTACAACTACAATATGAAAAAATGATAAAGAGTTTAGGGGTACTAGCAGGGCTACTTATTGTAATTTTACTGCTATAGGGGGGAGAAAGGCGATGTCCATTGATGTTGGATTAATATTTCAAATCGCCGGAATCGGCATTGTTTTAGCTTTCATTCATACTGTATTAAAAGAATTAAAGCGAGAGGATATTGCAAATTGGGTTATCCTTGTCGGTTTTGTCGTTATTTTGTTTCATGTTGCATTTTTAATTAATACTCTATTCGACAAGATTAAAAGTGTCTTTCTCTTCCAGTAAAGGAGGCGGTTCGAATCGAAATTATACAAATTGTCGGATTAGGCCTCGTTGCTACATTTTTAGCTGCTGTTTTAAATCAGCATAAGTCTAGTATTACATCGTTATTTATTGTGTTCATTGGTAGCATGATGTTTCTTCTCTTAATCGATCAAATTCATTCTATTTTACAAATGATTGAGAGAGTGGCGAGTGAAGCGAAGGTTAGCAACGTATATGTAGAAACGTTGTTGAAAATTATAGGGATTGCTTATATCGCTGAGTTTGGTGCGCAAATTACAAAGGATGCTGGTCAAGGTGCAATCGCTTCGAAAATTGAATTAGCTGGGAAAATCTTAATTCTCGTCATGGCAATTCCTATTTTGACGGTTGTAATTGAAACAATTCTCGGTTTTTTACCTACGGGATAAGGGGGAGTGAATGTTGAGGAAGTTTGGAGCTAAGCTATTATTTGCTTGCTTCCTTTTCTTTTCTTTACCGATTGTTGTACAAGCTTCTCCTATAGAAACAAACGTCGTTGATCAACAATTGGATAAGCTCGGAATTGAAGATGTGAAGCAATTTTGGGACGGGCTTGTTACAAAGTATGGAGGCTATTTACCAGAGAGTCAAAAAGGAAGCTTTATGGAGTTTGTAAAGGGAGAAAAAGAGTTCTCCATAAAAGAGTGGATGATAGGTCTACTAAAATATTTATTTCACGAGCTTGTTGCAAATGGAAAGTTACTTGGAACGCTCATTATGCTAACGATTTTCAGTGCATTGTTGCAATCGTTGCAATCTGCTTTTTCAAAGAGTAGCGTGAGTAAAATCGCTGATGCAGTCGTATACATGGTACTTATTATTTTCGCTTTAAATAGTTTTTATGTCGTCATGACATATGCAAGAGAGACGATACAAACAATGGTAGATTTCATACTAGCGTTATTACCAATTTTACTTGCACTCATAGCAACAGGCGGCGGTGTTGTTTCTGTATCATTTTTTCATCCAATCATCATTTTCTTAATGAATACGAGTGGGCTTCTTATGAATTATATCGTTCTACCACTTTTATTACTTGCAACTATATTAAGTATTGTAAGCACGATGAGTGATCAATATAAAGTTACGAAATTGTCCAAGCTTTTGCAAAACGTTAGTGTAGGGATTATTGGTATCTTTTTGACGGTCTTTTTAGGCGTATTATCTGTACAGGGAACAGCGTCTGCCGTTGCTGATGGTATAGCTGTGAAAACGGCTAAATTTGTAACAGGAAACTTCATTCCTGTAGTAGGAAGGATGTTTACTGAGGCAGCAGATACTGTTATTAGTGCATCTGGATTATTAAAAAACACAGTCGGAATTATCGGGCTCGTTATTTTATGCTTAATTGTCGCTTTCCCAGCGATTCAAATTTTTTGTATCGCGTTTATTTATAAATTCGCAGCAGCAGTATTGCAACCAGTAGGCGGAGGAGCAATTATTCAATGTTTAGATATCATTGGACGAAGTATCATTTACGTATTTGCTTGCTTAGCTATCGTATCATTTATGTTCTTTTTAAGTATCACAATTATTATTGCTGCCGGGAACATTACTCTCATGATGCGGTAGGAGGTGAAGAGTGTGCAATTTGTTACAGAGTGGATTAGAAATATTATCGTTTTTTTACTCTTAGCGACAATGCTTCATCTTATTCTTCCAAATTCAAATTTGCAAAAGTACGTTAAATTCGTTGTAAGTCTATTGTTAGTCGTACTAATTTTAACGCCTCTATTTAAGTTGTTACAAACAGATGTAAATGAAGTTATCGCAAATTTCAATGAAGAAAAGTACGTAGCAGATGGATCTGTAAAAAATTCGATAGATTCGAAGAAAAAAGAAATACAAGCTCTAACACGTGCATATAGTTTAGAAGAGATGGCTACCAAAATGAAAAAAGACGTAGGAAAAGAGTTTGAGAAAAAGTATGGTATGACAGTCTCTGAAATACAAATAGTCGCAGTGGAACATGCAGAAGAAGTAAAGTCAGCGAAAGATATTCAATCTGTTGTTGTGACGTTGAAAGAAAAAGAACGTAGTAAAAATGATGCAATCGAAACAGTAAAGCCAATTGAAATTAATATGAAAGAACCTCCAAAAAAAATAGAAGAAACGAATGTAGAAATGAAAGATTTCTTTTCAAGCAGGTGGCAACTAGAGGATAAACAAATCCAAGTTCAGATGGAAGGGAGGACAGGTAGCGTAAATGGACAATAAAGATAAAAATTCGAGGTTCTCATTTTTTCGAAACCTATTAAATGGGGATGGAAAAGAAAGTAATGAGAAGGGGAAAAAGGTAACACCTAAGTTTTTGCTTGTCCTACTCATACTTGGGATTGCGCTTATGTTTTCTAGTAATTACTTATCACCTAAAAAAGAAGAAGTGCCTGTGTTTAAAGAAAAGACAAGTCAAAGCCAAGATAAAGATGTACCAACTTTCGGTCAAAAAAACAATGATAATATGTCAAATGTAGAAAAATACGAAAAAGCGTATGAACAAGAATTGAAAGCTTCTTTAGAAGAGATAGCCGGAGTAAAAGATGTAACTATTAAAGTGAACTTAGATTCATCTGAAGAAAAAATACTCGAGAAAAATACAGTAAAACGTTCACAAACGACAGGTGAAACTGATAAAGCAGGAGGTAAAAGGGAAGTAGAAGACGAGTCTCTTGATGAAAAGACAGTCATTATACGTGAAGGTGATAAAGAAACTCCAATTGTTTTGCGAACAGAGAAACCGAAAGTACGAGGTGTTCTGGTCGTAGCAAAGGGAGTGGATAATATACAAATAAAAGCAATGGTAAAAGAAGCTGTGACGCGATTATTAGATGTACCAGCTCATCGGGTTTCAGTATCACCGAAAAATTGATAGGGAGGAAATAAAGTGTTGAAAAAACAAACGGTTTGGCTATTAACGATGTTAAGTTTGGTGGTTGTACTATCTGTTTATTACGTAACAACTCCTGAGAATAAAAATACTGCAGCACCAACAGCGGGTGAAAAGATGGGACAAGAAAAGCAAGGTGCTGATAAAGCAGTAACAAAAGAAACAACGAAAGAAACTACAAATAAAGAGGCAACAAAAGAAAGTACAAGTAAGGAAACTACAAATAAAGAAACAGACAAAAAAGAGAATGATAAAAAAGAGACAAGTAAAAAGGACGCTAACGTATCAGTTCAATCAAGCGATGAGAATTTCACAGCTTTACGTATGCAAATGGAAGATCAGCGTAGTGCAGATAAAGAAAAATTACAAAATGTAATGAAGTCATCAAAATCTTCAGCAGAAGAAAAGAGTAAAGCGAAAGATAATCTTGATGCAATCACTACAATGGAAACGAAGCAACAATTACTTGAGACAGTGATTAAATCTCAAGGTGGATATAAGGATGCTCTTGTAAGAGCTGATGGAACGGACATTAAAGTAACGGTTAAATCGGCAAAGCATTCACAAAAAGAAGCGAATAAAATTATTCAGCTCGTAAGAAGTGAAGGTGGATCAAAAGATGTAGGTGTGAAATTTGATCCATCAGTAAAATAAAGTGCATATTAATTATAATGGGTGTTTTTGCTTCAAATTAGATAAAAGAATAATAGAAAAAAGCTATCGTTTTCGATAGCTTTTTTCTATTTCATCTTTGCAGTTGTATTTCGTATTTTTAATTGGAAACGGGGAAATACGCTGTGAGTAAAAGATTAATGGTTCATGATGATGGTGATTACTTTTTCCAGATTTGACGTGGATGAAGAGGACCAATGCCCAAATCACTACGGCAGGCAAGAACAGGATGAGCCATATCATATGTCCGCACCTCACTACAATAAATTTTCTACACTTTGAACATACTATTCTTATATGAAGGAAGAATGAACGGCACGTAAACAAAAAAATAATATTTGGTAAAAATATGTTTTTTCACCGTAGATAAAATGAAGAATGCTGAGGGAATTACGTTTTTACACTTTACAGTTTTGAAAAAGTAAAGAATGTTTTTTTGGAAGTGGTCTTGCCAATTTTGTGTGAAACTTGGTATTATTACTAGGTAATAAATTTTTGGTGGAATAATATTTTAACAGGAGTTTCGATTTATAATAAAGAAATATAAATTGGAATGTTTAAAAAATTTAGCGTAAGATGGGAATAGTAAATATTTCTATTAGTAAATGTCATAGGAATAAATTTTCTAATAGAATACATCGTATTTTTACAGTAAATCAGTTTGATGCCAATCTGTAAAAACGGGACAAACAAGAGTATGGGAGTGGATTTTACATGTTTAAAATTCAAGAAGTTCGTGAATTAATTAAATTAATTGATAGCTCTAATATTGATGAATTTGAATACAAAAAAGACGGTACAACAATCAAAATGAAAAAACGTGGTAATGAAGTTGTTGCTGTGCAAGCACCGTTAACGAAACAGGTAGTACAACCAGCAGCATCTGTTGAAGTAGAAACAACAGTAGCGGCAGCGCAAGTAGAAGTGCAAAAGCAAGAAGAGAAGGAAGCTGTTCAAAATGAAAACCTACATAAAATCACATCACCGATGGTAGGGACATTTTATTCCTCTTCTTCGCCTGATACACCTCAATATGTAAGTGTTGGGGACAGAGTATCGAAAGATTCTATCGTATGTATTGTTGAAGCTATGAAATTATTTAACGAAATTGACGCAGATGTAGAGGGCGAAATTGTTGAAATTCTTGTTAATAACGGACAGCTTGTTGAGTATGGACAACCGCTATTTCTTGTAAAAGCGTAATAAGGGAGTCTTTGTGATGATAAAAAAAGTATTAATAGCCAATCGTGGGGAAATTGCTGTACGAATTATTCGTGCTTGTAAAGAAATGGATATTGAAACAGTTGCAATTTATTCAGAAGCAGACAAAGAGTCACTTCATGTGCAAATTGCAGATGAAGCGTATTGTGTTGGACCAACGATTTCAAAAGAAAGCTATTTAAATTTGACGAACATTATTAGTGTTGCGAAATTAACAGGTTGTGATGCAATTCATCCGGGATATGGATTTTTGGCAGAGAATGCAGATTTTGCAGAATTATGCCGTGAGTGTAACTTAATTTTTATCGGTCCAAGTCCAGAAGCGATTTCAAAGATGGGCACAAAAGACGTTGCACGTGATACAATGAAAGAAGCAGGGGTTCCAATTGTACCAGGTTCACAAGGGATTATTAAAAATACCGAAGAAGCGATCGAGCTTGCTAATCAAATTGGATATCCAGTTATCATTAAAGCGACTGCAGGTGGCGGCGGAAAAGGTATTCGTGTTGCGCGCCATGAAGAAGAGCTTGTAAAAGGAATTCAAATTACACAACAAGAAGCCAGTACCGCTTTTGGGAACCCTGGTGTATACTTAGAGAAGTACGTTGAAGATTTCCGCCATGTTGAGATTCAAATAATGGCAGATACACATGGAAATGCCATTCATTTAGGAGAGCGTGATTGTACAATTCAGCGCCGTCTGCAAAAACTATTAGAAGAAAGTCCATCACCTGCACTTGATGAGAATATTCGCAAGCAAATGGGTGACGCAGCAGTTAAAGCGGCGGTAGCGGTTGATTATACAGGTGCTGGTACGGTTGAGTTTATTTATGAATATAAAACGAAAAGCTTTTATTTCATGGAGATGAATACGAGAATCCAAGTTGAACATCCAGTTACTGAAATGGTAACAGGGATGGATTTAATTAAAGAACAAATTCTTGTTGCTTCTGGAGAAAAGTTATCGTTACAGCAAGAAGAAGTGCAATTTAATGGTTGGGCAATGGAATGTCGAATTAATGCGGAAAACCCTGCCAAAAAATTTATGCCATCTCCAGGTAAAGTAGAAATGTACTTACCACCAGGCGGATTTGGTATTCGCGTCGATTCAGCTGTATATCCGGGATATTCAATACCACCTTTCTATGATTCGATGGTTGCTAAATTAATTGTTCACGGAAAAACACGTGAAGAGGCAATTGCAAAAATGAAGCGAGCGCTCAGCGAGTTTGTCATTGAAGGCGTACATACAACAATCCCGTTCCATTTGCAATTGCTAGATCATCCTGATTTTGTAAAAGGTGAGTTTAACACGAAATTTTTGGAAGAGCATGAACTTGTGACGCAGTGATACATTAAAGGAGGTTTTTTTCATGGCTGAACATATGTTAGATATGGGTCAAGATACAACTCTTGGAAAAGTAGAAATTGCACCAGAAGTAATCGAAGTGATTGCAGGTATTGCAGCTGCTGAAGTAGAAGGTGTAGCGGCAATGCGTGGTAATTTTGCTACAGATGTTGTTGAGAAGTTAGGTAAGAAAAATCATGGTAAAGGTGTAAAGGTTGAATTAGCAAACGAAGATATTATTGTTGACCTTTATGTTGTGATGTATTTTGGTGTAGCAATTCCAGTTGTTGCACAAAAAATTCAAGACAATATTCGCCAAGCACTCTTTACAATGACAGGACTTGAGCCAAAAGAAGTGAACGTTCACATCGTTGGCGTAACATTCGAAACACAAAAAACAGAAATCGAACCAGTGTAAGAGTGAAAAAGGTGCCTAGTAAAATAGGCATCTTTTTTATCGTTTCATTTCTTCGCAAACTAAAACCCTCTAATTATTATACTATTTCAAAAAATAAGAAATATAAAAGGGAATGTTTCATTTTTCCAAAAAACGTACATTGTGATAAGATATGGAACTTGAAGTTAATCTTTTTATTATTTTTCAGCCCTGTACCCCGTGTGTGAAACGATAAATTGTGTTATTATCATTGTATTATAAGGTTGGAAAATCAATGAAAACTGCAAGAGTAAGTGAATTGACGGCTTATAAATTATAATAATATAACAAAGCATAAGGAAAGACTTGAAGTATAAAGGAGAGTTACAATGAAACGTAGGACGGCTAGAGAAAGAGCAATGCAAGCATTATATCAAATGGATATTACAGGAGAATTAGAACCGAAAGTAGCGGTGGAAAATACGCTAGATGAAGGTGAAGAAACAAATGAGTTTCTAGAATCACTTGTTGTAGGATTTGTAGACAACAAAGAAGAGATTGACGCAGCAATTCGTCAAAATTTAAAAAAGTGGAAGTTGGAACGTATTAGTATTGTTGATCGCAGTATTTTACGTGTAGCTGTGTGTGAGATGAAATACATGGAAGAAATTCCGCACAATGTAACAATTAACGAAGCAATTGAAATCGCAAAAACATTTGGGGATGAGGAATCTCGTCGTTTTATTAACGGCGTTTTATCTAATATAAAAGATACACTGTAATTTCTTTAAGGGGGAAACTTAAAATGGTAGCAGTAATCATCAAAGGAAATGAAGTTGCGGAGAAAAAACGAGCACAATTAAAAGAAGAAGTTGTGAAGTTAAAAGAGCAAGGGATTGTACCAGGATTAGCAGTTATTTTAGTTGGAGAAAATCCAGCATCTCGTTCTTATGTAAAAGGAAAAGAAAAAGGCTGTGAGCAAGTAGGAATCTATTCAGAGCTAATTGAACTTCCTGAAACGATTACTGAGGAGCGTTTGCTTGCTGAAATCGATCGCTTAAATGGAGACGACCGCATTAACGGCATATTGGTACAATTACCTTTACCAAAACATATTGAAGAAAAAGCTATCATTGAAAGAATTTCACCGGAAAAGGATGTAGATGGATTTCACCCAATCAGCGTAGGACGTATGATGACGGGACAAGACACATTCCTTCCATGTACACCGCATGGCATTTTAGAATTAGTAAAAGAAACGAATCTTGATATTTCTGGAAAGCATGTTGTTGTAATTGGAAGAAGTAATATTGTTGGTAAACCAGTGGGACAACTGTTTTTAAATGAAAATGCAACTGTCACATATTGTCATTCTAAGACGCAAAATATAAAAGAATTATCGAAGTTAGCTGATATTTTAATCGTAGCCGTTGGACGACCGAAAATGGTAACAGCTGACTATATTAAAGAAGGTGCGGTTGTAATTGATGTTGGTGTTAACCGTTTAGAAACAGGTAAACTTTGTGGTGATGTTGATTTTGACAATGTATTAGACGTTGCAGGTTACATTACGCCTGTGCCAAAAGGAGTCGGCCCAATGACTATTACAATGCTTCTTCACAACACTGTGGAGTCTGCAAAGCGTACAGGTGTTGTTTGTCAATAATTTGAATCGGCTATGAGGAGAGAGAAATGGAGAAACAATATTTAACCGTTACAGCATTAACACGCTATATTAAAACAAAAATAGAGTATGATCCGCATTTACAGTCTGTTTGGTTAAAAGGAGAAATTTCCAACTTTAAATATCATAGTCGTGGTCATATGTATTTTACATTGAAAGATGAAAATGCAAGAATTGCAGCGGTTATGTTTGCGGGTCATAATCGTAACATTAAATTCAGACCGGAAAATGGAATGAAAGTACTTGTAAAAGGAAAGATTTCTGTTTACGAGGCGAGTGGTTCTTATCAAATTTATATTCAAGACATGCAGCCTGACGGAATTGGAAACTTGCATTTAGCTTATGAGCAATTAAAAGTTCGTTTAGAGGAAGAGGGCTTGTTTTCTCAAGTTTATAAAAAAATAATTCCTCCGTATGCTAAAACAATAGGTGTAATCACGTCGCCAACAGGAGCAGCAATTCGCGATATTATAACAACAATTAAACGTCGTTATCCAATTGGAAATGTTATTGTGTTTCCTGTACTTGTACAAGGGGAGTCAGCAGCTCCCTCGATTGTACAAGCAATTCGTACAGCGAATGAAATGGGAGATATTGATGTTTTAATTGTTGGACGTGGTGGAGGCTCTATTGAAGAATTATGGGCCTTTAATGAGGAAGTAGTTGCAAGAGCAATTTTTACAAGTGAGATTCCGATTATTTCGGCTGTAGGCCATGAAACAGATTTTACAATTGCAGATTTTGTCGCGGATTTACGTGCGCCAACACCGACTGCAGCAGCTGAGCTGGCGGTACCTAATACTATAGAGTTACAAGAAAAGGTATTACAAAGAACTCTGAGATTGCAAAGAGCAATGAGAGAGAGAGTACATAAAAAAGAAGAAAAATTGCAAGTGTTACAAAAATCTTATGCGTTCCGTTATCCAAGGCAAGTGTACGAGCAAAAAGAAGAGCAGTTAGACAGGGCTCTTGAACAACTTGTTTTAGCGAAAGAGCGTTATATAGATAAAAAAGTAAATCAATTAAAGCAACTTTCATTTTATTTAGAAAAGCACCACCCATCTCAAAAAATTATACAAACGAAAACGGCAATTGAAACGTTGCAAAAGCAGTTGCAACGTGAAATGCAAACATTACTTCAAACGAAGGAGTTCGTATTTGTGAGAGCGGCTCAAAAGCTTGAGGTATTAAGCCCGCTTAAAGTAATGATGAGAGGGTATGGGCTTGTATACGATGAAGAGAAACAAGTATTAAAAAGCGTGAAAGGTGTTAGCCTTGGAGATGCTGTTTCGGTTCAATTACAAGATGGAATACTAGATTGTAGCGTATCAAGCATAGAGGAGCGTGAATTGAATAATGGAAAATAAGTTAAGCTTTGAAGAAGCAATTTCGCAGCTTGAGCATCTCGTTTCTAAGCTTGAACAAGGTGATGTACCTTTAGAGGAAGCGATTTCTTATTTTAAGGAAGGCATGGAATTATCTAAGCTTTGTGATGAGAAATTGAAAGATGTACAAGAACAAATGGCAGTTATCCTTGGGGAAGATGGAGAGCTTAAACCGTTTACTGCTTTAGGAGATGAAGCATAGTGACACATATAGCTTTTGATGCTTTTTTGAAAGAGAGTAAAACTTTTGTAGAAGAAAAGCTTGTAAGCTATGCAAATGAATTACAATGTCCAAATGTGCTTCGTGAAGCGATGGCGTATTCTTTGGAAGCGGGTGGGAAACGTCTCCGCCCGTTACTTTTATTTGCAACGTTACAAGCGTTTGGGAAAGAAAGAAATCTTGGAGTGGGTGCAGCTTGTGCCCTTGAAATGATTCATACATATTCGTTAATTCATGATGATTTACCTTGTATGGATGATGATGATCTAAGACGAGGAAAGCCTACAAATCATAAAGTATTTGGTGAAGCAATGGCAGTTTTAGCGGGAGATGGTTTGTTGACATATGCTTTTCAAGTTATTATGGCATATGAGCAAAAAGAAATCTCTGCTGAAAAAAAAGTAAGACTTGTACTTGAGCTTGCGAAAGCAGCGGGACCTGAAGGAATGGTTGCTGGACAAGTGGCAGATATGGAAGCTGAAGGAAAACGACTTACAATTAATGAATTAGAGTACATCCATAATCATAAGACAGGTAAACTGCTTGAGTTTGCTGTACTTGCAGGAGCGATACTTTCTGATGCTACAGAAGAGCAAGAAGAGAAGTTACTTGCATTTGCGAAATATATCGGTCTAGCTTTCCAAATTCGAGATGATATTTTGGATGTTGAAGGAACAGAAGAAGCGATTGGAAAACCGATTGGTAGTGATGCTTCCAACGAAAAGAGCACATATACGACGTTATTTACTGTAGATAGAGCAAAATCTATTTTAGAGGAGAAAATTGCAAAAGCAAAAGATTCTATTAGCTCCTTACAATTACAAGATGAATATTTACTATCTATTTGTGATTTAATCGCAAAACGTAATAACTAATATAACAGCGTTTTCATTTGTTGAGTCATTCATCATTTTATGATATAAATGTAGGAAAAGGTTTTTCTTTTCTTGTTATTGGCAAAAATATATGTAGATTACATTGCCGTTATCACTTCGTGTTAGCGGCTATTTTTTTCATCGCGTAAAGAAATATGATGTATAATATGATAAGTGAAAAAATGGAAGTGTTTTCTGAAAGCAGGATAAGATAAAAAGAATAGAAAAGATAATTTCTTGTGTTGTGTAAATGTTTCTTATAATATTTGACATGTTGACAGATTATGAAATGAAAGTGAGTGATCCATGTGGATCTAACGCAAATTCAAAACCCTAGTTTTTTGAAAGATATGTCTATCAGTGAACTAGAGGGGTTGAGTGAGGATATTCGTAAGTTTTTAATTGAAGAGCTCTCTCAAACAGGTGGACATATTGCACCTAATTTAGGTGTAGTAGAACTCACAATTGCTCTGCATAAATTATTTGATAGTCCGAAAGATAAGTTTTTATGGGACGTAGGACATCAATCCTATGTACATAAAATCTTAACAGGGCGTGCGAAAGAATTCGGCACGTTAAGGCAATACCAAGGTCTATGTGGTTTTCCAAAACGCTGCGAGAGTGAGCATGATGTTTGGGAAACTGGTCATAGTTCGACGTCGTTATCTGCTGCAATGGGAATGGCTCTAGCACGTGATTTAAAGAAAACGGACGAATACGTTATACCAATCATTGGCGATGGTGCATTAACAGGCGGAATGGCTTTAGAGGCATTGAACCATATTGGGCATGAAAAAACGGACATGACTGTTATTTTGAATGATAATGAAATGTCAATTGCACCAAACGTCGGTGCACTTCATAATGTACTTGGTCGTTTACGTACCGCAGGGAAGTACCATTGGGTAAAAGATGAACTAGAGTATATATTGAAGAAAATCCCAGCAGTTGGCGGGAAAGTTGCTGCGACAGCAGAGAAAATAAAAGATAGTCTAAAATATTTACTAGTATCAGGCGTCTTTTTTGAAGAATTAGGCTTTACATATTTAGGCCCGGTCGATGGGCATGATTATGAAAAGTTATTCGAAACGTTGCAATATGCAAAGAAAACAAAAGGCCCAGTACTTGTTCATGTTATTACGAAAAAAGGAAAAGGTTATAAACCAGCTGAGAGTGACGTTATTGGAACTTGGCATGGAACAGGACCGTATAAAATTGAGTCAGGTGACTTCGTTAAACCGAAGGAAGTTGCACCAGCATGGAGTGCTGTTGTTAGTGAAACAGTGCTTAAGCTAGCGAGAACGGATGAACGTATCGTTGCAATTACGCCTGCAATGCCTGTTGGATCAAAACTTGAGAAATTCCAAAAAGAATTTCCGAATCGTATGATTGATGTAGGTATTGCAGAGCAGCATGCTACAACAATGGCGGCTGGTATGGCAACGCAAGGAATGAAGCCATTCTTAGCAATTTATTCAACGTTTTTACAAAGAGCATATGACCAAGTTGTTCATGATATTTGTCGCCAAAATTTAAATGTTTTCATTGGAATAGATCGTTCTGGATTAGTTGGAGCAGACGGTGAAACGCATCAAGGTGTATTTGACATCTCGTTTTTACGTCATTTGCCGAATATGGTACTTATGATGCCGAAAGATGAAAATGAAGGACAACATTTAGTATATACAGCGATGCAGTATGAAGATGGACCGATTGCTTTACGTTATGCACGCGGCAATGGACTTGGCGTTCAAATGGACGAAGAATTAAAGGCGATTCCAATCGGTACATGGGAAACGTTAAAAGAAGGCACACAAGCAGCAATTTTAACGTTTGGTACGACAATCCCGATGGCAATGGAAGCAGCTGAGCGTCTTGAACAAGCTGGGGTATCAGTGAAAGTAGTGAATGCTCGCTTTATTAAGCCGATGGACGAAGCATATTTACATGAGCTTTTAGGGAAAAATATACCGGTTTTAACGATTGAAGAGGCTTGTTTAATCGGTGGCTTTGGAACGGGAGTAGTTGAATTTGCTTCTGAGAACGGGTACCATAGTGCTTTAATTGAACGAATGGGTATTCCTGATCGCTTCATAGAGCATGGTAGTGTAACAAAACTGTTAGAAGAAATTGGTTTAACGACAGATGCTGTTGTAGACCGTATTCATACAATGATTCCATCAAAACAAAAAAGGGCGTAACAAATGAGCGTAAAAAAAGAAAGAGTAGATGTATTATTAGTAGAGCGAGGACTTATAGAAACGCGTGAGAAGGCTAAACGTGCTGTTATGGCAGGTCTTGTATATGCGAATGAAATGAGACTCGATAAGCCAGGGGAGAAAATCTCGCAAGATACGGAGATTACGGTGAAAGGGCAAGTTATGCCGTATGTAAGCCGTGGTGGTTATAAGCTTGAAAAGGCATTAGAAACATTTAAACTTGATTTACAAGATAAAGTTATGATAGATATTGGTTCATCAACTGGTGGTTTTACAGACTGTGCGCTTCAAAATGGGGCGAAGTTATCCTACGCATTAGATGTAGGATATAATCAACTTGCGTGGAAATTGCGTCAAGATGAGCGTGTTGTTGTGATGGAACGAACGAATTTCCGTTACGTGACACCGGCAGATTTAGAGCGTGGTTTACCGCAGTTTGCAAGTATTGATGTTTCATTTATATCATTAAGGCTTATATTGCCGGTTTTAAAAACAATGCTTACGCCAAATGGTGATGTGGCTGCATTGATTAAACCTCAGTTTGAAGCTGGACGAGAACAAGTCGGGAAAAAAGGCATTGTTCGTGATAGAAAAGTACATGAAGCTGTCGTGGAAATGATTGTCGATTTTGCTCTTAAGGAAGGCTATAATGTCGAAGGTTTAACATTCTCACCAATTACAGGCGGGGATGGAAATATTGAATTTTTAATTCATCTAAAGTGGCACGGTGAGCGTGAGAATGGTGAAAATCATTCTCCGGTTTCTATTGAGCAAGTTGTTACAGAAGCGCATGATGTTCTAAAACAAAAAGGGAAAGGGGAATAACATATGTTGTTCCTCTTTTTGTTGTAATTGTATAATGATTGTAAAAACAATTGTGTACAAGTAGCGGATTATACGTTAACATAAATAAATGAAGTATACCAATGTTTAAACTATGGTAAGAGATAGTGTGAGGTGCAAATGTATGAATAAAGGTCAGCGCCATATTAAAATCAGGGAAATTATTGCGAACAAAGAAATTGAAACACAAGATGAACTAGTTGATATTTTACGTAATGTGGGGTTTAATGTAACGCAAGCAACAGTATCGCGCGATATTAAAGAACTGCACTTAGTGAAGGTACCATTACATGATGGTCGCTATAAATATAGCTTGCCAGCAGATCAACGATTTAATCCGTTGCAAAAATTAAAACGAAATCTAGTGGATTCATTTGTAAAATTAGACACGGCAGGACATATGCTGGTGCTAAAAACATTGCCTGGTAACGCTCATTCACTTGGGGCACTTATTGATCATTTAGAGTGGGATGAGATCGTTGGAACCATTTGTGGTGATGATACTTGCTTAATTATTTGCCGTACACCTGAAGATACAGGTGTTGTCTCTGATCGTTTCTTAAATATGCTGTAACAGAAAAATCTTGTTTACTTTCCTCTGTAAAGTGGAAAGTAAACAAGATATTTTTATTGGCGAAAAATACGGATTTTCAAATACAATACATTATTTTTTTTTGAATGAAGTTAGAAAATAGGTGGATTGACCCGTAAAACGAATGTTTGGTACAATGGAGCGGGTTAGAAGAGTAATTTATACATACAAACATATAGTATAACTATTTGAATGAAGAATACTGAGAAAAGCCCTTAATAGGGGATTAGTTTATAACGAGGTGAATGGGGCATTGTTATCGGAATTATCGATCAGAAACTTTGCTATTATTGAGGCATTAAATATTTCTTTTCAAAAAGGTTTAACCGTTTTAAGTGGTGAAACAGGAGCTGGAAAATCTATTATTATTGATGCAATTAGTTTGCTTGTTGGTGGCCGTGGTTCAGCAGAATTTGTTCGATATGGAACAGAAAAGGCTGAGATAGAAGGATTATTCTATGTAGAGGATGACAAGCATCCATGTATCGCAAAGGCAGAAGAGTTAGATATAGAAATAGAAGATGGCATGATTATTTTGAAGCGTGACATCGCTGCGAACGGAAAAAGTGTCTGTCGTGTAAATGGGAAACTTGTTACACTCAGCATATTAAAAGAGATTGGAAAAACGCTAGTTGATATTCATGGACAGCATGAAACACAAGATTTAATGAATGAAGAGCGTCATATGTTTATGCTTGATCATTTTGATGGAAATCGCATTGTTAAACAATTGGACATATATCAAAATGTATATACAGACTATGAGAAGTTAAAAAAACAGCTGAAATCTTTGAGTGAAAATGAACAACAAATGGCCCATCGTCTAGATTTAATTCAATTCCAACATGAAGAAATTCGTAAGGCGGATTTAAAAATGGATGAAGAATATGAATTGACTGAGGAACGATTAAAAATCTCTAATTTTGAAAAGATTTATAAAGCATTAGGAGATGCGTATCGTTCGTTAAGTGGAGACGGACAGGGATTAGATCACGTAAGAAATGCAATGGGACAAATGGAGAGTATTACGCACTTAGATGAAGCGTATCAAGAAAATCATGATTCTATTGCAAATAGTTATTACTTATTAGAAGAAGTTGCATACCAGCTTAGAGAAAAGTTAGATATGATGGAATATGATCCGAAACGTCTAGATGAAATTGAAACACGTTTGAATGAAATCCGTATGTTAAAGAGAAAGTATGGAAATACTGTAGAAGAGATTTTAGCGTATGCTGATAAAATTGAACAAGAAATTTTTACGATTGAAAATAAAGACGTACATATTGAAACGACGAGAAAGCAGTTAACGAAATTAGAAAGTGTTATTGTAAAAGAAGCAACGTTGTTAAGTACTATGCGTCATGAGCTTGCAGATCATCTTACAAGCGCTATTCATCAAGAATTAAAAGAACTATATATGGAAAAAACGAAATTTGAAGTGAGAATTATGAAGAGGGTAGGAAATGTAGAAGAACCTCTCGTGGAAGGAACACCGGTAAAACTTACGGCGGATGGCTACGATCATGTGGAATTTTATATTTCAACGAATCCGGGTGAACCTTTAAAGCCACTTTCAAAGGTCGCTTCTGGCGGAGAGTTATCTCGTATTATTTTAGCTTTAAAAAGCATTTTTTCTAAGCATCAAGGTGTTGCATCTGTTATTTTTGATGAAGTGGATACGGGTGTGAGTGGTCGGGTGGCACAGGCTATTGCGGAAAAAATTTATCGTGTATCAGTAAACTCGCAAGTACTTTGTATTACGCACTTACCTCAAGTAGCTTCAATGGCGGACTCTCATTTATTTATTAGAAAACAAGTGGCGAATGATCGGACGATTACATCGGTTACCGTGTTAAGTACGGATGAAAAAGTAACAGAAATTGCTCGAATGATTTCTGGTGTTGAAATTACAGATTTAACGACAGAGCATGCGAAAGAGTTACTTACGCAAGCGCATCATTTCAAACAGACAGCAGAGGCTATCCAGTAATGGATAGCTTTTTTTTCTCAAATGACGATTTCTTAATTCTTCCGGTTATAAATAAAGCGCTGCAAGGAGAGATTAAAAAGTGAAGCCAAGAGGCTGAATGTGGGGTAGGAGCGAGGAGAGTGAACAAATTGAAATTAGAAAGATTTCGAAAAATAATAGGTCTTTGTCTCCTTGTTTCTCTAGTTTTTATTGGATGTTTTAAACCGCTTCGAACGTTTATTTCATCGCCGAAGCAACTTGTTGTTTTTGAAGGACAACAATCAGAAATAGCATCATTACCAGTTTTTAAGGCTGCATCTACAAATCGTAATGTATTTACTGTAAGTTCAAATGAACAAGAACTTATGGTGAATTCTCATCAAAATGGTGAAGCTGATATGGTGTTTCAACTTGCTGGTTTTCCAGTGAAAAAAGTAAACGTGAAAGTATTAAAAGATTTTAAAGTTATTCCAGGTGGACAATCGATTGGTGTAAAATTGAACACAAAAGGTGTACTTGTTGTAGGCCATCATTTAATTCAAACTGAAAAGGGTAAAGTATCTCCTGGTGAAACAGCTGGTGTACAGATTGGAGATATGATTACTGAAATCAATGGTAAAACAATTGAAAGAATGAGTGATGTAGCACCATTTATTCATAATAGTGGAGAAACAGGTGAACCGCTTAATCTTGTTTTATTAAGAGATGGAAAATATATTCGTGCTAAGCTAACACCACAAAAAGACAATGGTGAATCCTCTTACCGAATTGGACTGTATATTCGTGATTCAGCAGCTGGTATCGGAACGATGACATTTGTACATCCAGATTCTATGAAATATGGAGCGCTTGGTCATGTAATTTCTGATAATGATACAAAAAAGCCAATTCAAGTAGAAGATGGACAAATTATGCGTTCGACAGTAACGTCTATTGAAAGAGGAAGTCACGGGAACCCGGGAGAAAAATTAGCAAGATTTTCACCGGATCGTGAAGTGATTGGTAATATTACAATAAATAGCCCGTATGGTATTTTTGGGAAATTAAACACAAATATGACAAACGGCATAATGGATAAAGCAATGCCTATCGCATTATCCCATCAAGTAAAAGAAGGGCCAGCGAAAATATTAACAGTTATTGATCAAGATAAGGTGGAAGCGTTTGATATTGAAGTTGTTAGTACGGTACCACAAAAGTTCCCGGCTACAAAAGGTATGGTTATAAAAGTGACAGATAAACGTTTACTAGCAAAAACGGGTGGTATTGTACAAGGAATGAGTGGAAGTCCGATTGTGCAAAATGGGAAAGTAATTGGTGCGGTTACACATGTATTTGTAAATGATCCAACGTCAGGATACGGTGTTCATATTGAATGGATGTTACATGAGGCTGGAATTAATATTTATGATCAAGAGAAAAAAGCGAGCTAATACATATTAGCTCGCTTTTCTCTTGAAAAATTCGTTGAAATTTTGTAAAAGTTCCGCAAGAGCTGTTTTTTGTTGTAAGATATAAGCAAAGGGTTGAACGTTTCGCTGTAATTCTATGATGGAATGTGTTGCGAAAAGAAAAAAATGAACGATAAACATATTTTTTTGTGATTTTATCGGAAAGTAAGAAACTTTAAAGGGAATTTTCACACAATTGTCGAACAATTCATGTAGCCTAGAAGCTTACACATGTCGGAAGAATCGATTCGGTAAGGGAGGAAAAACTGTGGAGAAAATTAAAGTATGTCTTGTGGATGATAATAAAGAATTGGTATCGATGCTAGAGAGCTATGTTGCTGCCCAAGATGATATGGAAGTTATCGGAATTGCTTACAATGGTCAAGAATGTTTAAACTTATTGAAAGAGAAGCAGCCTGATATACTCGTTTTGGACATTATTATGCCACATTTAGATGGTCTAGCTGTGCTAGAGAAAATGCGACATATTGAAAGGTTAAGACAACCTAGCGTTATTATGTTGACAGCATTCGGACAAGAAGATGTGACGAAAAAAGCGGTTGATTTAGGGGCATCATATTTCATATTAAAACCATTTGATATGGAGAATTTAACAAGTCATATTCGTCAAGTTAGTGGTAAGGAAAGTGCTACTATTAAACGTCCATTACCATCTTTCCGATCAGCAACAACGATCGATGGAAAACCGAAAAACTTAGATGCGAGTATTACAAGTATCATTCATGAAATTGGTGTACCCGCTCATATTAAAGGGTACATGTACTTACGAGAAGCAATCTCTATGGTGTACAATGATATCGAATTACTAGGGTCTATTACTAAAGTATTATATCCAGATATCGCAAAGAAATATAATACAACAGCAAGTCGTGTTGAGCGCGCAATCCGTCACGCAATTGAAGTAGCTTGGAGCCGTGGGAATATTGATTCTATTTCGTCCTTATTTGGTTATACAGTATCCATGTCAAAAGCAAAACCTACGAATTCCGAGTTCATCGCAATGGTTGCGGATAAGCTGAGACTTGAACATAAGGCTTCGTAAACGCTGTAATATCAAGGTGTTAAGCGTATTTCATAACAAAATTTAATAACCAACGAATTATGTATGTAGGCAATAAAGTACATAGGTAATTGGCGGTTAATTTAAAAACCTTCTATTTATTGGATTGAAATTTTAATTCCAATAGCTAGGAGGTTTTTTTGTTGTATGAATAACTTTCAGATGAATGTTGAAAACTTTTTGCTTCATTGCGATGCAAAGCATTTAAGTAGGAAAACAATTCGGTCATACGACCAAACGTTGAAACTATTTGCTTCATATTTAGAAAGAGAACTAAAGATTACGGATGTTGATAAGGTGAAACCTCTTCATATTCGAACGTACATTAAATATTTGCGGGAACGTGGTAAATACACATTTACATCTAATACGGCTAGTGAAGAAATTAATTATCCAACACGTAGAACTGATTATGGAAAGACCGTTAGCGAAACAACAATTGCTAATTACCTTCGCAATATTAAAGTGTTTTTTAATTTTTTAGAAGCTGAAGGTGATATTGCTAAGAATCCAATATCTAATATCGAATCAATTAAGCCGCAACGGAAACAAAAAATATTGTTATCAGTAGATGACATAAAGAAAGTGTTGTATTCGATTGATATAAGTACATTCCATGGGTTTAGAAGTTACGTCATGATTAAACTTATTTTAGATACAGGTATACGTGCAGGAGAATGTTGCAGTATGCAAGTCGAAGACCTAGATATAAAAAATAAAAGTATCCTAATTACAAATCCGAAAAATAAGAAACAACGATATGTGTATTTTTCTAATATCATGGCTAACGATTTAAAGCGTTGGTTGAAGTATAGGGATAGATTTAGTGATGCAGAGTACTTGTTCCCTACGATAAGAGGGACAATGTTAAACGTCAATAATTTTGAAGCGAGTATTAGAAGTATTGGTAAAAAGGTAAGGATACATTTCACACCTCACCAATTAAGAAATAACTTTGCAAAGTATTACATTCTTAATGGTGGTGATTGGTTTAGCTTGTCTAGGGTATTAGGTCATTCATCGGTAGAAGTAACTCAAAGGGCGTATTTAGACTTTACTGATGATGAGATTAAAAATAAATATCAACGTCATTCACCACTGGCAAGTATGAAATTTTAAGTAAAAGAAAAAGTCCCCAGCGGCAACTGGAGACTCAAAATTTAAAATCATGTTTTAAAACTAAATAACGGATATTCCGTACATTCAGCACTTGTATTATACCATTTTTCAAAAATGGATAGCAAGGGGTGTAGTTTCTTATTGCCTTTTTTAGACGATTAGTGGTGTTGGTGTGCGGTAATTCCGAACGTGGAATTGCCTGATACCACGTATATAAAAACTGATAAGCCGTAATTCCGTGCTGCCATACATTTAGCGGGAACGTGTTACGGCGTGGCTAGCTGTTGGTCGTGCAGGGGGTACAGAGTATACGCCTACAAAAACAGAACCCCTCATTGGAACCCTGTTCTTCTGGTGAGGGTGGGCGAGAACTTGCCCAGGGACGATTCTCTAAAAGGTTCGGGGGTTATCGTTAGTATTACGGTGCTAGGGAATACATTCAGCTTGTCGTGTAGGGACGATATTACAAGGACAGGCCATAGAAAAAGGGTGTATGCGGTGAAAATCGCTGAGTGAATAGGGGCTATACATACGGAACACTGACAAAGCAAGGCATGGCATTAACCGTAAAAAAAGTCGCTTACCTTTCTAGCTTTCTTAGTTATTTTTAACTTTGAATTCTAGGGGATAAACCTGCCTGCCAGCCGTTATCCTAACTTCGCTGTGGCATGATAAAAACCGAAAAAACCTAAAGTCAAGAGATTTAAAAGAGTTTCTACCACTAACAATGGATAGAGGAAACTCTAGATAAATACCACTAACTAAGATATGGTAAGAACTGTATAGAAAAAGGGGGAAATGAAATGGAAAAGAAACACATTGAATTTTTACTAGAGAATGAGGAACATTTAAAACAACTTGAACGATTAAGTAAACTGTGGAATGAATACATTGATGGGGCGTTTAATGGTATTGCTAATAGTAAAGAACATGATAAAGATAAGATTCAGGCTGACTTTAACAAGTTAATAGAGGAAAATTATTTGATAGATTCTGATTGCGACCCATATGGGGTTATCGAGGAAGGATTACTAAGTGCGGTAGTTACAGGTCATCCTCATATATTGTTATCAGCTATTAAACAGGAACGAGAAAGAAGGCATACGAGGAAACGACATCCTAAAAAGTCATGGGAAAGATTAAAAGAGTTGGGACTAGAATAAACAAAAAAAGTTCCCCTATGAATTACTAAGAAGGATTCAGATACAACAGAAATATCTTTTCATGTTAATTTTGAAGTGATTATTTCTGCTGTATTAGGGTCTGGGACAACTTTTGAAGTTGTTAAACAACTGTTAATGAACATATAACAATGGAAAAGGGAATGTGGAGATAGTCCATGTTCCTTTTTTATTTTCAAAGCGATTTAAATACGATTAGCAGTACAGATAGCCTGAATCAAGAGAACTGATATATGAAGTATACCTATCGGTTAAAAAATAACCTGATAGGTTAGGAGGTAATTAATGGTAGAATTAGGTAACAATGTTTAAAGGGGGAGAAAGTTAGTGACAGTTCAAGATATTAAGATTACTGGCGAATTAACTGAGAGAATTTTTTTGGAAGAAAAGATGGGGAAAGATGTTAAGAAAACGCTACTGTTATTTTTTAAGGAACACATTTTAAATGGTGCTAAGGGAATGATTGATGAGGATGGAAATAAAATCACTTTTAAATTCTCTGAGGGCAAAAAGTTCCCAGTACCAGTTGTACCGTTTATTGATTTTGAAAGAGGACGTATAGATATAGATGAACTATTAGTGTATATGTATCTTTGCTATGTTGTGCATACTTCTAACAATTCTAATGTCAAAATAAGAGTTGATATGATAAGTAAGCGTACAGGCCTTTCTAAGAAGAAAGTGAAAGATGTCCTAAATAGCTTGTATGAAAAAGAAACTTACATCACTGACTTAGGAAAAGGTATGATTGACGTTTACTTACTTTCAAAGGATTTACTATCTCAATTAGAACGAGGGAAAGAGTTACATGAAAAAAGTGAGTTAGAAGGCGGAGAATCTACTCCAATACCTAGAGAGTTAATGGAAAATTATCATAAATACGATTTGTCTAACACTGAATTAGCCATAGTGTTAATGTTTATGTCTTATGCGTATAAAGGCACATACACGTATGAGGAAATCATTAAAGAGATTATTGAAAAACATCCTGAAGCACCTGAATTTCAGATACAGTCCGCAGTTAAAAAAGCTGAAAATCATGGGTTCTTTAAATTAGTGAAGTTAAGTAATGGAAACACGCAACTTATTTATGAAGATTAATAATGTAAGGGGCGTTGACATTAGCATTACGGTGCTAGGGAGTGCATTCAGCTTATCACGTAATATCGTTCCTACGTGATAAGCTGATAATGTTTAAAGGGGGAGAAAGTATTATGGCTTTTATAAGGGCATATCGTTCATTACATGAAGACACACTTGGCTATTTTCAATATAAAGGAGAATGCGTTCAAGCTATGGTTAATGAGGGATTTCCTGTAGTATCGAGTGTACTTGTGGTTGATGCATGGGGATTTCAATTTAGCGAATTGGAGGATATTGAGGTTTACCAATCAATTGCTAGAAGATATAAAGAAAAGGGATTAACTAGCCCTGTAGCAGTTGCAATGGCTTTAGATGAAGAAATGAAAATGATTCATAAAACTAGAGTACAAAATATACTAAAACGTAATTAACTAACATTGTTTATATTGTCTCTTTCTCTGTGTTCCTGGAGGACTGTATGGTATTATTCCCGTTCGAGTGATATGTAATTATATTCGAAAGTTAATCTCTATTTGTAACACTTAATTTTTAAAAAATATAAATTCAGCCCAATAAATTATTTCTAACACCGTCTGTATTGTCTTTCTCTTACGTTACTAAGATGTAGAGGTATTATTTCCGTTAGTAAGATATGTAATTAAATTCGAAAATTAACCTCGATTTGTAACACTTAATTTTAAAAAATTAGGAGAGATTGAGAGATGACGGTGGCATTAGTAAAAAAGGCAGAATCTACAAAGATTCAAAGAGTACAGGAGACAAAGAGACGTAGGGTAATCCGTTATAGACATTGTAATAGGATATTTGAGTTAGAAAAACAGTGGGAAGTTTATGCTAAAAGGACTTATGGTATTGAACCGGGCGAACCTTTTGAAGCATTTTATCAAACTTCACATTCATTAATTGATAATTTAGCAAGGATACAAGCAGCTACAATCTTTAAGAAATTCGGTAAGTCTACACGGATAAGCTACAGCGATTTATACTCAATAGCCCAGGAACGTGCCTGGGAGGCTGTAGAGGAGTATTCTTGGATAAGCGAATACTATTTATATGAACACATTAAAAAGGCTATCAAGTCCGTTATAATAGACTATTTACGTGCAGAGGGACTTGTCTCGGATTCTCCAGTAGGGAAAAATTTTTTTCATATTGCGAAATCAGTAGAAGCGAACTTAGAGGATGTAGAAGAAGGCGAAGCGGTACCATTAAAATTGGGAAGCGTGGAATTTGAGAAGGATTTAACAACTAAACTTTTTCTTGAAGAAGTTTTAACAGGTGAAGAATTAGAAGTTGCAAAGCTATATATCATGGAAGGTGTTAAAACATTAGATGAAATTGGTGGGATGCGGGATATTAAATATCGTTCGCAAGTTAAAAGGTTCCTGGATAGTGGAATTAAAAAGCTGGCAACGGCTTGGGCCGCTTAAACGTATTGATTAGTTTAATTCTTATAAAAAATTTTGAGGTGTTATTAGTGGTTTGTTTTCCGCTGGTAGCACCTCTATTTTTATGTCTATTAACTAATAAATGATAAAGAAATTGTAGTACAAAACCTTGTTCTAACGCTATTAAAGATAAGAAAGGCTATCAATTGAATAGTTGAAGTAGGAGGGAGGTTACATACATGAAGAACAATAGCCATCTATTAAAATTCATGACTGGAGAAGTCATTTCTGGGATTGCTAGACTGTATGGCTTATCACATCAAGATATGGCGTTTCCTTTACGCTGTACGCGTATAAATGTCCAGTATCACATTAGAAACAATTCTTTTGCACCACATCAGAAGACGTTAATTCTAGAGTTGTTCCAGTCTAGAGGTTTAGAAGATACAGAACTATTATTTTATCACCAACTAGTTTCACTGAAGAAAGAAAAACAAGCCGTTTAACGGCCTTAACAGGCTTATAGATGACTTTAACAAATATACACTATAAAGGAGACAGAAACACATGACAAAGGCAAAAACACGCTTAGATTTCATCAAAGATTACTATGCTAGACATAACAAACTTGTTCACCTAGTAATTCCAGGACACCCAATAGAGAATGGGCAGATAAGAGTTGATGAGTATGAATACAGTGGAATTAAATTTAATCGAAATATCGCTAAAGATGTACCAGTAGCAGAAGCACACCGATTAGCAGAAGCATTTGATTACATGATTATTGTTGAACCAGGAGAAAAGGAGGGTGAAGAATTATGCAAAGCACTTTACAGTCGAGTGTCAAAAGCCGAGTAGAAGCATTTCATAAAGCTTTCTACGAAGGATTAGAAAAGATTGACCAACAAATTGAAGCTACTAATAAGACTATTGCAGATAAAATCCTCGAAATGAGATTTATAAATGAAGTTGAATATCCTAAGGCAGTAGAAATAAGGGTTGTTAGTGGTGACGATAAGGAAGCAAAGAAGTTAAAAACGTTACTTGATAAGCTACAGGAGGACGTTGCAGAATTGCAAGAAGAATTAGTTGTAATGGCTTCAGTTCGGGATAGATATGTATTTACGAAATCAGCTGAAGCAAAGGAATTAATATCTGGGTTTAACGTAGAAAGAGACTCTGCTGCTAAACAATCCTATCATAGAATGTCATTAGCTAAACGAAAGTACTTAGAAGCATTGAAAGCAGAGTCTAAACCGTTAAATGAGTATTACAAGGTGGATGGAATGCTAGAAGGTGTTCTTGAAGAAGGCGGCCACGCTAAGCCAATGTCTTACTTCCCTAATTTATCCTCTAAGAAGTTTGGAGATAAGTTTTTAACTGGCGGCATTTACTTGCCAGTAACGTATGATGAAGCTACACGCTTTATTCAAGGCAGAGATACAGCAGAAGATATTGAGTATCTACCTAAACGGTAATTACTCGTACTACTTGTTTTTAATTTAGTTGTAATTAAATAAAATCCTAAATTCCTAAATTTCTTTTTAGCCCACTGTGTACACGGAAAGTATACGGTGGGCCTTTTTTTATGCCTATTTTTAATATAATGGCGTCTGAAAAGAATCTTTACTACGTTACTAAGGTGAAAGGCAGTTAAAACCACTAGTTGTAATCATTACGAAAAGGAGGGAAGGGCAATGACACAAGTAATCTTTGTAGAATCGGAAAAGACGTTAAAACCTTGGGAAACGCCAGAAGCTATTGAATTAGCAAAAACAAATAAAGCTAGACGTGAAGCACTACGAAAACTAGAAGCGACACCAATAGAGTCTATTCCAGAAGAATCAGATGACTACTACATTAAAAAAGCATTAGATTATAACGCTAAAGTTAGGGGCAGCCATTAATAGGGTTGTCTCTTTTTTTTGTTGTGCAGCAGCTGTATAAGGTTACGCAAGAGATATGGCTGTGGGAAGTGCTGTTTCTCTATTTAACGAAGCATAGCGAATCTTGACGAAGCTACTACACGAAAGCGGGATTGTGTGGGCATTATTGAAAATATTATGCTGAAAAGAATCCTGTAACGGTGCGGATTCCCTTTAACCTGGTAGGGCATGTCATGGCCAGGTAGTAGTTTTGGTTGTCACTATATAAAAGTAAGTTTATACAAAAAAACACCCGCTTCTATTGTGCAGATGCTTTTCTTTTTTTAACTTCCCTTATTAAGGTTGATTTGCTGATACCTGTCTTTTCTACTACTTGTGTGTAGCTGTGAGTTTCTAATAGTTGAATTGCATGATTCATTTGTTTTGTCGTGTACTTGTTAGGTCTACCTTCCTTATAGTCCGGGTTCTGCCTTGCGATTTCTTTTCCTTCAGCAGTACGTTCCAGGATTAAGTTTCTTTCCATTTCTGCCACCGCTAACATTGTTTGTAGGAAGAAGCGGCCCATTGTCGTATTTTCTAGTAGCCCAACGTTTAAAACGTGAACTTTAACACCTCTTTCAAATAACATTTCTACAATCTCAATACCTTCTTTAGTGTTGCGGGCTAGTCTGTCTAGTTTAGTTACAACTAGCGTGTCACCTTCTGTTAAAACTTCTAATAATGCCGTGAACTCCGGGCGGTTCGTATTCTTTCCAGTATATTTTTCTGAATAGATGACTTCACAGCCCTCACTGTTTAAAGTCTGTAATTGTGATTCTAAATCCTGGTGAACTGTACTAACACGTGCGTAACCGTATTTCATATATAACCGTCTCCCTTTTGTGGTGTTATTTATGGTACTGAATTATGACACCGACTGATGGTGCTATCTTATCATGTGGGATTACTGGTGTCAAATATGTTAGTTTATGACACTGACATAGGTGAGGTGATAGCTATATGTATAGTAGCAGAGTTAGACAGACTGTTAGGACTATAGGTATGTGGTACATCGTAGTACGTATGGTAACACGCCGTTCGGGTATGAGTGGTACATAGTACATAGTGTATGATGGTGCATGGTTGGTGCATTGTGCATGTGCATGTGTGTCGTGTGTATAGCAATACGAAGCGATTCGAACAGCGTGTTCCGTTCGATGCGTTATTGAGTGCCACATCCGGGACTAGGTATATAGGCCCTTCCCAGGTGCATATATGACGCTGTTTCGCACGCGTTTCGCAAATGAAAACCTCAATACCCACCACCCAGGGGGTACGGGGGGGAACTATGCCCCATCCGGCCCTTAAATAATTTCTGCACCGATTTCGTAGACTAAGCTTTCTGACGATTTAACGCTACTAAAAGTCGACTGTATAATTATTAATCGACTACCTTTCTTATAAGTTCTATAATTTCTATAGATTCTATAGGAAGGAGGTAAAAAAATGGCTAAAGTATTCCACCCAATCGAATCCTTATTAGTTCCTGCTACTACAGGACAGAAAGCCCACCCAGCGAACACTGAATATAAAGTGTCATACGGCAGTGAAATCTGGGACGGTATTGCAGTAGAGGTATATAAGGTTCAAATGGTTTATGATGGTAAGGTTTCTGGGAGAAGGTCACCTTCATACCCATGTGCTAGTGATTATCAGAAAGTACATGAAGCAATGCAGGAACTAATAGAAAAACACGGTAAATAAAAAAGGAGGAAAGTCAATATAGACTTTCCACCAACACACACTTGTTTTAGTCTATATTGGCGAATTTAACAATGAATATTCCGGCTATCGAGAGACTATTGAAGAATGAAGAGTTTGCCAACATTAGATACACAGAAAAAGAAGGCTTTTTATTTGATTTAAATGCTGAAGTGCTGAAGTACATACAGGATGGGTTAACTTAGAGTATGATAAGCAACAGAATCAATTTGTAATTAAAAGTACTGAGTTTAAAACAACTGAATTGGCTTGTTTAATGGACGTAGCCATCGAAATGAATAGTTTCACTAGATGTATGTATTACGCTAACTCGTGGTTATAGTGAGAGATTAGAAGGGGGCCTGGTTGTGGCAGTCCTTTTCTTTTTATATAGTAGAAACTTCTTAAAATCATGTTATGACCTCATGCCGTTAAATCTAAAAAAAAGTTTTATCGGCATAATGAACGGAAAGACGTACAGCAATTCGACCCTTGCTGTACGTCTATTTTTATGCGATTTTATAGACGACATCATCACGCTTTACCTGTTTCTTCCGTCATACGCTTGTTGTTCTCGATGGTCTCCATTTACATAAATTTATAATCGTTATAATATATTATAACGATGTTGAGGGAATCTTGTTCAGCTACCCTAAATTATTTAATAGCTTTTAATAGGGTATGGGGAAGTGGTATCTACAAGAATAGAATAAGGGAGGGCTTATATCCTTGTAGAAAAAAACAATGAAGATGTGAAAAATTTATTTAACCCAATTGAGAAAAAATGAATTTGTCCAAGCTAAATTGTTGGATTGTAATGCGAAGTTTAAATCTATTTTTAAACTTTCCAGGTTGTATTCAAATTCTTTAATAGAGATAGTTTGGTTTATAAGCCCTTCTATTTGATTTTCAATAGCGGTTATTATTCTTATATCTTCTTTATTTAACATATAAGTTTTTCCTTTAGTAGATTCTTTAAACTCATTACAGCGTTCTAATACTTTTTGGGGAGGAATATTGTATTTACACATGTTAAGGGCGTGAGAAATAACATGGTCTATAGAAATAAATGCATCATCACGTGCAGATAGTTTTAATCTTACGTATGCGAATACTGCTAATGTATGAAGTGTATATATTGTAATTATTTTATCTAGAAAATCATATGCTGAAATTCCTTTTAGCCAGCCAAACATAGAACCTGTATCAATGAATGAACAGATAGTTAATACACTAAAAATAAGAAAAAATACTTCGAATAAATAAACTGCTAGTTGTACAAATTTTTGTCTTTTGTAATGTTTATCTCTATCTTTTATCTCTGTCAATATGGTTCACTTCCTTTAGTTTTATATTTCTATTAATTATATCATTTTACATGCTATATTTATAATTAGGTATATTTTTACATAAGGAGAAGTGAGGGGAAGAGTATGTTTTTTAAAACAGAAAAAAGACCATACATGATTATGAAGGCTGGTAACGGTGGTTGGATAAACATTTCAGGTAGTGGTATACCAGCAGAGTTAAGAAATAAGCGTATAATTATTGAAGATTTAGATGATAAAGGAAACGTTATACAACGAACAATATTAGATGAGGAAGATAAAGATGATGTTCTTGCAGTTGTAACAGCAAAAAGGGGCTATATAAGTATTTCTAATGAAAAAGATTTACTTCAATTTACCGAGGAACAGAAAGATATAATACATGAAGTATTAGAACAAAAAGATAAGTTTCTATCTAAAGAACAGACTATCTTTTTTAAAAACTTGTTTAAGGAAAATTCTTTAGAAAAAATACAATATGGACTGAACTTAATGCAAGATAATTGGGCTTTCAATACAGCAATGAACAGTCCTTACTACGCTAAAAAGTTTTCTACATTTGAAGAAGCTTTAGATTTTATAAATGAACGTGATGGTATTTATTATGCTATGAAAAAAGATGGAACAAAACATTTAGATTTTATAGACAAACCTACAAAGAAACAAGCTGTTTACCAACGAGTAAAAAATGGTAATCAAATTGTGTTCCTTAGTTTTGCTGATTTTAAAATATATGTGGTATCAGAGGATGAACTACGGTAGGACAGAGGGGGCTTAATATGATTAAAAGGTGTTTTAGTAAAGGGAAATGGAGAATTTATGATGTTAGCCAAGAATATGAAGCATTTAATGTATTTGAAATAAGAGGGTACTCTGAAATTTTAGAGGAAGAATCAGAAATATTAACTTTGTGGGCTAATGATGTGCATTATGAAGAACAATTAGCTAATCTTGTATTAGTATCGAAGTCTGTAGAAATGTTTGAAATGTTGGAAGTATGTCTTAAGCAGTTTAAAGAAGAGGGAAATGAAATAATGGTTAAAAGAATAGAAAAACTTTTAACAGCAGCTACGGAAGAAGAGTTTGAAGTGGTTGTAGAAGAAGTCGATGAGGATTAGTAAATAGGGGGATGGAATATGAGTTTATTACAAGATTTGATGACTGAATTAAACGAAGAGATAGTAGAATATAAAGTGGCTATAGAGGATAAGTTACATCAAATAAGAGGTTGTAATAATGATAGTGAACAGGAAAAGATTCAGTATTCAATTGATATGGATAAAATGTACATACAGGGTATGGAACGTGCGATTGAAGTAGCAAAATCTTTACGAAACAAGGCTTAGTAATAGTTTGAAATTTTTCCTTACATAAAAATATCAGTAAAGTAAAAAGGACGCTATTCCAGTATGAGGAAGGCGTCTTTTCTTTAAATGCTGTACTTTTATGTGTGGTATTTATATATCAAAATGATTTCTTTTATTCAACTTTCTCTATATCTATATTTCTATTATCAAACTCAAATTTTTCAATAGGCTTACGGAATTTTTTATTGTTAATTTCTTGGTATAGCGAAATTTTTTCATGGAGAAATTCAGTTTCCACCTCGTTAACGGCTGTATTTTCAGGTAAAGTTTCTAACTCCTCTAACTCCCTGAGTATTTCTTCTAATTCCGCATCTGTTTTTAACTCTTCTCTTCTTAATTCTTCCTCTTCCTGTTCAATTGTATCTTCTAATTTTATACTCTTTAAAACAGGTATTAGAGGTAAAACAACACTTACTCCAATATAAAAACATATTAAATACGGACTATTATGGGAAATTTCTTTAATATCCAAAAATTTATTATCTCTTTTTTGGCTATTAATAAAACTGTTGCATAAAATTTGTATTCTATTTTCTTCTTTATTATAAATCGCTACAATAGGTCTTTTTAAATCGTTTAACTTACCAAAAAAGTTGGAAAAATATTTTCTCTCAAGGTGACTATATTTGTCCTCTTTTTTGAATGAAGAAATTATATTACCTTTTATATCATTTATAAGAATTTCTAGATTAATTTGTTCTTTAAGGAACTCGTCGTAATCATTTAAATACTTTCGACGAGAACTTGATAAACTATTTTCAATCTGCTTAATGTTAAAATCCTTATTTTTTGAACTATCAATAATTTCAACCGCATTATTATAAATTTCATCAAGGATTCTTTCAAGTGCATTCTCATTATGTTTAATATAGTTAATAAACTCACCTAAAATATCCTTATACATTCTAGGCAAATTATAACGGTGTAGAATTTCGTTAGCCTTGCGAAAATAACCAAAAATAATGTTAATTTTAATCAAAAATTCATTAGGAAACAAGCTTATTGGGTTTCCTAAATGGTAAAAGTCTTTGACTCCATTAATATCATTTAAATCAATAGTATCAAGGTTAGCGTAAGATTTATATAGATTAAAGGAGTTATTAAAAATAAAAATGTTTTCTGGTTGTATACCCTCTTTTAAGGCTAAACTAATGGTGTTTAACAACTCATTTTTATAATAATGGCTAGAAATTGTTGAAATGAAATTTGAGATTTGCCAAGGGCTTAATAAATCTTCTTTATTTCTTTTTAAAGTAACTCTTAATTTTGTATCATAATCTTTTAACTCTTTTTCTCTAAATATCATGTTACTTCCCCTTTATGTATTCTTTTTTGTGTCTTTTCTTTTCTTTATCTCTTCTAAAACTTCTTTTTTTCCATCTAGCTTTGCACGTCTTAATTGTAATCTGAATTTTTGTTTATAAATGTCCCCTAAGTACATGGTGATGAATGCGAAACCTAGTGCGGATAAAAGGAAAACACTATCTGGTATATTCTTCCTAAAATCTAATAATTCAGTGTTATTTTCCAATGTTGGAAGGATAGCTATTACAATAATCGCAATACCGTAGCTAGTAATTTTAATGATTTTGCTTAAAGTAATTTTTCTTTCGTTTTCAATTGGCGAATCGAAAATACCAGAAAAACTCATTAAAAATGCACTTATAGAAAGTCCAAAGAGTTGTATTGAACTTAGTGGAACTTTTCCATACAACGCTATACATGAAGCGATTAGGAAACCAAAACCAAAGAAAAGTTTTTCCAAAAGGAATCCACCTGCCATCAAAAATTTATTTATATATGTTTATATAATACGATGTAAAAAATGGAAATACAATTAAATGCTGTAATTTGTAAAATGTAAATTAAAAATTTCAGTTATTCTATAACATATGCTATTTTGAATTTGCCATACAATGATTTCTAGTAGACAAATTTTATATACCTAAAATAGTCAGTCAATTATATAAAGATTGTAGACAAATTCTAATTTTTATATTAATAAAAAGAAGGCATTCATAATGGAAAGAATATTTAACAAAAGAATACTATTGAGATGAATACAATTAACTAAATACCCCCACTTCCCTTAAACAATCCAATAACTAATTAGTATGGTCACCTAAAGCTATCGTATAACCAGCTACAAGGCTATTCGCTTGTAAACTGTAATACGCGGGCTGAAAGAAAAAATCCCTGTCTACTATGCAGGGATTACCTTAAAACAAGAAAGAACTATATGAATTTATTGGCTATCTTTATAAAAGGTTCCCAGCCTGTTACAAGTGTAACAATTGCTGATAAAAAACCAATTAGAATAATTAAAAAGTTCAGGAATTTAAAGATGAAGTAATCTGAAACCCTATTTAATGTTGAATATTTAATTAAACCAGTCCAATACATAAGTGCAATTGGAAGAGTAACAATAAATTGTACTCCTTCTTTTAGTAAAATAAAGGGATTTCGAATTTCTTTTCTTATTTTATCTTCACGTTCTTCATAATAGCCAATACGCATCATTAAATGATTGTGAACCCATAAAAATTCTTCATCGATAGGGTTACTTCTTGCTAGGGATGATAATGAGTCAAGTACTTTATTCGAACGTAAAGAGGGTATTGTGTTAACAAGTAAAGGATAATTCTTTATGATATGATTTTCAAATGCAGGTCTATAGTCAATGTATCCAAGTTCACCAAGGAGTGCCTGGGATTTTTGGGAGTTTTTAATCAAGTAATTGAACAAGGTATTTCCTTCTGGGCTGTTAGGTTTAACAAGATACTTATTGAGGTATTCAACATAATTTTTGGTGAAAGTAACAAGAAAGTTAGTATCTTCTTGTAATTGATTTAAGGTATTTATTTGCCTGATAAATCCTATTACTATTAATAAGAAAAATGAAGAAATAATATAAATCATATTATGCTTACCACCTATTCCTAATTTTGAATTTCTATATAATTTTACTATGAAAAAAGTAAAACTTCATCTTTAGTTTAATATTGAATACACAATAGTTTCTTAATATAGTAGGGAAAATAGAACTTATTGTGGACCTTAAACTTCCATCTAATAAATATAAGATTTTTAACAATTGTTATTACACAGCTAATGAGGTGGAAATCAAACATATGCAAATATTGTTTGGTCAAATAGTTAATAAATAATGTGAATTTATATAAATTATTATTAGTATTAGTTATAAAGATGAAGGGAGTGTTTTATTGATTTTATAGTAATTAATTTGTACTATTAAAGCTGATGTTTCTATATAAAAGATAAAGAAAAAGAACAAGGGGATTAATATTGGTACTATTTAAAAGAATTAATTTAGATAAAACGGAACTATTATTACTGTACATTTTGAAAGAATTAGAAGCGGATAAAGCACCCGTGAAGTTATCGTATAACCAGT
This sequence comes from Bacillus sp. NP247, assembly GCF_018966865.1. NCBI lineage: Bacteria > Bacillati > Bacillota > Bacilli > Caryophanales > Bacillaceae > Bacillus > Bacillus sp. NP247. Next base: position 1,433,898 of record NZ_CP076653.1, on the reverse strand, counting down.
TGCAAGATTATTTACGTGCTAATCGCAATACAACATCAAAGGCAATAAAAGGACTGAAAGAACAGGGGCTACTATCTGTTACAGTGGGACAAGGGAAAGCTTCTAACACTTACTACCTTACATTAGAAACAAATGTACAAGGATAACTCATGAATTTGAATAGAGTTCATTTTTAATTTAATAAAATTATAGAATAAAGCAAAAGATTTCTTGTAGGAAATTGTAAGTGGTTAACTGTTACTCAGTTGAGAGGAAGTTAGATTCACATTATGTTGAAATAGATTACTTATAAGTTATATGTGTAAGTATTCAACAGGCTAAAAATAATGTCTGAATATAATTGAAGGTACTTCAAATAGGTGATACAATTAAATTTAGATAAGCAATAGATTATACACTTCTAACCAATAAATAGAAGTTTTTAATAATTGTCATGAAACATGCAATGTCTTGATATAGTGTTGGTTATACTGTATCGATGTCAAAAGCAAAACCTACGAATTCCGAGTTCATCGCAATGGTTGCGGATAAGCTGAGACTTGAACATAAGGCTAGCTGAGAGTAGTTAAGCTGATAATATATTCGAAATGAATTTAAAAAAAGATCAATGAGTTTTAAACTCATTGATCTTTTTTTTTGTTGTGTTGTTTCATATATTCATAATTTTAGTGGGTAAGTTATCCGTGATATAATAGATGATAATAAAAAGCCCTGCAAAACAGGACTATATTATTCTTCGTCTTTATTTTGTTTTTCTAATTCAACTAACTTTTGGATTAAAATATGCTGTGGCATATGCATAAGTTGTTCAAGTGGAACACCTAACGCTTTTGATAGGCGGACTGCAGTGTCTGGAGAAATTTGTAATGGTCTCATAGAAGTACCTCCTTTTTCGTATAGTATAGCATAAGATTGGGGGAGTGAGGATGACTCTTATATTTGCGCATCGTGGTGCGGCGGGAACGTATCCGGAAAATACAATGATTTCATTTGAAGCGGCGGAGGCTTTCGGAGCAGATGGAATTGAACTCGATGTTCAATTAACGAAAGATGGAAAAGTTGTCGTTATTCATGATGAAACTGTGAATCGAACGACGAATGGAAAAGGTGCTGTTCGAAATTATTTATACGAAGATTTATGTAAGTTAGATGCAAGTTATAAATTTAGTGAAAAAGTAGGTTTTTGTAAAATTCCTCTTTTAGAAGAGGTACTGGAATGGCTTGAAAAAACGCAATTGCTACTTAATATTGAACTTAAAAATGATAAAATTCCATACAGAGGTTTAGAAGAAGAGGTTATAACACTTGTGCGTAAGTTTAGTCTGGAGGATCGGGTTATATTTTCTTCGTTTAACCACTATAGTATGAAACGGTGCCATATGATGGCTCCTGATATTCAAACAGCTATTTTGTATCGTGAAGGTTTGCATAGCCCGTGGGCATATGCAAAAAAGATGGGTGCTACTGCAGTGCATCCAAATTATCGTTATCTTCAAGATGCCATCGCTGAATTAACGATGGAAAGTGGTGTAGAGGTTCGTCCCTACACGATAAATGAAGAAACGCTTATGCGTAAATATTTTGATATGAACATATCGGCGATTATTACTGATTATCCTGAAACAGCAAGAACTTTATTACCGATAAAAAATGAGACCTAATATAATGGTCTCATTTTTTTATCGGTATGTGAAAACTTTGTTCTATCTTCTGAAGCGGGCTTGTACTTTATTTCTCTTACGATCTCTGTGTAAGACGAAGCCACCGAAAATATAAAACCCGAATGCAAAGCAAAGAGCGCCGATTAAAAATTGTAACCATAATATAGGGATTGGGGAGAATAAAATCCCAAATACAGTATCTCTCATTAGTTTAATACCAAGCACGGCTAATGAAATCGGGATGAGTGCTAATGATAGAGCGAGGTAACGCTGCATATATAACGCTCCTTTTTAGATTATTTTGTTTATTTTAATGATGTTATATGAAAAGGGGGTTTGTCAAGAGATTGCTGAACGAGTAAGATAAGGATGTGAAAAATTTTGCAGAGATACTTCGAGAGGAAGTGTAATGTATGAAACAAAAGGTGTTAATTGTTGGAGCGGGTGAAGGTGGGAGTACACTACTGAGTCTGTTACAAAATTCGAATATATTTCAAATTATAGGAGTTATTGATATTAATCCAATTGCGAAAGGATTACAAATCGCAAAGGAATATGGGACTCCGATTGGTGATAGCGTAACTCCGTTTCTTTCTATGCATATTGATGTAATGTTTGATATGACAGGTGATTATGATTTACATAAAGTTTTATTGGGAAGCAAGCATAAAGACACCCTTCTTATACCAGGGGATATTGCAAAAATTGTTACGAGACTAGCGCATGAGAAGGAAAGCTTAATTGGGAAGCTAGAAGAAAAGACGCAACAAGGGAATTTAATTTTAAATTCAACGCATGACGGTATGATTGTTATAGATCAAGAGGGACAAGTTCGTCTGTTTAATAAAAGTGCAGAGCGTATTATCGGATATAAGAAAGAAGAGGCGATAGGAAAATATATTTTAGAAGTTATTCCAACGAGTAAGTTGCTTCGTATTATACGCACGAAAAAAATAGAAGTGAATCATGAACTGACGTTAGAGAATGAAAATAAGATCATTACAACGCGTATCCCGATATTAAAAGAAGATGGAGAGGTTCAAGGCGCATTTGCGATTTTTAAAGACATTACAGAAGTTGTAGATTTAGCGGAAGAAGTTACAGATTTAAAAGAAATTCAAACGCTACTTGAGGCGATTATTAACTCATCTGAGGAAGCGATTTCGGTTGTTGATGAGAAAGGAAGAGGGTTAGTTATAAACCCTGCTTATACGAAGTTAACGGGTTTAACCGAAGAGGATATTATAGGGAAGCCGGCTACAACTGATATTGTAGAAGGTGAAAGTATGCATATGAAAGTACTTCGGACGCGCCGAGCGGTACGAGGAATACATATGAAGATTGGGCAAAAGAAGCGGGATGTAATTGTAAATGTAGCACCGGTTATTGTTGATGGGATATTGAAAGGAAGCGTCGGGGTAATTCGCGATGTATCAGAAATTCAAAAGTTAACAAATGAATTGAATAGGGCAAGACAAATCATTCGAACGTTAGAAGCGAAATATTCATTTGATGATATTGTTGGCGATTCAGATGAAACGACGGCAGCTATTGAGCAAGCAAAACTTGGAGCGAATACACCAGCAACAGTATTGCTTAGAGGGGAATCTGGTACGGGGAAAGAGTTATTTGCACACGCTATTCATAACGGTAGTAATCGAAAATACAATAAGTTTGTACGAGTAAACTGTGCTGCTATTTCTGAGACCTTATTAGAAAGTGAATTATTCGGTTATGAGGAAGGCGCGTTTTCTGGAGCGAAAAGAGGCGGGAAACGAGGATTCTTTGAAGAAGCGAATAATGGAAGTGTTTTTTTAGATGAAATCGGAGAGTTATCTGCAAATACGCAAGCGAAGCTCCTTCGTGTACTACAAGAAAAAGAAATTGTGAAAGTAGGGGGAACGAAAGCGATACCTATTAATGTTCGAGTGATTGCTGCGACGCATGTGAATTTAGAAAAAGCTATTTTAGAAGGGAAGTTCAGAGAGGACTTATATTATCGTTTAAATAAAATCCCGATTCAAATTCCTTCCCTTCGTCAGCGTAAAGGAGACATACCAGCGATTGCAGAAAGGCTAATTCAAAAAATTAATCAAGATTATGGTCGTAATGTAGAAGGACTCACCGATTCAGCCATTTCATATTTACAATCATATGAATGGCCAGGGAATGTAAGGGAACTTGAAAATATTTTAGGACGAGCTATTATCTTTATGAATTATAACGAGATTTATATTGATGTACATCATTTACCACCTTTGCATAAAGAAGAACAAGTAGAGACGAAACAAAATAATTTATTACCTGGATTAGAAGAGAAGGCCCTTGAACACCTAGTGACAGAATTTGAGGGGAATATTATCCGTGAATATTTAGAGAAATTTGATGGGAACAAAACGAAGACTGCAAAAGCGTTAGGAATTTCAGTTCGAAACTTATATTACAAGCTAGAAAAGTACGACCATGCAAAAAATAGCATGCAATAAATTGCGTACCATGCAATTTATTGCATGGTATACAAAAAGCGACAAAACGAGACAGAATATTTCGTTGTTTTCCAAAGTATTGATTTCACTGCACTTTGAATGCGTTTTCATTATTGGTAGGACCACTTTCAAAAGTTGGCACGGTATTTGCTTAATGAATAGACGAGGGACGACGGAAAGGGTTGATTACAAAATATGAAGTTAGAACACTTAATTGATCAAGCAGCAGGACAGCCTAAAAAAACTGTGGCTGTAGCAGTAGCTGAAGATCATGAAGTAATTGAAGCTGTAGCGAAAGCAATCAAGTTACAGCTAGCTCAATTTCGTCTATATGGAAATCAAGAGAAAATAATAGGGATGCTACAAGGGCATGGGTTACAAACTTCAGAACATATTGAAGTGATTGCAGCAGCGTCAAGTGCTGAGGCTGCAGAACTTTCTGTTAAAGCTGTAAGAAATGGCGAAGCAGATGTACTAATGAAGGGGAACATCCCAACAGCAAATATTTTGAAAGCTGTATTAAATAAAGAGTGGGGACTTCGTAAGGGCAGCGTACTTTCACATGTTGCAGCGTTTGAAGTTCCAAATTACGATCGTCTTATTTTTGTTACAGACGCAGCGATGAACATTGCACCTGATGTAACACAAAAAGCTGCTATTATACAAAATACTGTAGAAGTTGCCCAGGCAATAGGAATTGATTTGCCAAAGGTAGCGCCAATTGCAGCGGTAGAGGTTGTTAATCCTGCGATGCAAGCGACAATTGATGCAGCGATGTTAACTCAAATGAATCGCCGCGGACAAATTAAAAATTGTGTCGTTGATGGACCACTTGCTTTAGATAATGCAGTATCACAAATTGCAGCAGAACATAAAGGCATAGTAAGTGATGTAGCAGGTAAGGCAGACATTTTACTCGTCCCAACGATTGAAGCTGGAAATGTGCTATATAAATCACTCGTCTATTTTGCAAATGCAAAGGTAGGAGCGATGATTGCTGGCGCTAAAGCACCGATTGTTTTAACATCACGTGCTGATTCAGCAGAAACAAAAGTATATTCATTAGCATTGGCAGTTGCGACTGCTTCAAAATAAACCAAATAGGGTAAAACAATTAGGGGGAAACGACAATGACATTAGAAATCTTCGAATACTTAGAAAAATATGATTATGAGCAAGTGGTATTTTGTCAAGATAAAGAATCTGGTTTAAAAGCAATCATCGCAATCCATGATACAACACTTGGACCAGCTCTTGGTGGAACAAGAATGTGGACATATGATTCTGAAGAAGCGGCGATTGAAGATGCATTGCGTCTTGCAAAAGGGATGACATACAAAAATGCAGCAGCTGGTTTAAACTTAGGTGGTGCAAAAACAGTAATTATCGGTGATCCACGTAAAGATAAAAGCGAAGCGATGTTCCGTGCATTAGGACGCTACATTCAAGGACTAAACGGACGTTACATTACAGCTGAAGATGTTGGTACAACAGTAGATGATATGGATATTATCCATGAAGAAACTGATTTTGTAACAGGGATTTCACCATCATTCGGTTCTTCTGGTAACCCATCTCCAGTAACTGCATACGGTGTTTACCGTGGTATGAAAGCAGCTGCAAAAGAAGCATTTGGTACAGATAATCTAGAAGGAAAAGTAATTTCTATTCAAGGCGTTGGTAACGTAGCATATCACCTATGCAAACATTTACACGCTGAAGGAGCAAAATTAATTGTTACAGATATTAATAAAGAAGCTGTACAACGTGCAGTAGAAGAATTCGGTGCAACAGCAGTTGAGCCAAATGAAATTTACGGTGTTGAATGTGATATTTACGCACCATGTGCATTAGGCGCAACAGTTAATGATGAAACTATTCCACAACTTAAAGCAAAAGTAATTGCGGGTTCTGCAAATAACCAATTAAAAGAAGATCGTCACGGCGACATCATTCATGAAATGGGTATTGTATACGCACCAGACTATGTAATTAATGCAGGTGGCGTAATTAACGTAGCAGACGAATTATATGGATACAATAGAGAACGTGCACTAAAACGTGTTGAGTCAATTTATGACACAATTGCAAAAGTAATCGAAATTTCAAAACGCGATGGCATAGCAACTTATGTAGCAGCGGATCGTCTAGCTGAAGAGCGCATTGCAAGCTTGAAAAACACTCGTAGCACATACTTACGCAACGGTCACGATATTATTAGCCGTCGCTAATCATTCATATATAACTTTTACAAAAGGTGTGGTTACCTCTTATGAGGTTCCCACTTCCTTTTGAATTTATTAGTGGAGGTAGCAACATTGTCTGTAAATCGAATTCTTGTTATTAATCCAGGTAGTACATCCACAAAAATTGGTGTTTTTGATAATGAAAGACCTGTTCTAGAAGAAACTATTCGTCATGACGTAGAACAGATTGGGAAATATAAGCGAATTATCGACCAATATGAGTTTCGAAAAGAAACGATTTTAGAAGTTCTACATTCTCATGGTATTAACATTTCAAAATTAAACGCTGTTTGTGGACGTGGTGGATTACTTCGTCCAATCGAAGGCGGTACGTATACAGTAAACAATGCGATGTTAGAAGATTTAAAAAATGGGTTTAGCGGTCATCACGCTTCAAATCTCGGTGGCATTCTAGCTTATGAAATCGCTTCTGGATTAAATATTCCTGCATTCATTGTGGATCCTGTCGTTGTAGATGAAATGGAACCTATTGCTCGTATTAGCGGTATTGCTGGTATGGAACGTAAAAGTATTTTCCATGCATTAAACCAAAAAGCGGTTGCTCGTAAAGTAGCAGATGAATTAAATCACAAATATGAGGATTTAAATTTATTAGTTACACATATGGGCGGCGGTATTACAGTTGGTGCTCATAAAAAAGGAAAAGTTATCGATGTTAATAATGGCTTAAACGGAGAAGGACCATTTAGTCCAGAGCGTGCTGGTACAGTACCAGTAGGACAATTAGTTGAAATGTGTTTTTCTGGTGAGTATTACCGAGACGAAATGGTTAAAAAACTTGTCGGACAAGGTGGACTTGTAAGTCTTATCGGTACAAACGATGCAATTAAAGTAGAACAAATGGTTGAAAAAGGTGATCCTGAAGCAACTCTTATTTATAAAGCAATGGCATATCAAGTTGCAAAAGAGATTGGCGGAGCTAGTGCTGTACTTCACGGGAAAATCGATGCAATCGTATTAACTGGTGGACTTGCGTACAGTAAAATTCTTGTCGATGAAATAAAAGAACGTGTTCACTGGATTGCAGATGTTATCGTACATCCAGGAGAAGATGAATTACAAGCGTTAGCAGAAGGAGCACTTCGTGTATTACGTGAAGAAGAAGCGCCGAAAGAGTATGTTGTACGAGAAAAACAAACAGTAGCTAGGGGTTGAGATAATGGCAAGAGAATATGATTTAGTCATCGTTGGCGGGGGTACTGGTGGATACGTTGCTGCTATTCGTGCATCACAACTAGGGTTAAAAACTGCACTTGTTGAAAAAGAAAATCTTGGTGGTACTTGTTTACACAAAGGGTGTATTCCTAGTAAAGCTCTTTTACGTAGTGCGGAAGTATACGCAACTGCTAAAAAAGGAGAAGAGTTCGGAGTTATTGCAAGTAATGTAGAACTAAACTTTGCTAAAGTACAAGAGCGTAAAGAGAAGATTGTAACGCAGCTTCATAAAGGCGTTCAGCATTTAATGAAACAAGGTAAAATTGATGTGTTTGAAGGTATTGGCCGTATTCTTGGCCCATCTATTTTCTCTCCAATGCCAGGTACAATTTCAGTTGAACTTGCAAGTGGAGAAGAGAATGAAATGTTAATTCCAAAAAATGTACTTGTTGCAACAGGCTCACGTCCAAATTCATTACCAGGATTAGAGTTAGACGGAGAGTATGTAATGTCTTCGGATCATGCCCTAAAAATGGAAACGCTTCCCAGTTCGATCATTATCGTTGGTGGCGGTGTAATCGGTATTGAGTGGGCATCTATGCTTGCTGACTTCGGTGTAGAAGTTACAGTATTAGAGTATGCGAAAAACATATTACCACTAGAGGATAATGACGTTTCAAAAGAAATGCAGCGTCTATTCAAGAAAAAAGGTATTAAAGTGGTAACTGGTGCAAAAGTATTACCAGAAACATTGGTAAAAGATAATGGAGTAACAATTCAAGCTGAACATAACGGTGAGAATAAAGCATTTAAAGCAGAAAAAATGCTTGTATCTGTAGGAAGACAAGCGAATACGCAAAATATGGGCTTAGAGAACACAGATATTGTTGTGGAAAAAGGATACATTCAAACAAATGAGTTTTATCAAACGAAGGAATCTCATATTTACGCAATTGGGGATGTAATCGGCGGCCTACAACTTGCTCACGTTGCTTCGCATGAAGGAATTGTTGCTGTAGAACATATTGCTGGTAAAGAAGTTACACCAATTGATTATTCAATGGTATCGAAATGCGTATATAGCAGTCCAGAAGTTGCTTCTGTCGGTTTAACAGAACAAGAAGCGAAAGAAAAAGGCTATAAGTTAAAAGTAGGTAAATTCTCATTCCGTGCAATCGGAAAGGCACTTGTATACGGAGAATCAGACGGTTTTGTAAAACTTGTAGTTGATGAAGAAACAAATGACATTCTTGGTGTTCATATGATCGGGCCACATGTAACAGATATGATTTCTGAAGCTGGTCTTGCAAGAGTACTTGATGCAACACCTTGGGAAGTAGCACATACAATTCATCCGCATCCATCATTATCTGAGGCGATTGGTGAAGCAGCACTTGCTGTAGATGGAAGAGCGTTACACGCATAAAAATGTGGATTTAGGAGGTTATGAAAAATGGCAGAAGTAAAAGAAAAGCGCCATGAAGAGCTTGGCTTAAGTGATGAGCAAGTATTAGAGATGTATCGTACGATGTTACTTGCGCGAAAAATCGACGAACGTATGTGGTTATTAAACCGTGCAGGTAAAATTCCATTCGTAATTTCTTGTCAAGGACAAGAGGCTGCACAAGTTGGTGCATCATTCGCTCTTGATAGAGAGAAAGATTATGCATTACCATACTACCGTGATATGGGTGTTGTATTAGCGTTTGGTATGACAGCTAAAGAGCTTATGTTATCTGCTTTCGCGAAAGCTGGAGATCCAAACTCTGGTGGTCGTCAAATGCCTGGTCATTTCGGACAAAAGAAAAATCGTATTGTAACAGGTTCATCTCCAGTTACAACACAAGTACCACATGCAGTTGGTATTGCATTAGCTGGAAAAATGGAGAAGAAAGATTTAGTAACGTTCGTTACATTCGGAGAAGGTTCTTCCAATCAAGGTGATTTCCATGAAGGGGCAAACTTTGCCGGTGTACACAAACTACCTGTTATTTTCATGTGTGAAAATAATAAATATGCAATCTCTATTCCGGTTGAAAAACAATTAGCATGTAAAAACGTATCAGATCGTGCAATTGGTTACGGTATGCCAGGATATACAGTAGACGGAAACGATCCGCTTGCAGTATATAAAGCTGTAAAAGAAGCAGCAGACCGTGGCCGTCGTGGTGAAGGCCCGACTTTAGTTGAAACAGTATCGTATCGTTTAACAGCACATTCTAGTGACGACGATGATCGTGTTTACCGTGATAAAGAAGAAGTAGAAGAAGCGAAGAAGAAAGATTCAATAATAACATTTGCAGCTTATTTAAAAGAAGTTGGCGTGTTAACTGAGGCATTTGAAAAACAAATGTTAGATGAAATTATGCATATCGTAAACGAAGCAACAGAATATGCAGAAAATGCTCCGTATGCAGCACCTGAAGATGCATTGAAGCACGTATACGCAGAATAAGGGGGAACGTTTCATGGCTGTAATGTCTTATATTGATGCTATTACATTAGCAATGCGCGAGGAAATGGAACGCGATGAGAAAGTATTCGTTTTAGGTGAAGATGTTGGTAAAAAAGGTGGCGTATTTAAAGCGACACACGGATTGTATGATCAATTTGGTGAAGACCGTGCGCTTGATGCACCGCTTGCAGAATCTGCAATCGCAGGGGTAGCAATTGGTGCGGCAATGTATGGTATGCGTCCAATTGCTGAAATGCAGTTTGCTGATTTCATCATGCCAGCAGTAAATCAAATTGTTTCTGAGGCAGCAAAAATTCGTTATCGTTCTAATAATGATTGGACTTGTCCAATTACAGTTCGTGCGCCATTTGGCGGCGGTGTTCACGGTGCATTGTATCATTCACAATCTGTAGAAGCGATGTTTGCAAACCAACCAGGTTTAAAAATTGTTATCCCTTCTACACCATATGATGCAAAAGGCTTATTAAAAGCTGCAATTCGTGATGAAGATCCAGTATTATTCTTTGAACATAAGCGCGCATATCGCTTAATTAAAGGTGAAGTGCCGGAAGATGACTATGTATTACCAATCGGAAAAGCAGATGTAAAACGCGAAGGTGATGATATTACTGTTATCACTTACGGATTATGTGTTCACTTTGCTCTTCAAGCAGCTGAGAAGTTAGCGCAAGATGGCATTTCTGCACACATTCTTGATTTACGTACTGTGTATCCATTAGATAAAGAAGCAATCATTGAAGCTGCTTCTAAAACAGGTAAAGTTCTTCTTGTAACAGAAGACAATAAAGAAGGAAGCATTATGAGTGAAGTGGCAGCTATTATCGCTGAAAATTGTCTGTTTGATTTAGATGCGCCAATCGCACGTCTTGCAGGCCCAGACGTTCCGGCAATGCCATATGCACCAACAATGGAAAAATTCTTTATGGTAAATCCAGATAAAGTTGAAAAAGCAATGCGTGAACTTGCGGAATTTTAATCGGGGGGACTATACATGGCTGTAGAAAATATCACAATGCCTCAGCTCGGGGAGAGCGTTACAGAGGGTACAATTAGTAAATGGCTCGTTAATGTTGGCGATCACGTAAATAAGTATGATCCGCTTGCAGAAGTAATGACGGACAAAGTAAATGCCGAAGTACCATCTTCTTTCACTGGTATTGTGAAAGAGTTAATAGCTGGCGAAGGTGAAACGTTAGCCGTAGGTGAAGTTGTTTGTGTCATTCAAGTAGAAGGCGCAGATGAAGTAGCAGCAACAGCTGTAGAGGAAAAAACGAAAGAAGAACAAAAGGCAGAAGTAACTACGCCTGAAAAAGCACCGAAAGCAAAACAACCAACTGGTGGAAAACCACGTTTTTCACCAGCGGTTTTAAAACTTGCGGGTGAGCATAACGTTGATTTAGATTTAGTAGAAGGTACGGGGGCAAATGGCCGTATTACTCGTAAAGATATTTTAAAGCTAGTGGAATCTGGAAATATTCCGCAAGCAGGTGCGAAGAAAGAGGAAGTTGTTGCAGTAGCAGAGCGTCCAGAAGCACCAAAATCAGCGACAGTAGTACCGGTAGCGCAAAAAGTAGAAGCTGCAAAACCAGTTTCTGTGCCGACAATGCCTGGAGATATCGAGATTCCGGTAACAGGTGTGCGTAAAGCAATTGCAGCAAATATGTTACGTAGTAAGCACGAGGCACCTCATGCTTGGATGATGATTGAAGTAGATGTGACAAACCTTGTGTCATACCGTAATTCAATTAAGGGTGACTTTAAAAAGCGTGAAGGCTTTAACCTAACGTTCTTTGCTTTCTTCGTAAAAGCAGTAGCACAAGCGTTAAAAGAATATCCTCAAATTAACTCAATGTGGGCAGGCGATAAAATCGTTCAGAAGAAAGATATTAACCTTTCTATCGCTGTTGCAACAGAAGAAGAGTTATTTGTGCCAGTAATTAAACAAGCGGACGAGAAGACGATTAAAGGAATCGCTCGTGAAATTACAGAGCTTGCAGGAAAAGTACGCACGAAATCGTTAAAAGCGGACGAAATGCAAGGCGGAACATTTACAATTAATAACACAGGATCATTCGGTTCTGTTCAATCTATGGGCATTATTAATTACCCACAAGCGGCTATTTTACAAGTTGAATCAATTGTAAAACGCCCAGTAATTATGGATAACGGTATGTTCGGTGCTCGTGACATGGTTAACTTATGTTTATCACTTGATCACCGTGTACTTGATGGTTTAATTTGTGGTAAATTCTTAGGACGTGTAAAAGAAATTTTAGAAAACGTGTCAGAGAACAATACATCTGTATATTAATAAAAAGCTCGCATTTGCGAGCTTTTTATCATTTTATTTCTTCATTTGTATCCTACTATATGTACAAACCTTTCCCAGTAATCTTACAATGAATGATCATGTATTAGGAATTTGCGAAAATACATTGCTGATATATGGTATATAGATATAAAATAAGAAAAGAATAATTTTTTTGGCAAATCTTACTGACGAAACTGTAGTATAATATATTGTATTGTATGAAAAAGAGAGTTATTCTATATAAGTGTTTTATAGATAATGTGTAATCAGTCGTCAAAACATGAAGAATGTTGACTCCTGGTTTTTTATTTTGCTGTAACAATGTTTCAGGAGGATGTCATGAAAAGAAGTACCGAGTTTTTAAAAAGTTTAGATGTAAAATTAATTTTAATTTTGTGTGCATTATGTGTTACGAGTATAGCCGCTATATATAGCAGTCAGCAAACTGGACAATATGGGGCTGAGAATTTTGCTCTGAAACAAGGTGTTAACTACATAATTGGGATTGTAATGTTACTTCTTGTTGCAAGTGTTGATTCAGATCAGCTACAAAAACTATCTTGGCCATTGTATATTGCTACATTTGCTTCGATTATTTTGTTGAAGATATTACCAGTTTCAAACTTTACACCTGAAATACTTGGGGCGAAAAGATGGTTTAGGTTTCCGGTAATTGGATCTATTCAACCGTCGGAGTTTTTCAAAATTGCACTGGTTATGTTAGTAGCAAATTTAGCAGTAAAGCATAATGCACAGTATATGGTTCGAACATTTAAAACAGACCTAATATTAATAGGAAAGGTAATGTTAGTAGCTATTCCTCCTACGGCTGTTGTATATAGCCAACCGGATACAGGTATGGTGTTCTTATATGCTGCTGCAATTGCATGTATTTTATTTATGTCAGGTATTCAGAAGAAATTGATAGCGTTATGTACAATTATTCCGGTGACCATAGTATCTGCGTTAATATTTATTTACGTAAGGTATGAGGATTTCTTCTTTAATAATTTAGTTACTTTACTAAAACCTCACCAACAATCACGAATTTTGGGTTGGTTAGATCCATTTGAACATACAGATCAAGGCTATCAAACACAGCAATCGATTTTAGCTGTAGGTAGTGGAGGTATGGAAGGGAAAGGATTTGGTGAAGGGAACGTCTATATTCCAGAGAAACACACTGACTTTATTTTCGCTACAATTGCCGAAGAAGGTGGATTTATAGTAGCGGCGTTAGTTGTGTTCTTGTTCCTGTTACTACTATATCGAACAATTATTATCGGTTATTCTGCTGATAATTTATTTGGTACATTATTATGTGCTGGATCAATAGGAATACTAACGGTTCAAATATTCCAAAATATTGGTATGATCGTTGGATTAATGCCTGTAAAAGGGATTGCATTACCTTTCTTATCGTATGGGGGAAGTTCCTTATTCTCGAATATGATTATGATGGGGCTCATATTATCGGTACGGAAAACGTATAAAAAATATATGTTTTCAGTTAAGTAAAAAAGCTGGTTCGTTTTTAAACGAACCAGCTTTTTTACATATATGCTCCTAAACGTTGCAAACTAAAACAGACTAGCAGTTTGGGATGTAAGGAGTGCAAAGTGATGCATATGCATATTTTTGAAGGAGCACGGCATCTTTCTAACGGTGAATGGGTTGTTCGAGCTATTATAGCGTACACATTTTTAATATTAGTTGCGAAATCGATGGGACAAAGATCCATCGCACAACTTCGCTTTTTAGATGTTGTATTAGTGTTATTACTTGGTGGGAATATTTCTAATGCGCTATCTGATGAAAAGGTCGGATTACTCGGTTCAATGATTACAACTTTTATACTAGTTGTACTTCATATTATAAGCTCTGTTTTAATGTTGAAATGGGATAGATGGAGACGCTTTTTAGAGCCTGCACCTATTATTCTTATACACAATGGTGCCATTGATTTTAGCAATTTGAAAAAGGCGAGAATTACGGTGGAATATTTATTTTCGGAACTTCGCATGCGAAATGTGAGCGATATTCAAACGATTAAATTAGCATTATGGGAAGCAAGTGGTGTTGTTTCTATATTTCAGTATCCAGAATATGAAGCAGTTTCTCGGCTGGATCTTAAAGTGGCGGGGAAAAAATCTCCAGTTGCTTTTATTTTAGTGAAGGATGGAAGAATTCAGCAGGACGTTCTCGCTTTAGTAGGAAAAACAGAAGAGTGGGCGAAAGAGTTTTTAGAGAAGAATGCAGAAATTGAATCCATTATGTTAGCTACAGTAGATGAAGCACATAAAATAAATATTTTGTTAAAAAAATGAAAAATATACGCATTTTGTCGTTTCATACATATGATACAATAGTGTGGACAACGAAAAAGGAGGCGATACGATGGGATATGTAGAAGAATTACGAAAAATAGTTGGTCATCGCCCTTTAATCTTAGTTGGTGCTGTTGTACTCGTTATAAATGAAAATGGATATGTTTTATTGCAGCAAAGAACAGAGCCGTACGGAAAATGGGGGCTACCTGGTGGGCTAATGGAGCTTGGTGAATCACCAGAAGAAACAGCTTACCGCGAAGTATATGAAGAGACAGGAATAGAAGTAAAGAACCTCCGATTAATCAATGTATTTTCTGGAGCGAACTATTTTACAAAATTAGCAAACGGTGATGAATTTCAATCCGTAACGACAGCCTATTATACGGATGAATACGAAGGTGATTTTGTTATGAATAAAGAAGAAGCGGTTCAGCTTAAATTCTTCCCAGTAACAGAACTACCGGACTATATTGTAGGATCGCATAAAAAAATGATTGTTGAATATATGAAGATTATGGAAAAAAGGATATAATAATAGTGAAAGAAATACAAAAACACAGTTCTGGTTGGTAGTCCAGACGCATGATTTCATGTCAGTAACCTTCCCCTCCGGGATGTCCAGTATTTCTAATTTTTTTAAAGGAGGGGCTGTCAATGGATTTGACAGTATATCACGATGGTCAATTTTTTGTAGGAATTATTACGCATAAAGAAAAAGGGAAATTGTATGGAGCAAGGTATATTTTTGGAATGGAACCATCAGATGAGGAAGTACTTATATTTGTGAATGGTCCAATGTTAGCATATTTCCAGCACGTCGCAAAATGCGGTGTGGAAGTTAAAGAAAAACTGCGTCCCAAAAATATAAAACGTATCATACGACAAGCGGCAAAAGAAGTAAATGTAAAACGTTTTACAAAGGCGCAAGAAGCAATTAGTTTATCTTATGAACTGCACAAACAAGATAGAAAAGTGCAATCTAAAAAGAGACGAGAAGCAGAAAAGCAGCGAAAACGTTTTATAAAAGTACAAAAAGCAAAGCAAAAGCATCGTGGCCATTAAGAAAAGGTGTTAGAGCAAGAGCCCTAACACCTTTTCTATGCCCAAATACAAGTAAGTTTACTTGTATTTCATAAACATTAACTGGTAAGATACAAATAGGTAATTTTAGAGGAGGGAAAAGATTGATTAACTTTAACTTTTTTATGAATGATGTTGTCCGTCAAGCGCGTGAAGAGATTGTCTCTGCTGGATATACAGAATTGACGACGCCAGAAGCAGTAGAAGAAGCATTTAAAAGAAATGGTACAACACTTGTAATGGTAAACTCTGTATGTGGTTGTGCAGGTGGCATTGCTCGCCCTGCTGCTGCGCATTCCGTACATTATGATAAACGTCCTAACCATCTTGTAACGGTGTTTGCAGGCCAAGATAAAGAAGCAACAGCAAGAGCGCGTGAATATTTCGAAGGATATCCACCTTCTTCTCCATCATTTGCTTTGTTGAAAGATGGAAAAATTGTAACGATGGTAGAACGTCATGAAATTGAAGGTCATGAACCAATGCAAGTCATTGCGAAATTACAATCTTATTTCGAAAATAATTGCGAAGAACTATAAATAAGCGAAAAGGCGGTACGTCCACGATCAAGTGGATGTACCGCCTTTTTTTATTTAGAATTCAAAATGCTGAAACATGCATAGGTTTTTCTTTTTATGCATGTTTTTATACATACGAAACGTTATTATTAATGTAGTTTTATTTATTTTTATTTTATATATTGCATAAAAATAAAACTACTGATACAATACAAACATCGAATAAATATTCTATTAAACTTTTAAATATACATTATTAGGGGGAAGAAAGATGAAGAAGTTATTATCAATATCATTTGCACTTATTTTAATTGTAAGTATGTTCAGTGCTTGTAGTAATGGGGAAGAAAAGGCGAATGGCAAAAATAAAAAAGTACTCGTTATGGGGACTTCAGCAGACTATAAACCGTATGAATACGTAGAAGCTTCAAAAAGTGATGAAATTATCGGTTTTGATGTTGATATTGCAAAATATATCGGAAAAGAACTTGGGTATGAAGTAAAAGTGAAAGATATGGATTTTGGAGGATTATTAGCATCTCTTAGCTCAGGAAAAGTTGATTTCGTTATGGCAGGTATGACGCCAACTGCAGAGCGTAAAAATAATGCTGATTTCACCGATATTTATTTTGTTGCTAAAAATATGATCGTTTCAAAAAAAGGCTCTAATATTAAATCATTAGAAGATTTAAAAGGAAAAAAAGTAGGGGTACAAACAGGGTCAATTCAGGAAGAAAAAGCAGAAGAATTTAAAAAACAAGTCGATTTCAAAGCTGAGGGACGTGACCGTATACCAGAAATCGTACAAGAAATTAAAGCTGGTCGTTTTGACGCTGCAATTATAGAAGACACAGTTGCAAAAAATTATTTAGAAAAAATGAAAGAACTACAAGGAATTGAAATTCAAGAAGCACCAGAAGAAGTAGGTGCAGCAATTGCTCTTGCGAAAAACAGTGATAAAACAGAAGAATTTAATAAAGTAATTAAGAAAATGCAAGAAAATGGAGAAATGGATAAATTAGTGAAGAAATGGTTTGGCAGCGGAAAATAAGCTGCCTTTCACTTTTCAGTGAGGGGAATGAAAAGGATGAATCTAGATTTTTCGGCAATTACGCCTTCAATACCATATATATTAAAGGGCTTAGAAGTTACATTGAAAATTGTAGCGGCATCAGCTGTGGTAGGATTTATTTTAGGAACGTTATTAGCACTTTGCAAAATTGCTAGAATACGAGTATTGAATATTGCAGCAGATATTTATACATCAATATTTCGTGGTACACCACTTGTATTGCAATTAATGATTATTTATTTCGGTGTTCCGCAAATGATTGGATATGAGATACCAGCCTTTTTAGCAGCTGTACTTGCATTTAGCTTAAATTCAGGTGCATATATGTCAGAAGTAATTCGTGCCGGCATTCAAGCGGTCGATAAAGGACAAACAGAAGCAGCGATGGCTTTAGGGATTCCTTACGGTAAAATGATGAAAAATATAATTTTTCCTCAAGCTTTAAAAAATATATTACCAGCACTTGTAAATGAGTTTGCGACTCTTACGAAAGAATCGGCTGTAGTAACCGTAATAGGAGCGACTGATTTAATGCGCCGTGCTTATATTGTAGGCGGTGAAACATTTAAATATCTTGAGCCATTACTGTTTGTTGGACTTATTTATTATATATTAGTAATTATTCTTACAGTAGTCGGGAAGGCAATTGAAGGGAGAATGAAGAAAAGTGATTAAAATTGACAACCTTCATAAATCATTTGGAAAAAATGAAGTATTAAAAGGAATTACAACAACGATTGAAAAAGGAGAAGTTGTTGCAATTATCGGACCGTCTGGATCTGGCAAATCAACATTTTTACGCTGTATGAATGTATTAGAAGCGCCGACAGATGGTCACATTTGGATTGGAACGGAAGAAGTAACGAATCCGAAAACGAATATTATGCACGTTCGTGAAAATGTCGGAATGGTATTTCAACATTTTCACCTATTCCCTCATATGACTGTATTAGAAAATATTACTTATGCCCCTATCAATGTAAAAGGAGTGACGAAGCAAGAGGCTGAAAAAAAAGCTGAGAAACTTTTAGAAAAAGTAGGGTTATTAGATAAGAAAGATGCATATCCCAATCGTCTTTCAGGAGGACAAAAGCAACGTGTAGCAATTGCGAGGGCACTAGCGATGGAACCGGAAGTTATGTTATTTGATGAACCGACCTCTGCGCTAGATCCAGAAATGGTGAAAGAAGTGTTAGAAGTTATGAAATCATTAGTTACGACAGGAATGACGATGGCAATCGTTACACATGAAATGGGATTTGCAAAAGAAGTGGCAGATCGCGTTCTCTTTTTAGATGGTGGAAAGCTCGTAGAAGATAGTAATCCAGAAGAGTTTTTTACAGCACCAAAAAGTGACCGTGCAAAAGAATTTTTGCAAAAGATATTGTAATATGTGAAGGGTACGTGAATAATAGGTAGAAAAGGATGACATTGCGTCATCCTTTTTTTATACTATTTTTAAATACATTTATACATATAGGAGTAATGATATGTTTAAAATTGGATATAGAACAGTGAAAACAGCGCTTGGAACGGGTGCGGCAGTTTTTATTGCTCAGCTATTAGGATTAGAATTTTATAGTTCAGCTGGTATTTTAGTCATTTTATGCGTGCAAAATACGAAACGAAAATCCGTTCAAGTATCGTTGCACCGTTTTTTAGCTTGTGTATTATCGATGGTGTTTGCGTTTTGTATTTTTGAAACGATTGGTTACACACCACTTGCGATTAGCGTATTACTGCTTACCTTTATTCCGACTGCAGTTATGTGCAAAATTCAAGAAGGGATTGTCACGAGTTCGGTTATCGTTATGCATCTGTATTCATTAAAGCAAATTACATGGTCTATAGTTGGTAATGAAATTGCTATATTAACGATTGGAATTAGTGTCGCTTTATTAGTAAACATGTACATGCCAAGCAGTGAGAATAAACTGAAAGAGTATCAAGGGAAAATAGAAGACCATTTCAGAACGATTTTGTTTGAAATGGTCGTTTATTTACGAAATCGAGATAGTAATTGGAGTGGGGCCGAATTAATTGAAACAGAAATGATGCTGAAAGAAGCAAAAGATTTATCATTTAAAAAACTTGAGAATGAGTTTATGCGTGAAGATGACTATTATTATCGGTATTTTGATATGCGCATGCAACAATTTGAAATTTTGGAGCGAATGATACCATTAGCTGCATCACTATCTTGGACGTATGAACAAGCTGATATGATTGCAGACGTAATCGAAAATATAGGGAATTCTATTCGTCCTGAAAGTACAGGGGTTATTTCGTTAAGACAACTTCAAGAAATGCGAGAAGTATTCAGAGAAATGCCTTTACCAGTCTCGCGAGAAGAATTTGAAATACGTGCAAAACTCGTTCAACTTGTTTATGAAATGGAGCAATATTTACTCATTAAAAGTCGTTTTAAGGGAAAGGATAATATAAAAGAACTTATTTAGAAGGTAGGAATTATTTATGCCGTATCTTCTTTCTTTATTATTATGTCTTTCGTTATCACCAATCTGGCCTCTTGGTGATAACCCACGTGCTGGAGATCCTTATATAATTGTAAATAAAGCAACGAATAAACTAGCTTACATCGATGATGGGAAGATCCAAAAGGTTTTTCCAGTAGCGACAGGGAAAACAAATGAATTAACCCCAGAAGGAACCTTTGACATTGTATTGAAGGCGAAGGATCCGTATTATATTGCGAAGGATATTCCTGGGGGCTCTCCAAAAAATCCACTTGGATCGAGGTGGATGGGATTTAATGCAAGAGGAACGGATGGAAGTAAGTATGGGATACACGGGACAAACCAGCCTAGTTCAATTGGAAAATATATTTCGCAAGGATGCATAAGAATGAAGAAACATGATGTGGAATATTTGTTTGATCGTATTCCACTTGGAACGAAAGTATCGATTGTGAAATCGAAAAAAACATTTCAGCAATTGGCGAAGGAAAAAGGGGCCATAGTATTTGGAAAAGTCAACGAAACGGTTGGCTTTTTTCTTTTCTATAAGTTGTCTTGACATGTGTACATAACCATGCGTTAATGAGAATATATAAAGATAATTGAGTAAAGGGGTTGCTCATATGTATTTAAATCCAAAAATTTCTTACATGCAGTTTTGTGTTGGTTTTCTATTTGTTATTACATTCATATTGGCAACTTTTAATATATGCTCTTACGTTGTAGCGATTGTATTTATGGCATTACTCAATCTTACTTTTGTTATTGGGGCATTTCAGCAGAAACAATATACAAGTTTTGTAATAGCACTTGTAATGGCCTTTTCCTTTAGCATTGTAGCAATTGTAATATATATAAAATAAAATGTTCAATACAGGATAGACTATCTCGATTTCGAGATGGTCTATTTTGTATGTGTAAGCAGTAAAAAAAGGACGAGTGAATCGTCCTTTTTACCAAAACATACTTGCGCCAGTAAGTAATGTTGTTACAAGCATAGAAATTAGCATTATATAAACCATAATTTTTTGAGCTTTTTTATGCATAGTTAAACCTCCTTGCAAATCAGTACAATTTCATTGTAACGAGAAATGAAATTATGGACAAGGGGAGAGAAAGGACAAAATTCGGGAAGGGGGTGCAAAATATTACAGGAAATTTGAGCATACGTAGAGAATATGTTAAAAGATAGATTACTAATTTTTTGTTATGCAAGCTGAAGAATGGAGATACAATGATGAAAATATACGAAACAAATCGTTTACATTTAAGGGAAATTGATGAGTCGTATACTGAAAAAGTTCTTCAATATTACGACAGAAATCGTGAATTTTTAAAAGCTTGGGAAGAGTATAGACCGGAGGATTTTTTTACATTAGATTATCAAAAGAAAAAGTTGCAAAAGGATAGAAAAGAGTTTGCAGAAGGTAAAATCATCAGGCTATGGATTTTTAAAAAGGGTGATGATACGAAAATAATTGGCTGTATATCATTTAATTTAATTGTTCGCGGAATTTATCAATCTTGTGTACTCAGTTATAAATTAGACAAGGAAGAATTGAATAAAGGTTACACAACAGAAGCGCTTAGAAAAGCAATTCAAGTTACCTTTGAAGAATTTCATTTACATCGTATAGAAGCACCAATTATGCCACGAAATTTAGCATCTATACAAGTAGTGACGAAGATAGGATTTCAATATGAAGGTGTATCTCGAAAAATGCTAATGGTAAATGGCATCTGGGAAGATCATATGCGCTGGGTATTGTTAAACGAGTAATAGAAGGCAGATGGGTATCTAGATGTGTTAACCATCTGTTTTTTGTCTTGTATTTCGAAACTTTTGCGAAATTCTGTTATAATTAATGTTGTTACATACATAATGGTAGTGCAGGAGGCGCAGTCTTATGATTAATCAAGAACGTTTAGTAAATGAATTTATGGAGTTAGTACAAGTAGATTCTGAAACAAAATTTGAAGCAGAAATTTGCAAAGTGTTAACAGAGAAATTTACTGCTTTAGGTGTAGAAGTATTTGAGGATGACACGATGGGTGTAACTGGTCATGGTGCAGGTAACTTAATTTGTACTTTACCAGCAACAAAAGACGGTGTTGATACAATTTATTTCACTTCTCATATGGATACAGTAGTTCCTGGTAATGGAATTAAGCCTTCTATTAAAGATGGATATATCGTATCAGATGGTACTACAATTTTAGGAGCCGATGACAAAGCTGGATTAGCATCTATGTTTGAAGCGATTCGTGTCTTAAAAGAGAAAAACATTCCTCATGGTAAAATTGAATTTATTATTACAGTTGGAGAAGAATCTGGTCTTATTGGTGCAAAAGCGTTAGACCGTGAACGTATTACAGCAAAATATGGTTATGCATTAGATAGTGATGGAAAAGTTGGTGAAATTGTAGTTGCAGCGCCAACACAAGCGAAAGTGAATGCGATTATTCGCGGGAAAACAGCTCATGCTGGCGTAGCACCAGAAAAAGGTGTATCTGCAATTACTATCGCAGCAAAAGCAATCGCAAAGATGCCACTTGGTCGTATCGATTCTGAAACAACTGCAAATATTGGACGTTTTGAAGGTGGTACACAAACAAATATCGTTTGCGATCATGTTCAAATCTTTGCAGAAGCTCGTTCTTTAATAAATGAGAAAATGGAAGCACAAGTTGCAAAAATGAAAGAAGCATTTGAAACAACTGCAAAAGAAATGGGTGGTCATGCAGACGTTGAAGTAAACGTTATGTATCCAGGATTTAAGTTTGCTGCTGGCGATCACGTTGTAGAAGTTGCGAAACGTGCAGCTGAAAACATCGGTCGTACGCCTTCTCTTCACCAAAGTGGTGGCGGAAGTGATGCGAACGTAATCGCAGGACATGGTATCCCAACAGTTAACTTAGCAGTTGGTTATGAAGAAATTCATACAACAAATGAAAAAATTCCTGTTGAAGAATTAGCGAAAACAGCAGAATTAGTTGTAGCTATTATCGAAGAAGTAGCGAAGTAAGTAATAAAGTCAAAAAGACGTGTGAACCAATTATGGTTTACACGTCTTTTTTTATTTTGATTCAATTGCTTTCACAAGGCGGATAAGCCAATATAGGAAAATCCATGGCAGTATATAGGTTGTTACGATACTTAGTAAACGTGGAAGGAGCCCTGCTACGTTTATATCAAAAATAGGAAGTAATAAATAATTAATTAAGAGGACTAATATAATAATGAGAAATGTATAGTTGAGTTTACCATTTGATTTCACAATAGATCACTCCTTTTACAATAATATCCATAGTTCATATAAAGTATAGCAAAAATAAGGATAAAAGGAATAAGTAATTATTATATTGTACATGAATTTGATATAATGAAAGAACAAACGTTCTTTGAAAGGGGTGAGTATTATGCGAGAAATGTATCCGAAAAATGGTCGTGTTATTTTACATGTAGATATGAATTGTTTTTTCGCATCTGTTGAAATTGCTCATGACTCATCATTACAAGGAAAGCCATTAGCGATTGCGGGGAATGAAAAAGAGAGAAAAGGAATTATCATAACATGTAGTTATGAGGCGAGAGAATATGGAATACGTACGACGATGCCTCTATGGGAAGCGAAGCGATTATGCCCGCAATTAGTTGTGAGGCACCCTAATTTTACATTATATCGGGAAGCTTCATTTCAAATGTTTCAAATTCTTTCCCGTTTTACAGAAAAAATACAACCGTTTTCTATAGATGAAGGGTATTTAGATATTACAGATTGCTATGCGCTCGGTTCGCCTCTTGAAATAG
Source organism: Bacillus sp. NP247 (assembly GCF_018966865.1). Lineage (NCBI taxonomy): Bacteria > Bacillati > Bacillota > Bacilli > Caryophanales > Bacillaceae > Bacillus > Bacillus sp. NP247. The sequence continues at coordinate 1,410,254 of NZ_CP076653.1, read as the reverse complement.
CGAAGATGATTCAACAAGCGTTAATAACAGAGTTACAGCTGCCATGTAGCATTGGAATTGCCCCAAACCTTTTCCTAGCAAAGACTGCTTCAGATATGAAAAAACCTCTTGGTATTACAGTACTTCGAAAACGTGATATCCCAGAAATTATTTGGCCACGATCAGTTGCAGAGATGCATGGAATCGGAGAGAAAACAGCTGAAAAACTAAAAGACATTCATATACATACAATTGAACAGTTAGCAAAAGGAGACGAGCATATCATTCGCGCTAAAATTGGAAAGCACGGTGTTGATTTACAAAAACGTGCAAAAGGTATGGATGACAGGGAAGTTGATCCGAATCAAATGGGACAACATAAAAGCGTTGGAAATTCTATGACTTTCTCAAAGGATATGGACGAAGAAAAAGAATTACTTGATATGTTAGAAAGATTATCGAAATCAGTAAGCAAAAGGCTACAAAAACGAACTCTCGTTAGTTATAACATTCAAATTATGATTAAATACCATGATCGTCGCACAGTAACACGGAGTAAACAATTGAAAAATGCAATATGGGAAGAACGGGTTATTTTCCAAGCAGCATCACGTTTATGGAAGCAACACTGGGATGGTGATTCTGTTCGTTTGTTAGGTGTTACAGCTACTGAATTAGAGTGGAAGACAGAATCAGTGAAACAGTTAGATTTGTTTTCATTTGAAGAAGATGCGAAAGAAGAGCCGTTACTTGCTGTTATTGATCAAATTAATGATAAGTACGGAACACCTCTTTTACAGCGAGGTAGTCAATTATTGCGTAAGCAAGAGAAGTCGTTTCAGCAAAAATTAGAAAATAAGTTTATGTAGAAGTTGTTATGAATATAAACCCTTCTTTTTTAGATGGAAGAGAAGATCCGGCCATACATAGAAGCGGTCAAATCCTTTTTTAGCTCCATACTAAGTTGAAACAAAAAGATTGAAAGAGTATGGATTACTTTTAGTTATTCCTAGCAGTTGCTAATGACTTGAAAATAAAAAAGAAGGTGTCATGTAAACTGTACCCTATCGAATAGACACTTAAAAAAGTCTATTCGATAGGGTATTTCTTGTATAATAAGAAGAAAATTAGAATCGGAGAACATTCAGAATGACAAAAAAATTATTCACCACAAAGGAAACACAAAACCTATCGAAGAATCCATACGTAAAATCTGTAAGTGAGAAAGGCATTACCTACACAGATGAATTTAAACGTATCTTTATTGAAGAAAATGAAAAGGGAAAACCACCTCGTATTATTTTTGAAGAATGTGGATTTGATATAGACATCATCGGTCTACAACGTGCTGTGTCATCAGGAAATAGATGGCGTACTTCCTATAAGGAAAATGGTGTGTTTGGTTTAAGAGATACACGTAAGGAAAACTCGGGAAGAAAGCTAGAAAGAGAGCTTACATTAGAAGAGAAATATGCACGTTTGGAAGCGGAACGAAACTTATTAAAAGCTGAAAATGAGCTGTTAAAAAAGATCAAATTTATGGAAGGGAGGATGGGAAAAAAATAACGTTACAACCTAGTCAAAAGTACCTATTAATTCGTTCTATTATTGGAAAATATAGCCTAAAAAATATGGTGAGATATTTGTGTAAAATTGCAGGTGTTTCGCGTTCTGGATACTATAATTATTTTTCCACCACTTCTCAAAGTAGGCGAGAAGAAAGAATACATCAAGATGAAGTGGTGAAGAAACTCATATTAAAGGCATTTCAATTTAAAAATCGAAAGAAAGGGGCGCGTCAAATCAAAATGACATTGGCGGGTCAATTTCAAGTTGTCTACAATTTGAAACGTATCCGTAGAATCATGAAAAAATATGGGATAATCTGTCCCATTCGTAAAGCGAATCCCTATAAAAGAATGTTGAAAGCGACGAAAGAACACTTCGTGGTACCGAATCAATTAAAGCGAGAATTCAGGCAAGGTACACCTGGAAAGGTACTTCTGACAGATATCACATACCTGTTTTATGGTAAGAATCAGAAAGGATATTTATCTACCATTCTAGACGGGTCCACAAATGAAATTTTGGCGTATCATGTTTCAGAACGACTTACACTAGATATCGCAACGACGACTCTTCACAAACTAAAGAAGAATAAGAGAGTGCGATTAACGGAAGGTGCCTATATTCATTCAGATCAAGGAGCTCATTACACAAGTCCTACTTATCAAAAATTAGTCAAAAAATTAAAGCTGGGACAATCTATGTCAAGACGAGGAAACTGTTGGGATAATGCCCCTCAAGAATCTTTTTTCGGGCACTTTAAAGATGAAGCACACATAAAAACTTGTACGTCTTTCCCTCAGTTAAAACAAGAAATTAAAGACTATATGAAATACTATAATCAGCATAGATATCAATGGAATTTAAAGAAGATGACTCCTGTTGAATACAGAAATCATCTTCTTGATGCCGCCTAACTTTTTTTAAAATGTCCTTTACAAAGGGTACAGATTAATGAATATTAAACCTTCTTTTTTATTCATGACACTTTTATGATTTAACTTGCTTCTAAGTCTAGTGTTGTCTTCCACCCCGCGGCAGTAACACCAGATTCTAAAAGCATTCTACTTACTATTTTTTCAATTAAGATAGCTGTATTTGTATTGCAATGTAAAGTAGCCTGTATACATACTTTTTGGTTAGAATCAACGTCTTCACTGTACAATTCTTTTAAACCGATACCTTCTGAACTTACCATGTGCATGAGAAGAAAACGAATATGCGCTTCATTTTCTTCCAAACAGGTAAGAGAAAGTAAGTAGTTTGTTTGTTCAGGTAAATCTTCTTTTGATTTATTATTCATAAATAGAGCGATTGGGCGAAGCAGTATATTTGCTAGTAAAACGCCAGCTGCACCTAGCATAGCTGCAACGAGGAAGCCAGCACCTGTAAGAGTACCAACAGCAGCTGCGCACCATAAAGTTGCTGCTGTATTTAACCCTCTAATACTAAAACCGTCACGAATAATAACACCGCCTCCTAAAAAGCCAATACCACTAACAACTTGAGCGGCGATGCGTGATGGACTAGCATCATGATCAAGCATGACGGATAATAAAACAAATATACAGGCGCCAAGTGATACGAGAGCATTTGTCCGCAAACCAGCCATTCGATGTCTCCATTGTCTTTCCATTCCGATGCAAGCTCCTACAATAATTGCTATAAATAACCTTAATACGATGTCATACCATATCATCATGGTCACCTCCATACATATAAGTACATGTTATATTTTTTAAGAATGAGAGGGGAATCTCCACTCATTCTCATTTTTACAACCAGCTATGAAATTTTTTAATATAAAGTTTTTTCAGGAATTGTGTTAAGGAAGCATAACCTAATAATATTCCTATGAGCCACGGGAAGTAGCTTAGTGGTAATGCTTGTAAACCAATTGCTGCACCAAGTGGTGAGAATGGAATATAAATTCCGATTGCCATAATACAAGCGGTTAATAAAAGAACTGGTATTGATGCTGTACTTTGAATGAACGGAATTTTCTGTGTTCTAATCATATGGACAATTAATGTTTGAGTTAGTAGCCCAACGACAAACCAACCTGATTGGAATAGTGATTGTTCTCCAGGTGTATTTGCACCGAATACATTCCACATGACAACGAATGTGATAATATCGAATATAGAGCTAATTGGACCGATGCAAATAATGAAGTTACGCAAGTTTGCAGTATCCCATTTTCTAGGCTTCTCTAAAAATTCCTTATCCATTTTATCCCATGGAATTGAAAGCTGTGAAATATCATAAAGTAAGTTTTGAATTAATAGATGAATTGCAAGCATCGGTAAGAATGGAATGAAAGCACTTGCCACTAATACACTAAATACATTTCCGAAGTTAGAGCTAGCTGTCATTTTTATATATTTTAAAATATTGCCGAAAGTAGTGCGTCCTTCTAAAATACCTGCTTCTAATATAGTTAAACTTTTTTCAAGTAGAATAATATCGGAAGATTCTTTTGCAATGTCAGTAGCAGTATCAACAGATATTCCAACATCAGCATCACGTAGTGCAACGGCATCGTTAATACCATCCCCCATATAACCTACAGTATGACCATTACCTTGCAATACACGAATGATGCGGGACTTTTGCATTGGATTTAGTTTTGCGAACACTGTGGTTTCTTCTGCTAGTTTCGCTAATGCTTTATCTGGTAAAGAATCAATTTCGTAACCGAGGACAGGCTCACCTATATTTAATCCCACTTCTTTACAAACTTTTCTTGTAACAATTTCGTTATCGCCCGTTAAGATTTTTACTTGTACGCCGTGTTTATGCAATGCTTGAATTGCAGAAGCAGCAGATGGTTTAGGCGGATCTAAAAAGCCGATATATCCAGTAAGGATCATAGCGGATTCATCTTGTACTGCATAAGCTTTATGATAAGGTTTGTTATCTTTCTTGTATGCTACAGCGATGACACGCATTCCTTCACTGTTTAAAGTTTCGCTAAGATGTTTTACATTTGCTCTCATTTCTTCAGTAAGAGGGACAATTTGCCCATCCACTTCAGTGTAATTACAAATTGATAAAATTTCTTCTACGGCACCTTTACAAACCATTGTCTGTTCACCTGAAATATCTTTCACGATAACAGACATGCGGCGACGAGCGAAATCGAATGGAATTTCATCTAGCTTTTGAAAAGTTGATGGATCAAACTTATGGTTTTCCTCTGTATGTTCAATGACAGCTTTATCTATTAAATTTTTCAATCCAGTTTGGTAGAAGCTATTTAAATACGCAAATTGTAAGACGCGATTGCATTCATTTCCGTTAGGATCTAAATGACGAACAAGGACGACTTTATCTTCTGTTAAAGTTCCAGTTTTATCCGTGCAAAGGATGTTCATAGCACCTAAGTTTTGAATTGAGTTTAGCTGTTTTACAATTACTTTTTGTTTAGACATGTTCACGGCACCTTTAGCTAAATTAGCAGTTACAATCATTGGTAACATTTCAGGTGTAAGACCAACTGCAACGGCAATAGCAAAGAAGAAAGCTTCTTGCCAATCTCCTTTTGTAAATCCATTAATGAGAAGGACAATGGGTGCCATAATAAGCATAAATGTGATTAAGAGCCAACTTACTTTGTTCACGCCTTTATCAAAGCTTGTTTCTGCACGTTTTCCGATAACCTTATTTGCTAAAGAGCCGAAATACGTATCCGTACTAGTTGAAACAACAACAGCTTTTGCGCTACCGCTAACAATATTTGTACCCATAAAGCAAAGGTTTTCCATATCGAGCGGATTGTAATTTTTTTTCATGTTTTTCGGTAATATATGTTTATTTTCCGTATGGTAGCAGTTCTCGTATTTTTCTACAGGAAGTGCTTCCCCTGTTAAAGAAGATTGATTAACAAATAAATCTTTAGCGGATAAAATCCGCACATCAGCTGGAACGATATCACCGGCTGAAAGTGAAATAATATCGCCAGGAACAAGTTCTTCAATTGGAATTTCCATTGTATGATTACGGTTTAAATTGGTTATGTTTTTTGTTTCATGTATAAATCCATCTATTCTAAAGACACTCGCGGTTGTTCGAACCATAGCCTTTAACTTATCTGCCGCTTTCTGAGAGCGGAATTCTTGTAGAAAGCGAATCGTTGCACTTAGCAGTACCATTACAGATACGACAATTGTTCCTTGTATGTCATCTGTGAAAAACGAGAGTGCTCCAAGAGCTAATAAAACAAAAATAAATGGATTTTTAAATGCCAGCAGAAATTGAATGTACCACGGCAATGTTTTATTATGAGCGATTTCGTTCGGACCATATAAAGAAAGTCTACGAGACGCTTCTTGTTTAGAGAGTCCATCTTGTGTTGTTTCTAAGAGTTTTAACGCAGAGTATACATCCTGTGTTGCAACTTCCACTAATAATTCGTTATTTGCTTTCATGCTATCTTGATCGTAAGCATGCTTCGTTTCTTGTCTTTGTAAATTTAACATTGGTAGTTCCTCCTTTTCATGAAGGAGGAAACAATCTGTTACTCGACTATTTTAAACAGGGAGGAACAGCTTCTTTCCTACCTACATGGTGAAATATTAACGTAAAACATATGGGTATCTGGGCCGAATCATCACTTGCCACTGTTCCTCACCTCCGTACAATTTAATAGTTTCTGAATATGCTATGTTTGTTTCATAGTAAGGTGCATAAAGATATAAAAAAGACCTTTACTCAAAACGAGTAAAGGTCTGAATTCGCAGTCAAAAAGAGTCAACAACAAAGACTGTTATTAAACATAGATAAAAACAGTTTTTGTGTATGACAAAACATACGCACCTCTCCCTCGTTGAGTTTTAGCACTGTATAGCATAGGTACTGAAACCAGCTACGTTAAGAAAGGCCTTCATTCCGACCTTTCCTGTTGACCCATTGGCGTCTCTCGACATTTTTGGGCAGCAGCGTTTCTCTATACAGGAGCCTCACCTAACAGAGACCATATTCAATTACATGTTGAATGTTAGCACTGTGAAATCGTAGTGTCAATATCTTTTTAATCTGTTTTTTGAAAAATTAAATAGATTTATGATTGGTATATAGTATGAAGTAAGATGTGAAAATTTAAAATTAATGAACATAAAAAAAAGCACTGATTACAGTGCTTTTTTTATAGATTACGAGATTGTAGGATTTTCAAAAATGACAATCTCTGAACTGTTTGTTGTTGAAACGCGTTGTGCGTAATATGTTAAAGCGGAAGAAATATATGATGGCAACGTCTCATTTGTATGTGATGTTGTATATTCATGAATTAATTCTTTTAAAGTAGTCCACTCTAGTTGTGCTGGGTGATCAGAAACGAAAGAACTTACCCAGCGGTCAAATGAAGATGAAAAATCAGTTTGTAAACGAAATACTTCTTTCATAATAAAACGCTCCCTTTAAATGTGATAGTATTATTCTACTACAAAACACGAACGATTGTTAAGTTTTTTATTTGTAATGTTCGTGTTATATAGTTGTCTAGATGATTGGTTATGTAAATTCAATTTGCCATTTGAAATAACATTCCGTAAGATGAAAGATAGATTATATAAAGAGCTGGAGGAAAGAAAGTGGAATTTGTATTTTTAGGAACTGGTGCAGGTGTTCCTTCAAAAGGAAGGAACGTTTCAGCAATCGCCTTACAATTGCTAGAAGAACGAGGGCAAACGTGGCTATTTGACTGTGGTGAAGCGACTCAGCATCAAATTTTACATACATCTGTACGCCCAAGACGCATTGAAAAAATATTTATTACCCATTTACATGGAGATCATATTTTTGGTCTGCCTGGTTTATTAGGGAGCCGTTCTTTTCAAGGAGGAACGACGCCGTTAACAGTGTACGGCCCAAAAGGAATTAAACAATTTATTGAAGTAGCATTATTAGTAAGTACGACACATGTTAAATATCCACTTGAAATCGTTGAGATTACGGAAGAAGGTATTGTGTTTGAGGATAATGAATTCTGTGTAGAAACAAAAAGGTTATCACACGGAATCGAATGTTTCGGATATCGGATTGTAGAGAAAGATATACAGGGAGCTCTTTTAGTGGATAAGTTACTGGGAATGGGTGTGAAACCTGGTCCAGTTTTTAAACGCTTAAAAGATGGTGAAGTAGTTGAATTAGAGAATGGCACAGTGTTAAATGGAAAAGATTTTATCGGCCCGCCTCAAAAAGGCAGAGTTATTACAATTTTAGGCGATACACGATATTGCGAAGCGAGTAGAGAGCTTGCGCAAGATGCTGATGTACTTGTTCATGAAGCGACTTTTGCGGCAGAAGATGAACAGCAAGCACATGACTATTTCCATTCAACAACAGAACAAGCTGCGCGTATTGCATTAAATGCAAATGTAAAGCGATTAATATTGACACATATTAGTTCTCGTTATCAAGGAGATACATATAAGGAATTGCTGAAAGAAGCAAGAGAGTTATTTTCTAATACAGAAATCGCGATGGATTTGAAATCATTTCCAGTAGAAAAGTAATGTTCAAAAAAATGGTGACATATGTTTGCCATTTTTTTTATTTATAATAAAATTTTTTTTTACTAAAACTGTTATCATTTTATATTTATATTGGATAACACAGAAAGTTGTAATGGTTTAGAGATATAGGATAAAAATATATAATATCGATTATTTAGAAAAACTGTTATATAAGTAGGACGACATACAAGTGATACAAATAGGAAAAACGGATTTTTATTCAGAAATTTTAAAATTCAATAAAAGTAAGCGTTTCATAAAAAACAAGCTATAATGAGGGCACATTATAATTTATAGTAAGTTACAGCGTGCGTTTTAGCCATTTTTCGTAACAAACGAAATTGACTAAAAAGGGAGAGGGCATCATGGAGATTTAATTGGTATACCATTTTTAAAAGAGGTTGGACAATCAGCAGGTAGTCTAGGCGGAGTAGCCGGTGCAACTTTAGTTGCATTAGCAATGGGTGTATCACCTGTTTATGCTATGCTTGTAATGGCTTCTGTGTTAAACTTTGGATTGCTACCAGGCTTTATTGCTGGTTATCTTATATCATTTTTAGTAAAACAAATTGAAAAACGTGTACCAGAAGGATTAGATTTAATGATCCAATGAAAGTAACGTTAAGCTTATTATGTATTATGTATTATGGTATCTGGTATTAGTTCAGGATATATTGGTTCACTGCTATTCAAAAACTATCCAATTCGTACAGCGGAGCAAATTCGTGGTACGGCTGGAAAAGCAACAGATGTGGCAGCTTAATAGAATAGTAGAAAAAATTTTCATAGAGGTTTAGGGGGAGTTATGATGAAGTACCGCTCAGTGTTTGATATTATTGGTCCGGTTATGATTGGTCCATCAAGTTCACATACAGCAGGCGCGGCAAGAATGGGGCAAGTTGCTCGTCAGCTGTTTCGTCATGAGCCAGAGAGAGTTAGCATTTCATTATATGGTTCATTTGCAAAAACATACCGTGGTCACGGTACCGATGTAGCGCTAATCGGTGGAATACTAGGATTTGAAACAGATGATTTACGTATTCCAAGTGCGTTAGATATTGCAAAAGAACGCGGGATTGAAGTGGAATTTATTGAAGAAGATGCAAATGCTCCGCATCCAAATACAGCGAAAATTCGTCTGTATAAAGGTGAAGAGGAAATTGAAGTTGTTGCTTGCTCAATTGGTGGCGGTAAAATTGAAGTTGTAGAATTAAACGGATTCGATCTTCAATTAACAGGCACGAGTCCAGCACTACTTATTGTAAATAACGATCGCTTTGGTGCTATCGCAGCTGTAGCTTCAATCCTTGCTAAGCATGAGATTAACATTAGTACAATGAGTGTTTCTCGTAAAGAAAAAGGAAGAAGAGCGCTTATGGTCATTGAAACAGATGAATTATTAGCAGATGAAGTGATTGAAGAAATAAATGGACAACAAAATATTTGCCAAGTAACTATTATGGATTAATTGCAGGGGGGAAACACCATGTTTCGGAACGCAGCGGAACTAGTGGCGCAAGCTAAAGAGCAAAATGTAAAAATCGCAGAAATTATGATTCAATGTGAAATGGATACAAGACGTATTTCACGTGAAGAAGTAATTGCTGGTATGGAAAAGAACTTAGTCGTGATGGAACAAGCAGTAGAACGTGGTATTCGTGGTGTAAAATCACCGACGGGTTTAACTGGCGGTGATGCTGTGAAAGTTCGAGAGTATATGAAGAGCGGAAAAGGCTTATCTGGGGATACAATTTTGGACGCAGTGAGTAAAGCGGTTGCGACAAATGAAGTAAACGCAGCGATGGGAATCATTTGTGCAACACCAACAGCAGGTTCTGCTGGAACAGTGCCAGGTGTACTGTTTGCACTTAAAGAAAAATTACAGCCTACACGTGAAGAAATGATTGAATTTTTATTTACAGCAGGAGCTTTCGGTATGGTTGTTGCGAATAATGCTTGTATTTCCGGCGCTGCAGGAGGTTGCCAAGCTGAAGTAGGTTCAGCAAGTGGAATGGCAGCGGCAGCAGCAGTTGAGATGGCTGGTGGAACACAAGATCAAGCAGCTACAGCGATGGCGATTTCATTAAAGAATATGCTTGGTTTAGTATGTGATCCTGTTGCAGGGCTTGTAGAAGTACCTTGTGTAAAACGTAATGCAGCAGGAGCTGCGAATGCCATGATTTCAGCTGATTTATCATTAGCTGGTGTAACTAGTACAATTCCATGTGATGAAGTCATTGAGGCGATGTTTAGAATTGGACAAACGATGCCAGTAGCACTTCGTGAAACAGCAGAAGGTGGACTTGCGGCAACACCAACAGGTCGTCGTTTGCAAGAAGAAATTTTTGGTAAGAGTAATAACTAAAAGCATATCATATGATTAAAGTAAAAACGGAGCTCAAATAAAGTTGAGCTCCGTTTTTATTTTTCTTTTGCTATTTTTTCTAATGTTTTTCCAAGATCGTGTGATCGTTTCGTTGCTTGTGTAATACATGAGATTAATGCTTGTTGAAAATTATGCTCCTGTAATACTTCAATACCTGCTTCAGTTGTTCCACCAGGAGAAGTAATTTCTTTTCGCAAAATAGAAGGGTGTTTTTCGCTTGCTTTTAGCATTTCAGCAGCACCAATCATCGTCTGAAGAATAAGAGATTTTGCAACATCTTCTTTTAAACCAATTTTTCTTGCTGCCTCTTCCATTGCCTCTACCAGGTAATAAATATAAGCTGGTCCACTTCCGGATAATGCAGTTACAGCATGCATATCTTCTTCTTCTACAACAGAGACGAGACCAATCGTTTCGAATAACGATGTTGCAATGCGAATATGTTCCTCCGTTGTGTGTTCTGAAGGTGAGATAGCGGTGGCGGATTTTAAAATGGCTGCAGATGTATTTGGCATTGCACGAATAATCGGAACGTCTTTTTGAAGTAGGTTTCTAATCGAATGAGTAGAAACACCTGCTAATAACGAAATAATAAGCAAGTCATTATTTATGTATTCTTTAAGAGGAATAATCGCTTCTGCGACATCTTTTGGCTTCATAGCTAGAAAAAGAATATTTGCATCAGCAAGTAATTCCTTTTTATTATGTGTACCTTTGACACCGTATTTTTTATGTAACTCCTGTAATCTTGTCTCGTTAGAGCGATTACTTACAGTGACATGTTCTCCCTTAACGACATTTGCGTTTAATAAACCACCAATAATCGCTTCGGCAATAGAGCCTGCACCGAGAAAGGAAATGTTTTGCATAGACATGATGTGCCTCCTTTAAATTTGGTTAGAAATACTTATAAATGTACATATATTCGTTTTTTAATGGAAAACACCTCTTTTTATCTGAAAATAATGACAAATTTATAGGGAAGTTGTAAACTGAAGAGGTATTCATTTTTGAACCGGAAAAAGACAGGGGGGGCTAAGCATGACGGCGATTCATCGAATGGAGATTCCTGTTCCATTTGCAGTTGAGACAGTGAATGTGTTTTTAGTTGAGGGAGAAACATTAACGTTAATTGATACAGGGACAAATACAGAAGAAGCAAAGAAGGCATTAGAAAGCCAATTAGGTGCATTAGGGTATAAGATAGAAGATATTGAAACGGTAGTGATTACGCATCACCATGCGGATCATTGCGGACTTTTAAATACATTTTCTGAAAAAGTAAAGATTATCGGACATCCTTGGAATGAACCGTGGATTACACAGAATGCTGAATTTTTAAAGAGGTATCATGAATTTTTTAAAGAGACAGCCTTGCAGTTCGGCGTTCCAGCAGTATTTCTGAATGGTGAGGCGTTATTGACGACGAAGACACTTAAATATTCTTGTAATAGATCGTTAACACATACCGTGAGAGAGGGAGATCGTATAGATTCGTTACCTGGATTTACAGTGATTGAAACCCCGGGTCATGCTTCCACTCATATTTCATTATATAGAGAATCTGATGGAATATTAATTGGTGGGGATGCTCTCATTAGTCATATTTCTTCAAATCCAATATTAGAACCACCATATGAAGGGCAAACAGAAAGAGCGCGTCCTTTATTGCAGTACAATCAAACGTTAAAACGTTTAAGTGAAATGAATATTTCACGTATTTTATCAGGGCATGGGGAAGATGTTCTGAATGTGAAACAACTTATTGAAACAAGGTTACAAAAGCAAGAGATACGTGCTTTTAAAGTACTTGAACTATTAAAGGAAAAACCAATGACAGCATTTGAAGTATGTGTAAAACTATTTCCGGTATTATATAAAGAGCAATTGCCACTTACTATCTCAGAAACTGTTGGACAATTAGATTTTTTAGCATATAATCAACAAGTGGTGATTGATGAATCCTCACAACAATTGATTTATTATGCAAAGTAGGTGACAGCAATGACGGGACGTTTACGAGAAAAAGTAATCGTCATTACAGGTGCTTCTAGTGGAATTGGGGAGCAAGTTGCAATGCAGGTTGCGGAGCAAGGGGCGACGCCAGTATTAATGGCTCGAACAGAAGAGAAGCTACAAGCATTAGCAGACAAAATTAAAGCAACTTATAATACGCCTTGCTATTACTATGTATTAGATGTAAGTGAAGAAACGAAAGTACAATCTGTTTTTTCAAAGGTATTACAAGAAGTAGGACGTATTGATATATTGGTAAACAATGCGGGATTTGGTATTTTTAAAACGTTTGAAGATGCATCAATGGATGAAGTAAAGGATATGTTTCAAGTAAACGTATTTGGATTAGTAGCTTGTACGAAAGCGGTATTACCTTATATGGTAAAAAAGAACGAAGGGCAAATTATTAACATTGCTTCATTAGCTGGAAAAATTGCAACTCCGAAGTCTAGTGCTTATGCTGCAACGAAACATGCTGTATTAGGATTTACAAATAGTTTACGCATGGAGTTATCTAATACAAATGTTTTTGTAACAGCAATTAATCCAGGACCGATAGATACGAACTTTTTTGAAATAGCTGATCAATCAGGTACATACGTAAAAAATATGGGACGTTACATGTTAAAACCAACATATGTAGCAGAACAAATCGTAAAGGCGATGCAAACGAAAAAACGTGAAGTAAACTTGCCGAAGTGGATGGGAATTGGGCCAAAGCTCTACGCATTATTCCCAGGTTTATTTGAACGTGTTGCAGGCAAATCATTAAGTAAAAAATAGGAGATTTCCATATGGAAATCTCCTATTTTTTTATTTTCCAGTCACATAATCGTAAACGATATCCTCAACTGCCTCGTATACATCAATTTCAGTATTTGAATGAATTATCGTTTGAATATGTTTAATTAGCATTTCCTGATCCTCTTTTGAAACAGGATTACATTGATATTGCCGAAAACTTTTTGTAATCATTTTCTCAATTAATTTTTCATTCATGTTTTCCCCCGCCTGCATGTATACATGTATTGTTTTATTGTACTTGAAGTGAAATGAAAAAACTATTATACACTGTTTTTGTATAAAAAATCGGTTGTGCATATTATTTTTCTAGTAAAATTAAGTTTTTTAAGTTTGCGAAATTAATAAATATTTAATTGACTCTATAAATATACAATATTATAATCATACTTAATTTAAAGAATCGATAGAGGAGGAGCATATGAAAGTCGCGATTATTGGAGCTACTGGGTATGGAGGTATTGAGTTAATTCGGTTATTAGAGCAACATCCATATTTTTCGATAGCATCTCTCCATTCTTTTTCGCAAGTTGGCGAGTGTATAACAAATGTATATCCGCATTTTCAAAATGTTCTTGTCCATACGTTACAAGAAATTGATGCGGAGGAAATAGAGAAGAAAGCAGAAATTGTATTTTTAGCAACCCCAGCAGGAGTATCCGCAGAGTTAACTCCGAAATTATTAGCAGTAGGTTTAAAAGTAATTGATTTATCTGGAGACTTTCGTATGAAAGATCCTTCGACATATGAACAGTGGTATAAAAGGGCAGCTGCAAAAGAAGAAGTTCTTAGGAAAGCGGTATATGGATTAAGTGAATGGAAAAGGTCCGAGATTCAAAATGCAAATTTAATTGCCAACCCAGGATGTTTTGCTACAGCTGCATTATTAGCGATATTGCCGTTAGTACGTAGCGGCATGATTGAAGAAGGTTCAATTATTATTGATGCCAAATCAGGAGTATCTGGAGCGGGTAAAACGCCAACAACAATGATTCATTTTCCTGAGCTATACGATAACTTGCACATTTATAAAGTAAATGAGCATCAACACGTTCCTGAGATTGAGCAAATGATTGCAGAGGGGAATAGGGAAACGAATCCAATCACGTTTAGTACACATTTAATACCGATATCACGGGGGATTATGGTTACACTTTATGCGAAAGTGAAACGAGAAATGAAGATAGCACAACTTCAAAAATTATATGAAGAAACGTATGAACAATCGGCTTTTATTCGAATTCGCACGCAAGGAGAATTTCCAAGTCCAAAAGAAGTGAGGGGCTCAAATTATTGTGATATGGGGATAGCTTATGATGAAAGAACAGGAAGAGTGACAGTCGTTTCTGTTATAGACAATATGATGAAAGGTGCGGCTGGGCAAGCGATTCAAAATGCAAATATAGTAGCGGGACTAGAAGAAACAACAGGTTTACAACATATGCCGCTTTATCTATAAGGGGGACATGATGATTAAAGTAGAGTCTATTACAAAATTAGAAAATGGTTCAATTGTAACGCCAAAAGGCTTTTCTGCAATCGGTACTGCAAATGGTTTGAAAAAAGAAAAAAGGGATTTAGGTGTAATCATTTGTGAAGTGCCAGCATCATGCGCCGCCGTCTATACAACAAATCAAATACAAGCAGCCCCGCTGCAAGTAACGAAAGACAGTATAGCAGCTGAGGGGAAATTGCAAGCAATTATCGTCAATAGTGGAAATGCAAATGCTTGTACAGGAATGAAAGGGTTACAAGATGCGTACGAGATGCGTGCATTAGGGGCGGAACATTTTGGAATGAAAGAAAATTACATTGCAGTAGCTTCAACAGGTGTAATTGGTGTTCCTTTACCGATGGATATAATTCGAAAGGGAGTTGCAACTCTTATACCGACGAAGGAAGTAAGTAAAGCACGTACTTTTTCTGAAGCGATTTTAACGACGGATCTTATAACGAAAGAAACGTGCTATGAGATGATAATTGATGGGGAAGCAGTGACCATTGCTGGGGTCGCAAAAGGTTCAGGGATGATCCACCCGAATATGGCAACGATGCTTAGTTTTATTACAACAGACGCAAATATAGAGCATGAAATACTGCAAACAGCATTATCACAAATTACGAATCATACGTTTAATCAAATTACGGTGGACGGAGATACGTCTACAAATGATATGGTTATCGTTATGGCAAGTGGATTATCAGAAACGAAAACGATGGATATGGAACATAAGGACTGGGAAACTTTCGTATTTGCTTTACAAAAGGTATGTGAAGATTTAGCGAAAAAAATTGCACAAGATGGTGAAGGTGCTACGAAGTTAATAGAAGTAAACGTGTTAGGGGCTAGAACAAATGAAGAAGCAAAGCAAATTGCAAAACAAATAGTCGGTTCAAGTCTTGTGAAAACAGCGATATATGGTGAGGATCCAAATTGGGGACGAATTATTAGTAGTATTGGACAGAGTGAAGTAACTATTAACCCAAATACAATTGATATCACTCTTCAATCTATCGCCGTATTAAAAAATAGTGAGCCTCAAATGTTTTGCGAAGAGGAAATGAAAAAGAAATTACAAGAACATGAAATAAAAATTGATGCGTGTTTAAATTTAGGAGATGAAACGGGATCAGCTTGGGGCTGCGACTTAAGTTATGAATATGTGAAAATAAATGCTTGTTATCGTACATAAGGAGAGAGAAGATGAGCGATTATATTGTAGTTAAATGTGGCGGTAGCATGTTGAATCGATTAAATAGTGTGTTTTTTGATTGCATAAAGAAATTGCAAAATAAGTATAAGGTTGTTATTGTCCATGGCGGTGGCCCAGAAATTGATGCCAAGTTAGAAGACTCTAATATCAAGATAGAAAAGAAAGATGGATTACGAGTAACACCGAAAGAGGTTATGGATGTTGTTCAAATGGTGCTATGCGGAAGTACGAATAAAAAATTCGTAATGAATTTACAAAAACATAATTTACTTGCGGTAGGGCTTTCAGGATGTGACGGTAATTTACTTCAAGTTCAACCTGTTGGCGAAGAGATAGGATATGTAGGAGAAGTAAGTTATGTAGAAACAGCCTTATTAAAAGGGTTGATAGATATGAATTATATTCCTGTTATTGCTCCAATCGGGATAAATGATAATGAAGTGTATAACATAAATGCGGATACCGCTGCAGCTGGGATTGCGGCCGCACTATCCGCAAAAGAACTCATTTTTATTACGGATGTAGATGGGATATTACATGAAGGGAAATTGGTAAAGAAAACAGATGAGTCTGAAATTGCAACTTTTATAGAAAAAGGAGTTATTACAGGCGGGATGATTCCGAAAGTACAGGCGGCACTAACTTCATTAAAAATGGGAGTGCAAAAGGTTAGTATCGTAAATGGTACAAAAGATTTTACTGAAGTTACAGGAGAGTGTATCGGAACGACGGTAACGAGGGGAGTGAGTATCATATGACAAGTCATCTTTTTCAAACGTATGGGAGAAGAACTGTTGAGTTTGTAAAGGGAAAGGGAACGAAAGTTATTGATAACAACGGTAAACAATACTTAGATTTCACGTCAGGGATTGGTGTATGTAATTTAGGACATTGTCACCCTACTGTTATGAAAGCTGTACAAGAACAACTTGATGATATATGGCATATATCTAACCTATTTGCAAACAGCTTACAAGAAGAAGTCGCGTCATTATTAACAGAAAATATAGCATTAGATTATGTTTTTTTCTGTAATAGCGGGGCAGAAGCGAATGAAGCAGCTTTGAAGCTAGCCCGTAAGCATACTGGAAAATCTCTCGTCGTAACATGTCTGCAGTCTTTTCACGGTAGAACATTCGGAACGATGAGTGCGACGGGGCAAGATAAAGTGAAAGAAGGATTTGGTCCACTACTTCCGTCTTTTTTACATATCCCTTTTAACGATATAAAGGCATTAGAGGAAGTAATGAATGAAGAAGTTGCGGCGGTAATGGTAGAAGTTGTTCAAGGAGAGGGAGGAGTCATGCCTGCTGATTTATCTTTTTTGAAAGAGATTGAAACATTATGTAATAAGTTCGATTCCTTATTTATTATAGACGAAGTACAAACAGGGATCGGAAGAACAGGGACACTATTCGCTTACGAACAAATGGGAATAGACCCTCATATCGTTACTACCGCTAAGGCTCTTGGGAATGGTATTCCTGTTGGAGCGATGATTGGCCGGAAAGAACTCGGAACATCGTTCACTGCAGGATCACACGGTTCAACTTTTGGCGGGAACTATATTGCGATGGCTGCAGCGAAAGAAGTATTGCAATTAATTAAGGAACCATCGCTTTTAAAAGAAGTAAAGGAAAAGGGCGAATACGTATTAGAGAAGTTACGAGAGGAATTACGACATGTTGAATGTATTCAAAATATACGTGGTAAGGGGCTTATGATTGGGATTGAGTGTAAGCATGAAGTTGCAAGTTTTATAGAACAACTAGAAAAAGAAGGACTTCTCGTATTACAAGCAGGGCCTAATGTTATAAGGCTATTACCACCACTCATTGTAACGAATGAAGAACTAGAACAGGCAGTATATATGATAAAAAAAGTAGTTTGTACAAAAAACGTATCAATCATATAAGGGGGAAGTTTCATGTCAACTGTACAAGTACCGAAATTAAATACGAAAGATCTTTTAACGCTAGAAGAACTGACGCAAGAAGAAATCATTTCATTAATTGAGTTCGCTATATATTTAAAAAAGAATAAACAGGAGCCTTTATTGCAAGGGAAAATATTAGGGCTCATTTTTGATAAACATTCAACTCGTACTCGCGTTTCTTTTGAGGCAGGAATGGTACAGCTCGGAGGACATGGAATGTTTTTAAGTGGGAAAGAGATGCAAATTGGAAGAGGAGAGAGCGTTTCAGATACTGCAAAAGTGTTATCTCATTATATTGATGGGATTATGATACGTACATTCTCACATGCGGATGTAGAAGAGTTTGCGAAAGAGTCCAGTATCCCAGTTATTAACGGTTTAACTGATGATCATCATCCTTGCCAAGCATTGGCAGATTTAATGACGATATATGAAGAAGTTCATACGTTTAAAGGAATTAAATTAGCTTACGTAGGTGATGGGAATAATGTATGTCATTCACTATTGCTAGCAAGTGCAAAAGTCGGAATGAATATGACTGTTGCAACTCCCGTAGGCTATGAACCGAATGAAGAAATTGTTAAAAAGGCGTTAGCGATTGCTGATGAAACAGGAGCTGAAATTGAAATTTTGCATAACCCTGAATTAGCGGTAAACGAAGCGGACTTTATTTATACTGACGTTTGGATGAGCATGGGGCAAGAGGGAGAAGAAGAGAAATATACTTTATTTCAACCTTACCAAATCAATAAAGAACTTGTTATGCATGCGAAGCAAACATATCGTTTCTTACACTGTTTACCTGCCCATCGTGAGGAAGAAGTAACAGGGGAGATTATAGATGGGCCGCAGTCTATCGTTTTTGAGCAAGCTGGTAACCGATTGCACGCTCAAAAAGCGTTATTAGTGAGTTTGTTTCAAACTACTGGAAAACCTTCCTAAAAAGGAAGGTTTTTTTTATATCGAAATGTCGGATGTATATTTGGTTAATCATCTCTATATCATTTATAATAACAAGAGAAAACTAAATTTGTTTTTCATATGATGTAAGGACATACTAAATAGAAAAAATATAGTTAAAGAGATGATAATTGTGAAGACAACTAAGAAGACATATTCGTTTTTTCAGCGGATGTGGAGAATATTAAAGTTTCAATATTTTAAGTTGCTTCGATCACCAGAAGGAGCAAAAAAAGTATCATTAGGTTTTGCTATTGGATTTGGGCTAGAAATGTTAGTGATTTATACGGCATCGCTCGTATATTTAATATTTTATCCAATTGTCAGGTTAGCAAAGGGATCTTTTCCAGCCGCAGTCATTGGTAATATTATTGGGAAAATATCGTTTCTCCCAGTATTTTTATTTCCGCTTGCTTACGCATTAGGGAAAATGATTTATCCATTTGATGTAAAGAAAATACATCATAAGCCATTTACTATATCAGATTTATTTTCGAGTCATATTTTTACGATGTTAAAGAGCTTATTACAGAGTGAAGTGTATGTATTAATTGGTATGACGATAATAGGGATTGTGTTTGGGGTAATTTCATATTTCGTTGTGCATTATTTATATGAAAAAAATCGTAAGTTACGTTTGAAGAAAAGAAAGAAACAAGTGAGAGAACCACTTGTGCAAATATAAAGAATGTCACATTCATTTTCCCCTTTGAATATGTTTAAGAAAAAGGGGGAGAGAATGAATGTATTATTACTATGTACCTCAAGTATATCCATATACAAATTATTATCCTGTAAATAATATGAGGCAGCAATTCGGCGTATATCCGCAGCAACAAATACAGCAAATGCAACAGCCTGAGCAGCAACCTGTTCAAGAACGAAAGCCGTATTTAATGACATGGCCGTATTCAAATGTATACTATGGTAATTATTACGAATCATAAAGCTGCTTCTATTTAGAAGCAGCTTTATGCGTTTGTTTTCAAAATTAAATTTTGAATGGTTTGAAGAGAATAAATGAGCTTTTCGCGCTCTTCCTCAGATAATGTTTGAAAGTTTTCTTTTAGTTTGTCTAAAATGAATTGCTGATACTGACCTACTAGTAATTTCCCTTCAGCTGTTAGGGAAATTAAAATGACCCGTCGATCTTTTTCGCTATAATGACGCTCTATTAGTTCTTCTTGAATGAGTTTGTTTAATAGAGGGGTCATGTTAGGCCGTGAAATCGCTAGCCGCTTGCCAATTTCTGAAACTGCTAATGTACCATTTTCATGCAAAAGCAGTAACACTTGCGTATGTGATGGCGGCATATGTCTTTGAGAAGAAAACTCTCCAGGAAGCATAAATTTGCGATAAAAAAGAGGCACTAGCGAAAGAAGATGATCAACAATACGTTCCCACTCGCGTGATTCCATATAACGGCCCCCTTCCACTATCATTGTAACAAAAAAGACAAGGTATAAAAATAGAATTGTTTCACGGTAATCTTAATATTTGTAGGATAACACTTGTTTTGTAAATGTATTGGCAATAATCGTATAACCGTTATCATTTGGGTGTACTTGGTCAAAGAGTAAATCTTTTTTATCATTTGATATTAATTTTCGAATTGGTAAAACGATAGATGGCTGATTCGCTTTTGAAATAGCATAAACAGAATCATTCCAAGTATCTAAAAACATATCTGCGTAACTGGCAATGGAGTCATCGAGTTGTAAAGGGTTATAGAGCTCAGAGAGAATGAGTAAAGCATTCGGATTTTGATCTCGAACGGTCTTTACAATAGAGTTTACATCCGTTTCAAAACGAGTTTTTTCTTTATTTAACATTTTAATACCATCAATAACACCTACATCACGATTTAAGCGAAATAAATTGTTTCCGCCAATATTAATAGTAATGATATTGGCTTCCCTAATTTTTTGTTGTACTTCTTCTAACTGAACTTTTTTTACGAGACGACCTGTAGTGAGACCGTTTACACCGAGATTCTCTACCGTAATTGGTTTATGAATTTGTCCTTCTAGTTGCTTAGAAGCTAATTCGGCAAATCCCCCTTGTGTAGATCCATATCCTTTGGCGAGTGAATCACCTAATACGAGATGATAAAAGGAGTCGTTCGTTTGCTTATCAATCCAACTCGGAGCAGATGTTTTTTCTGCTTTTCCTTCAGTTTCTTTTTGTTCTATTTCATCGTTCTTTTCAAAATTAGAACAAGAAATGATTAGAAGGAGGAGACAAACAATTGTTAAGATGACTTTTTTCATAAATTCATCCTCCTTGTAATTGGTAATTGTATCATATTCAGCAGTATAAGCAATGTAAGGGCATATTATATATTTATGAAAAATTCACAATAACTTTACAGAAAATTTGTAGAAGTATGTCAAAAAATATTGACGGTATGAAAGAACTTTAGATATGATAATGTCAGATAAGGTGGAAATCATCGCTCTAATAGAAGAAAAAGGTATGTGATTAGGGACTGATAGAGATTCATTTCATTATTTTGGGGTAATTGTATAAGGGGGATTTTTTGTGAAAAAGTCAAAAAAAATGCTAGCTGGAGCAACACTTGCAATTGGTGTTATAGCGCCACAAGTGTTGCCAACAACAGTTCATGCGGAGGAGCAATCTGGGGAGAGTACAGTTAACTTACGAATTTTAGAAACATCAGATATTCACGTTAACTTAATGAATTACGATTATTATCAAACGAAAACAGATAATAAAGTAGGTCTCGTGCAAACTGCAACACTTGTTAATAAAGCGCGTGAAGAAGCGAAGAACTCTGTCTTATTTGATGATGGGGATGCATTACAAGGTACGCCACTTGGGGATTATGTGGCGAATAAAATCAATGATCCGAAGAATCCGGTTGATCCGAGTTATGTACATCCATTATATCGTCTAATGAATTTAATGAAGTATGACGTCATCTCTCTTGGAAACCATGAATTTAACTATGGCTTAGATTATTTAAACAAAGTAATTAGTAAAACAGAATTCCCGGTTATTAATTCAAATGTTTATAAAGATGATCATGATGGTATTGAAGAGAACGACGAACATTACTTTAAACCATATCATATTGTAGAGAAAGAAGTAGTGGATGAAGCAGGCCAAAAACAAAAGGTGAAAATTGGTGTAATAGGATTTGTTCCACCTCAAGTTATGAACTGGGATAAGGCAAATTTAGAAGGAAAAGTAAAAGCGAAAGATATTGTCGAAACAGCGAAG
The DNA here is from genome assembly GCF_018966865.1 of Bacillus sp. NP247. Classification (NCBI taxonomy): domain Bacteria; kingdom Bacillati; phylum Bacillota; class Bacilli; order Caryophanales; family Bacillaceae; genus Bacillus; species Bacillus sp. NP247. The sequence continues at coordinate 1,388,135 of NZ_CP076653.1, read as the reverse complement.
AAATTAGTACCGAAACTGAAAAATGAGGAGCATGCAGATATTGTCGTTGCACTAGCTCATTCAGGTGTTGATAAGAGTGGATACAACATTGGAATGGAAAACGCATCGTTTTATTTAACTGAAGTTCCTGATGTTGATGCAGTATTAATGGGACATTCACATACTGAAGTGAAGGATGTATTTAATGGTGTTCCAGTTGTAATGCCTGGCGTTTTTGGTAGTAACTTAGGTATTATTGATATGCAATTGAAAAAGGTAAACGGAAAATGGGAAGTACAAAAAGATCAGTCTAAGCCACAACTTCGTCCGATTGCTGATAGTAAAGGTAACCCATTAGTACAATCTGATGAAAAACTAGTTAATGAAATTAAAGATGATCATCAAGCGACAATCGATTATGTAAATACAGCTGTAGGTAAAACGACAGCGCCAATTAATAGTTATTTCTCATTAGTACAAGATGATCCGTCTGTACAACTTGTGACAAATGCCCAAAAATGGTATGTCGAAAAGTTATTTGCTGAAAATGGACAATATAGTAAATATAAAGGAATTCCAGTTTTATCTGCAGGAGCACCATTTAAAGCAGGTGGCCGAAACGGTGCTTCATATTATACTGATATTCCGGCTGGAACTTTAGCAATTAAAAACGTAGCGGATTTATACGTATATCCAAATACATTATATGCTGTAAAAGTAAGTGGGGCACAAGTGAAAGAATGGCTTGAAATGTCTGCAGGTCAGTTTAATCAGATTGATTCAAAGAAAACAGAAGAGCAGCCATTAGTAAATATCGGATATCCTACATATAACTTTGATATTTTGGATGGTTTAAAATACGAAATTGATGTGACACAACCGGCGAAATATGATAAAGATGGAAAAGTTGTAAATGCAAATACGAATCGTATTGTAAATATGACGTATGAAGGTAAGCCTGTAGCCGACACTCAAGAATTCATAGTTGCTACAAATAACTATCGTGGAAGTAGCCAAACATTCCCTGGTGTAAGTAAAGGCGAAGTTGTTTATCAATCGCAAGATGAAACACGTCAAATTATTGTGAAGTACATGCAAGAAACACCAGTTATTAATCCAGCAGCTGATCAAAATTGGACATTTAAACCAATTGTTGCAGATAAATTAAATACAACATTTGATTCTTCACCAAATGCACAAAAGCATATAAAGAAAGATGGAAAAATATCATATGTTGGACCATCTGAAAATGAATTTGCTAAATATGCAATTGATATAACGAAGAAGAACGACAGTGATAAGGAAACTGGTGGAGAAAATCCAACGACACCACCAACAGGTGATGGTAATAATGGGGAGAATCCAACGACACCACCAACAGGTGATGGTAATAATGGGGAGAATCCAACGGCACCGCCAACAGATGAAGGTAATATTGGAAATGAATCAAAACAAGATGGAAACAACGCAGGATCTGGACAAACTACAACAGATGATCAAAATACAAAAGAAACAACAACTGTAAGTGAAAATAAAGAAGCTGAAAAAGATGAACGTGATTTACCGAAAACAGGTGCAAGCGTTGCTTCTACAATTGGAGCAGGACTTGCGTTTGTAGGAGCGGGTTTACTTATGTTATTTAGAAGAAAGAAAGCAAATAGATAGTAAAGTATTGTACAAAAAAAGGATTACCAATTACGGTAATCCTTTTTTATGTGTATATTATGAAACTGGTACTGCTTTTTCTTTTTTCCAAGAAAGACCGAATCCAGTAAATCCAACAATAATAGTTACGACTGGACAAGCTAAACAGAAGATTGCGTATGGAACATAATCGATTGTTGGAACGCTAAGGACGTTTGTTAAGAATACGCCACTTACACCCCATGGTACGAGCGGATTAATTACTGTACCAGCATCTTCTAGTACTCGTGATAAATTACGACGTTCTAAACCGACTTCATCGTATTTGTTAGCGAATGCTTGTCCTGTTAAAACGATTGATAGGTATTGCTCGCCGAGTAAGAAGTTTACACCAATTGCCGTTGTAGCAGTAGAAATAATTAAGCGTGTACTATTGTTTACGAAGCTAGAGATAATATTCATTAGTTGCGTTATAATACCCATCCCTTGTAATAAACCTCCCATACAAAGAGCTAGGAAAATAAGAGCGATTGACATCATCATACTTTGTAAACCACCGCGAGATAATAAGCTATCAATATCTTTTATACCAGTTTTAGAAACATAACCGTCTTGCATAATTTTCATTAAATCAGCTAAAGAAGTACTTGGTTTAAAAATAAAGAGAATGATTATCCCTACTACGATTCCAGCAAGTAATGTTGGAACTGCTGGAACCTTTTTAAATGCGAATAGGAACAGTAATAAAATCGGAATAAGCGTAACGATAGAAATCGTTGTATTTTTTTCTAACGTATTAATAAAAGTTGAGAAATCAACATTGCCCCCAGATCCACTTCCTAAAATGAAAAATGCAATAAAAGCAATAATGAAAGCTGGAACTGTCGTCCAAAGCATGTTGCGAATATGTTCAAATAAATCTACACCCGTTACAGCTGGAGCTAAGTTTGTTGTATCAGATAAAGGAGACATTTTATCCCCAAAGAATGCACCAGAAATAATTGCACCAGCGATAAGAGCTGGATCGTATCCAAGAGCACTACCCATGCCCATAAAGGCAAGTCCTACAGTTGCGGCAGTTGTAAAAGCACTACCGATACTCGTTCCAACAATTGCACAAACAACAAAAACAGTTGGAACGAAAATTTTAGGAGATACAAGTTGGAAGCCGTATACCATTAAAGTTGGAATTGTTCCAGCTGCGATCCAAACACTGATTAATACGCCTACAAGTAAGAAAATAAATATAGATGGAATACCAGCTGAAATACTACTGATCATCCCTTTTTCCATAGTAGACCAAGAGATTTTTTTCATAAATCCAAACGCTAATAAAATAACGATACCGAATAAAATTGGGATATGCGGTGAAACTTCTAATTGAATAACACTAAACCCAATACAGAAAAAGATAAAAATTGTTAAAAGAACAGATTCAATTTTTGAAACCATTGTTTTCCCCTCCTAATTAATCGAAAATAGCCTTTTTTATATAAAATTCGCCAATATTATATATTTCCTTCTAAAATTTAGAATTTTGTGACAAATTACCGGTAAATTTTGACACTTCTATATGATACGGAAATGATTGGATAAAAAAACGTCCCTGCATATAATTATGCAGGGACGAAGAAATCGCGGTACCACCCTAGCTTGTGAAATGAATGTATCACAAAATAAAGGGTCATATGATATGCGCTAATAAAATAAAAACGCCCCTGCAATATATGCAGGGACGAAAAATTCGCGGTACCACCCTAAATTGTGAAACAGTGTCGTTTCACCACTCTTTAGACATAACGGTCTAAACCGTCTTTCACTACTCCTCACGTTTCGTAAAAGAAGCTCCAGGGGGTAATTCATAAATCGCTCTGTACTGGTTCGCACCGACCACCAGCTCTCTGAAATCAGAAAACGAAATACTACTAAATCCTATCAACGCCGATTCATATGATGTTAGTTAAATTTTTATCATATATTCATCATACATGTCAATAAAAACATTCGATATTTTTTTAGGGAAATAAAGGATAAATGTTTTTAATACTGTAAAAATGTGCGTTATAATGAATTTGAAAGGGGAGGAAAGAGTGAAGAAAAAAATAATTCTTTTTACCACCTTACTAGTCGTTGGCGGAAGTGCTGGAATTTATACAGCTTTTGCAGCTGAATCAGAGCAGTCGAAACAAAAGCAAATACAGCAGTCAGAAGTGAAGAAAGTGAAAGAAACTGAAGAGAAGAAAACAATGGAAAAATCAGCTGAAAAACTAGGAGTTTCTACTGAAGGGAAAACAAAAGAAGAAATTACGAAAGACGTAGATACCGCTAGGTTTGAGCAGCGTCATGATTTATTAATTGAGCATGCTAAGCAACTTGGAATTGATACAGAAGGAAAAAAAGATGAAGAGATTATTTTAGAAATTGGAAAGATACAACATGGAAAGTAGAACAACTTATCGTATGATAAGTTGTTCTTTTTTAAGAACTATTTGATTTAAAAATAATTGACAGTCATTTAATTTTAATGTTAACTATATTTATAAATAAGTTAACATTAGGGGTGACAATTGTGACTGTTAATAGTAATACGAGTAAAAAATCGTCTTATACATATGAAGAATTATCGAAGAAGAATAAAGATTACGTATGGCACCCATTTACACAAATGAAAGATTATTTAGAAGAAGATCCTGTCATTATTGAACGTGGAGAGGGAAGAAAGCTATACGATGTAAATGGAAATGAATATTGGGATGGTGTTTCGTCTATTTGGTTAAATGTTCATGGGCATCAAGTACCAGAACTAGATGAGGCAATTCGTGAGCAATTAAATAAAATTGCCCATTCTACTATGTTAGGACTTGCTAACGTTCCATCTATTTTATTAGCAGAAAAAATAATTGATGTTGTACCAGAAGGCTTGAAAAAAGTATTTTATTCCGACTCTGGTTCTACCGCTGTTGAAATTGCAATTAAGATGGCTTTCCAATATTGGCAACATAAAGGGAAACCGAGAAAACAAAGATTCGTTACATTAAAAGAAGCATATCACGGTGATACGATTGGTGCTGTTTCAGTAGGAGCAATAGACTTGTTTCACCAAGTGTATAGTTCACTCTTATTTGAGGCAATTAAAATGCCGTATCCATATACATATCGTTCTCCTTATGGAGATAATAAGGAACAAATTGTAAAGAAACATTTAGAAGAAATGGAAGAATTGCTGAAAGAAAAACATGAAGAAGTAGCAGCTATCATTGTGGAGCCATTAATGCAAGGTGCTGGCGGGATGATTACAATGCCAAAAGGATACTTAAAAGGGCTTCGCGATTTATGTACAAAATACAATGTATTATTTATTACAGATGAGGTAGCGACTGGATTTGGGCGTACTGGGAAAATGTTTGCATGTGAACACGAGGATGTGACGCCAGACATTTTAACGGCTGGGAAAGGCTTAACAGGTGGTTATTTACCGGTTGCAGTTACGGTAACGACAGACGAAATATATAATGCCTTCTTAGGAGAATATGAGGAACAAAAATCATTTTTCCATGGTCATAGTTACACAGGTAATCCATTAGGGTGTGCAGTAGCAATTGCGAATCTAGAACTATATGAAAAAACAAATTTAATAGAAGATGTTGCACGTAAAACAGAATATGTAGCAAAACAATTAGAAGCGCTTAATGAATATAAGCACGTAGGAGATATTCGTCAGTGCGGGCTAATGGTTGGCATTGAACTTGTGAAAAATAAGGAAACGAAAAAATCGTTTGAATGGACGGAAAGAGTCGGTGTTCAAGTGTGTAAACGTTCAAGAGCGTTAGGCATGATTTTACGTCCACTCGGTAACACCATTGTATTTATGCCTCCTCTTGCATCTACAGTGGCTGAAATTGATGAGATGTTACGCATTTTATATAAAGCAATCTCGGATGTTACGGAGGGAGAGTAATGAGTGGTTTCTTTATAACAGCAACGGATACAGAAGTTGGCAAAACGGTAGTGACAGGAGCATTGGCAGGTATATTTCGGGAGCTTGGACATAATGTTGGTGTATATAAACCGTTGCAAAGTGGTCATGTTGCTTCAAATCCAGAAGGAGATGCAGCAAGATTAAAAGCGTTCTCGGGTGTACCGACAAAAGAGGATGAAATTTGCCCTTATTCAATTGAAGAGCCACTTGCTCCGAGACTTGCTATGAAAAGAGCTGGAAGGACAGTAACATTAAAAGAAATTACTGATCACTATAATGAACTACTAAAAGAGTTTAATAGCCTATTTGTAGAAGGTGCTGGTGGGCTTGCCGTCCCATATGCAGAAGACGCTTTAGTAATTGATTTCGCAAAAGAGTTAAAGCTCCCTCTTATTGTAGTAGCGCGTCCTACACTTGGGACAGTTAATCATACTGTTTTAACAATTTCTTATGCGAAGGCACATGGTTTAACAGTAGCAGGTGTAATTTTATCTGGTTGTAAAAAATGTGAAAAAGAAAGAGTGCAAGAAAATAAAATAATGATTGAGGAGTTAAGTGGAGTGCCGGTTTTAGGGTTATTACCATTCCTTGAAGGAGAGTTTACAAAGGAAGAATTATTAGAATCGGCAAAAGAGCATATTATGATTTCAAAATTAGAGGAGCTCATCCAAAATGAATCAAACGTGGCGCGCGCATCTTCAATCTAAAGTAGAACAATTAAAGGAGCAAGGGCAGTATCGTAATTTACATATAACAGAGCGATCTGAAGAGACATGGCTTATTCGAAATAAGAAAAGGATGCTAAATCTAGCATCGAATAATTATTTAGGATTAGCTGGAGATGAAAGGCTGAAAGAAGCTGCTATTGCCTGCACAAGAAAATATGGAACTGGAGCGACAGCATCTCGTCTCGTTGTAGGAAATTATCCACTGTATGAAGAGGTTGAGAGAAGTATATGCGATTGGAAAGGCACTGAAAAAGCCTTAATTGTAAATAGTGGATATACCGCGAATATTGGGGCGATTTCTTCGTTAGTTGGTCGCCACGATAGTATTTTTAGTGACAAATTAAATCATGCAAGTATCGTTGATGGAATCATATTAAGCGGAGCAGAACATAAAAGATATCGTCATAATGATTTGGATCATTTAGAGAAGCTATTGAAAATGGCATCATCTGAAAAGAGAAAATTAATCGTAACAGATACTGTTTTTAGTATGGATGGAGATACCGCAAATTTACAAGATTTAGTGCAACTGAAAGAAAAATATGGGGCACTTCTTATGGTTGATGAAGCGCATGCGAGTGGAATATTTGGGAAAGATGGTGCCGGATTATCTCATATTGAAAAAGACATTGCCAATAACATTGATATACATATGGGGACGTTTAGTAAAGCGCTAGGATGTTATGGTGCTTACTTAACAGGTAATTCGACTTGTATAGAGTATTTACAAAATATGATGAGGGGCTTTATTTTTACTACAGCTTTACCACCAGGAACATTAGGAGCGATAAAGAAGGCAATTGAAATAGTGAAAGAAGATAACGAAAGAAGAGAGAGTCTCTTAGAAAACGGGGCATACTTCAGAAGTCGTTTACGAGAAGCCGGTTTTGATATTGGGAATAGTTCAACGCATATAGTTCCAATTATAGTCGGTTCCAATGAAAATGCTATGCGCTTTAGTAGAGAATTACAAGAGGTAGGTATTGCAGCAATTGCAATTCGTCCACCAACTGTTCCTGTTGGTAGTTCCCGAATTCGCTTTGCAGTTACGTCACAACATATGAGAGCTGATTTAAAGTGGGCAACGCAGCATATTATTCGCATTGGTAAAGAAGAGGGGTTTTTAGTATGAAAGAGCTGAAGATCATTTTTATTCCTGGATGGGGAATGGAAGAAGATGTTTGGACTTTAGTTCTGCCGTATTTTAAAGGATATTCTGTTCAATGTGTAGAGTGGCGTAACGTGAAAGAACAAAGTGAGTTTGAGGGACGAATAATAGGTGTAGCGCATGATGAAAATGTAATTTTGGTGGGATGGTCACTGGGAGCTTTAGCCGCAATTCAAGCTTATAAAAATATTAAGGCGAAAGGTATCGTATTAATTGGTGGTACTGCTAAATTTACAAATACGAGTGACTATACAAGTGGATGGAATTCTTTGCATGTAGAACGGTTGAAAAAGAATTTGGCGAGAAAGAAAGAAGATACGTTGAAGCGGTTCTATGCAAATATGTTCACCAAAGATGAGCTGAAAGAGAATAAAAGTTTTGAAGACATTGTAAAACGTTTTAAAGGTGATTCTATTCAGTCTTTACAATTAGGTTTGGATTATTTAATAGAAACAGATATGAGAGAGGAACTTAAAGAAATTAAGGTCCCTATACTACTTATTCATGGAGAGCAGGATGTAATATGCCCGTTGTCTGCAGCGCGTAGTATGACGGAAAATAGGAACGTCACGCTGAAAGTAGTAAGCGAAGCTGGGCATGCATTATGTGTTGTGAATTTTGAATATTGCGCAAATGAGATAATTCAATTTGTAGAGGGGATACGACATGATCAACAAAACGTTACTGCAAAAACGGTTTAATGGGGCAGCCGTATCTTACGATCAATATGCAAGTGTACAAAAGAAAATGGCACATTCGTTACTTTCTATATTGAATCGGCGATATAGTACAACAGCATCAATACGTATTTTAGAACTTGGGTGCGGGACAGGATATGTAACAGAGCAATTATCAAATTTATTTCCGAAAGCGCATATTACAGCTGTTGATTTTGCTGAAAGTATGATCGCAGTTGCGAAAACTAGACATAATGTGAAAAATGTAACGTTTCACTGTGAGGATATTGAACGATTACGACTAGAAGAATCATATGATGTCATTATTTCAAATGCCACATTTCAATGGCTGAATAATGTAAAACAAGTGATAAGAAATTTATTTCATCAATTGTCTATAGATGGCGTACTACTCTTTTCAACGTTTGGACATGAAACATTTCAAGAATTGCATGCTTCATTCCAGCGGGCGAAAGAAGAGAAAAATATACGAAATGAAACATCGATTGGTCAACGTTTTTATTCGAAAGATCAGTTACTCGATATATGTAGGATAGAAACAGGGGATGTGCATGTTTCTGAAACATGTTATATAGAAAGATTTACAGAAGTTAGGGAGTTTCTACACTCTATTCGAAAAGTAGGAGCGACCAATAGTAATGAAGAGTCTTATTGTCAAAGCCCTTCACTCTTTCGTACGATGCTTCGTATATACGAAAGAGACTTCACGGAAAAAGAAGGGATAGTAGCAACATATCATGCTTTATTTACGTATATAACAAAAGAGGGGAAGAAATGAAATGAAACAAGTACAAACAAAAAGGGATTGGAAAAAACTTGCATACGACGTAGTAGAGGAGAAAATGATTGCGAAAGAAGATGCAATTGCAATATTAGAAGCTGATGATACAGAGGTTTTAGAAATTATGAATGCAGCTTACATCATTCGCCATCATCATTTTGGTAAAAAAGTAAAGTTGAACATGATTATAAATACGAAATCTGGATTATGTCCTGAAGATTGCGGGTATTGTTCACAGTCTATTATTTCAGAAGCACCGATTGATAAGTATGCATGGTTAACACAAGAGAAAATTGTTGAAGGAGCGCACGAAGCAATTCGTCGTAAAGCGGGGACATATTGTATTGTTGCATCTGGTCGTCGTCCGACGGATAAAGAAGTAAATCACGTTATTGGAGCAGTTAAGGAAATTCGTGAAACGACAGATTTGAAAATTTGCTGTTGTTTAGGATTTTTAAATGAAGATCAAGCAGGTCAGTTAGCAGAAGCTGGTGTGCATCGTTATAACCACAATTTAAATACGCATGCCAACAATTATGATAGCATTTGTTCAACGCATACGTATGACGATCGTGTTGATACAGTCCAAAAAGCGAAGCAAGCCGGTATTTCTCCATGTTCTGGAGCGATTTTCGGAATGGGAGAAACGATTGAACAGCGCGCTGAAATTGCCTTTGAATTACAACGTTTAGATGCGGATTCTATTCCGTGTAATTTCCTTGTTGCTGTAAAGGGCACTCCGCTGGAAGGACAAAAAGAATTAACACCTGTAGAATGTTTAAAAGTGCTGGCGATGATGCGTTTTGTAAATCCAACGAAAGAAATTCGTATTTCAGGCGGTCGAGAACTTAATTTACGTTCTGTACAGCCACTTGGTTTATTTGCAGCAAACTCTATTTTTGTCGGGGACTATTTAACAACAGCTGGACAAGAGCCGACTGCGGACTGGGGTATGATTGAAGATTTAGGATTTGAGATTGAAGAATGTGCGCTATAAGATAGATGAAAAGCAAACTCTTTAAAGGGTTTGCTTTTTTTGTAAATAAAATGTAATGAAAATCCATTAACGCTTGATAGTAGTCACTTTTGGATGAGAAAAATAATTTTGTGGACGAATTTTCCAAGCTCTAATTGTACATAGTAAAAATGTAAGTTATATCGGGTTGGAGGATTTTACATGTACAAATACATATTAGCCATTATGACTTGTCTGATTTTAATAAAAGCGATAAGTGCTGATCCAGTTAAGGCGGCTGAAAATCCTGAACAAAAAGAAATGCAACAAAGAATTGAACAGCATTTTCGAACGAAAGCTGAACATTTTGGACTTGAAACAGAAGGAAAAGATTTAAAAGAAGTAAGGAAGGAAATTTCTATTATAGAAGAAGCGAAAAAGAGAGAAAATGTGTGGAGAACAGCACAAACTCTTCGTATAAAAACAGAAGGAAAAACGATGGATGAATTAATAGAAGATGTACGAAAAAAAGCGAAAAAATAAAAAGAGGCGTTAGCCTCTTTTTTTATGCCCATTGTTTTGATAAGTGAGCCATTTCAATGGCAGCAACGGCTGATTCATATCCTTTATTACCAGCTTTCGTGCCTGCACGTTCAATCGCTTGTTCAATTGTTTCTGTCGTTAATACACCGAAAATAACAGGGATGTCAGTTTGTAGTGATAAAGACGCAACACCTTTTGCTACTTCATTACAAACGTAATCGTAATGCGTTGTAGCACCGCGGATTACGGTACCTAATGTAATAACAGCATCATACTTTCCGCTACTAGCCATCTTTTTAGCGATTAAAGGAATTTCGAATGCACCAGGAACCCATGCAACATCAATATCATTTTCTTCTACACCGTGACGCTTTAATCCGTCTAAAGCACCGCCAAGTAACTTGCTTGTAATAAATTCATTAAAACGTCCAACAACAACCCCAACTTTTAACCCTGTACCAACTAAATGACCTTCGAATACCATAATTTATCTCTCCTTTAATTATAAAGTGAAACTATAATCAGTGGGGGTTCATCCCCCGCTGATTATTAGCCCTCACCAATCGGGCGTTTACGGGCAGCCCGACTCCCACCTAACTTCTTTGCTCCAGCCGAATTTTGAGGTGGGAGTTTTACTGCCCGTTAATGCGGGATAAGTTTAGTAAATGTCCTAATTTGCTTACTTTCGTTTGTAAATACGTTTTATTTTCTTCTTTTGTTGGCATTTGCAACGGTACACGCTCGGTTACTTCTAAATCATAACCTTGTAAGCCAGCAATTTTTCGTGGATTATTCGTTAATAATCGTAAACTTTGTAATCCTAAATCTTTTAAAATTTGAGCGCCAATACCGTAATCACGAAGATCAGCTGGGAACCCAAGTTTTTCATTTGCTTCTACAGTATCTAACCCTTCTTCTTGTAACTTATAAGCGCGAAGCTTATTAAGAAGGCCAATGCCTCGTCCTTCTTGTCTCATATAGAGAAGAACGCCTTTTCCTTCACGCTCAATTTGAGCAAGTGCAGCATGTAGCTGTGGTCCACAATCACAGCGGCACGAACCAAATACATCTCCTGTTAAGCATTCTGAATGAACGCGTACAAGTACAGGTTCGCCTGTTGAAATATCACCTTTTACGAGCGCGATATGTTCTTTCATATCTAATGAGTTAGAATAGCCAATTGCATGAAAAGTACCGAAATCTGTAGGTAATGTAATTGCCACTTCTCTCGTCACAAGTGTTTCGTGATGGCGGCGATAAGCAATTAAATCTTCAATTGTAATCATTTTCATATCAAATTGTTTGGCGCACTCTAGTAAATCAGGTACACGTGCCATCGTCCCATCTTCATTTATAATCTCGCAAATGACGCCGGCTGGCTCAGCTCCGCAAAGTTTTGCTAAATCAACAGCAGCTTCTGTATGACCTGCGCGGCGAAGGACGCCACCTTCTTTCGCAATTAATGGAAAGATATGTCCAGGACGGTTAAAATCAGTTCCTTTAGATGCGGGATTTAATAATTCCTGTATTGTTGTAGCACGCTCATGAGCACTAATGCCTGTTGTTGTAGAAACGTGATCGATACTTACTGTAAAAGCAGTATGATGCGAATCCGTATTATGAGAAACCATTGGTTCTAACTGTAAACGCTCTGCGTACCCTTCCGTAATCGGTACGCAAACGAGACCACGACCGTGTGTAATCATAAAATTAATCGTTTCTGGTGTAATGTACTCTGCTAAAGCAATAAAATCGCCTTCATTTTCCCGGTTTTCATCATCACATACGATAACGACTTTTCCTTGTTTTAAATCTTCTAGAGCTTCTTCAATACGATGAAACATTGTGCTTCCCCCTTATAGAAATCCGTTTTCTTGTAAAAAGCTTTCGGTCATTGAATCTGTTCTTTTTGCGGGCTGTGAAATAAAGCGTTCAATATATTTACCAATCATGTCACACTCAATGTTTACGATATCCCCAGCTTTTTTTTCTCCGATGACAGATTCACTTACTGTGTGCGGGATGAGTGAGATTGTAATTGAAGATTCGTCTATATCAAATATTGTTAAGCTAGTGCCATCAACAGCAACGGATCCTTTATGCAAACAATAGTGTAGTAACTCATCAGAAATTGCTATTTTGTAATAGACGGCATTGTAATGTTGTTTTTTAGTTAAAATCGTACCGATGCCGTCGATATGTCCGGTGACGAAATGTCCACCGAATCGTCCGTTTGCAGCCATCGCCCGTTCTAAATTCACTTTGGCACTTGGCTTTAGCATACGAAGTGATGTTGCTTTCATTGTTTCAGGCATTGCGTCGACAGTGAATGAAGTAGTTGTAAAATTAGTTACGGTTAAGCAAATGCCGTTAACCGCGATACTATCACCCAGCTTAACATCCGATAAAATTTGATTTGTGCTAATAGTTAGTTTCATTGCTTCCCCGCTTTGAGTCATGCTTGATATCGTTCCTAACTCTTCTACAATTCCTGTAAACATTCCGTCACCTCGCTTTTTAAGGTTGCAACAATTTTTATATCATTACCAATTTGTTTCATCTCTTGAATTGTTAAGGAAAGTGCGTCTTGTAACTTCGAAAAACCAGCTCCGCCAAATAAAGTGGGTGCATCTTTTCCACCAATTAATTTCGGGCTTATATAGGCCACAATTTCATTAAAACTATTTGTTTTTAAGAAGTTCGCATGCACCGTTTGACCACCTTCAACGAACAGAGAAAGAATTTGTTTTTCACCGAGTAGGGATAGGACATCTTGTATTTCAATTTGCTGTGTTTTCATTTGGAATACAGCTATATTGTTAGATTCATAAGACGCTATTTTCTCTTTATTTACATCCTTACCGACAATAATCCATGTCGGAGTTAAGCCATCTGTTATGACATGAGAAGATGGCGGCGTTCGTAAGTGGGTATCTAAAATAACACGTATAGGATGTTTACCTCCGTTTGGAATTCGTGTTGTTAAGTGTGGATTATCAGTTAGAACTGTATTCACACCGACTAGGATAGCATCATGCATATGACGATATTGGTGAACATCAGCGCGTGTTTCTTCGCCTGTAATCCACTGGCTTTCACCCGTTACAGTTGCTGTTTTTCCATCTAAGCTCATTGCTGTTTTTATTGTTACAAAGGGACGTTTCGTTTTCATATAGTGAAAAAAGTATCGATTTAATAAAGTGGCTTCCGCCTCAAGAACACCAGTAGTTACCTCGATTCCAGCTTCTTCTAATCTCCTTTTTCCATTGCCAGAAACGAGTGGATTGCAATCAAGGGTAGCAATTACAACCCGCTGGACTCCTTTTTCAATGAGTAATTCACAGCAAGGTGGTGTTTTTCCAAAATGGCTACATGGTTCAAGTGTTACATAAACAGTAGCGTCTTTTGCTCTTTCACCAGCCATGTGAAGAGCATGAACTTCAGCATGTTCTTCACCAGCACGCAAGTGAGCTCCCATTCCTATGATGTTTCCATCTTTTACAACAACAGCACCAACCATAGGATTTGGACTCGTTTGCCCAGTTGTACCGTGTGCTAACTGCAAGGCAATCCTCATATATTCTGGATCTGTCATTCTCTTCACCTCTCCTGAAAAAATCAAAAAACCCCAAGAATATAAAATCCTTGGGGTTTGGGAGACGTGATTTCTAGAAATATAGTTCGAATACGAAAGTATAGGAAAGAAACCTAACGATGACTGATATTTTGGCATAAGGAAAAAACCTAGCAAAATATCAAATTTTTTCAACGCTAGTCGTATCTTTTTATTTCAGTATAGAAACATAAGTATACAAAATAAAACATATATAAAGATTCAAAATGAAACTTTAAAAATATGCATACTGAAATAAAAGTGTATTCGCTATATAAAATTACTAGAAAACATATCCTTCTCCCATCCAGACTATACTGTCGGCCCTAGAGTTTCACTAGATCCACCGTTTTCGAGTTGAAAACGGGTCACGGACTTAGAAGCTCTCGCTTCATCACCGCCGGTTGGGAATTTCACCCGACCCCGAAGGATGTTGTTTGCTCACATTATAGCACAAAAAAGAAAAAAGCAAAGTGAAAAATATTCGAATGTGAAGAATTGTGTGAAAATAGATGTAATAGGAATGGGGATAAAATCAGTAGAAATGTTGCAAGGATACGGTGTTAATAGTAAAAAAACATGCACAAAAAAATGTGCATGTTACATCCAAAATTACTCTGCCTCTGGTGCTCTAACAACAGACTCGAATTTTCCTTTATGCGAAGCATCGCAATAAGGCATATTTTTTGATAAACCACAACGACATAAAGAAAATGCCGGTTTTGCTGGGAATACATTCCCTTGTGAGTCAACTAATTCCACGTCCCCTGTAACGCGAAAAGAGCCATTATCATTTACTTTAATTTGTACTTTTGCCAACGTTATCCCTCCTTTCCAAACGCTTACTCTCATCATATAATTAGGGAGAGTACTTGACAATATAAAAAGAGCACTTTGTTTGAGAGAGAAGAGAGTGTTATAATAGTTTTTATAACTGACTAGAGTAAGGTGACGAAAGATGGATAAAAAATTACAAACACTACAAAATATTGCAAATGAGCGCACATGGGCATCATTTTTGAATGATAATCATCCATATAGTTTACTTCATTGGTCAATCGCAGGTGTAGGACAAGAACCGAAAGATGTTTGGTTACTTCAAGATGAGGTGACTTTTCAAACGACGGAATTCTCAACGCTAGACGAGGCAGTAAAGTGGATTTCTGAAAATATGGAACAAGTTACAGACGTTTTAGCGCAGTAAAAAAACAGGCTTATGCAAGCCTGTTTTTTGTTTCTTTTACATATGTGTTTAAAAATTGATCGATGGCATCTTCGTATGCTTCTTTATTTTCATTATAAGAGCAAGCGTGTGCACCATGTTCTGCAATATAAAGCTGTTTATTATTTTCTTTCGCTTCATAAAGTGACTTCGTCATATCAGATAAAATATAGTCATCATCTTTACTATGAATAAAGAGAACAGGATTGTTAATATTTTTTATACAATCGATTGGTGAAACTTCACGAATTGTATAGCCATCACGAACTTTTAAAAAGGCATTTGCTAAAGGTAATAAAGGCCATTTTGGCAAATGAAACTCAACTTTCAAACGATGTTGTAACTGTCCATAAAAATCAGAGAAAGGACAATCAGCAATATAAAAATCAGCACCATCTTCTACAAGTCCTGCATATTGAAGAAGAGTTGCAGCACCCATAGATTCACCATGAATTCCGAGTGTAATATTCGTTCCGAAACGATCTTTTAGCCAGTCAACTACTGACTTTAAATCATGTTTTTCATAATAGCCATAACTTGTTGTTTTACCACCGGTTTTACCATGACGGCGATGATCATAAATAAATACGTTATATCCTCTATTTAAAAATAAGTTTGCATATTTAACGGAATTCATTTTATTTACAGTCACACCATGACAAAAAATCATAAACTTATTGGAATGACCAGCTGGCATGTAATATCCGTGAAGTTCGTATCCGAATTGAGAAGGGATGTGAACCTCTTCTTTTTGAATAGCCTTAAAATCGTCCAAATGAAAATGCCTTTTCGTTTCGCGTTCTAAAACTTCTTCCTCTGTTTTTTTCTTCAAGTACATAACTTTATTTGTAAAGAAAATCCCAATCGCAGTTAGTGCACCTAGTATAGTAAACAATGCTGTAAAAAAACGTTTCATACTTTACCTCATCCTCCAAATACCTCTACATATGATACACTTACATTGTATCACAATGATATAAAAAGGGGAGAAATCGTATATGGTTCATATACAAAAAATTACACCAGAAATGAAAGAAACCATTCGGGGGTTTATGTGTGAAAACTGGGGGAGTTCAATGATGGTCTCGCGAGGCAGAGCACATCAATTAGAAGAATTACCTGGTTTTATCGCACTTAAAAATGACAGAATAGTGGGAATTATAACGTGTGAAGTGCTAAAAAACATGTGTGAAGTTGTATCGCTAGATAGTTTTGAGGAAGGAAATGGGATTGGAACAAAACTGGTGGATTGTGTATTGCAAATGGCAAGGGAAAATGAGTGTGAAAAAGTGTGGCTCATTACGACGAATGATAATATGAACGCACTTCGTTTTTATCAAAAACGTAACTTCATGATGACGAATTTGTATATTGATGCGGTAAAGGAAGCACGAAAAATAAAGAAAGAAATTCCGTTTATTGGTTATGATAATATCGCGATTTCACATGAAATTCAGCTGGAGTATATTTTATGAGTAGAGTGGAAGTTGTGTAACAATTTTCAGAAATATAAAACAATAACCTTGACGAATGTTATATTTTGGTTTAGTTTAAAATTGTAATCTATTACCATATTAAGGGGTGACGATGTGGCAACTATACGTGATGTTGCAAAATTGGCCGGTGTTTCAGTCGCAACCGTTTCAAGAGTCATTAACGAAAAAGGATATGTCCATGAAGATACGGTGAAACAAGTAAAAAAAGCAATTGAAGAATTACATTATAGGCCGAATGCTACAGCAAAGCCTTTATTTAAGCAGCCTTCAACGATGATTGCATTACTTGTAGATAATTTGCATAATCCATCATACATCACCTTGCTTCGTTTCGTTGAGGAAATAGCATATAAAGAAGGGTATCAAGTAATAGTTTGTAATATAGAAAATAAGAATAGATACATAGATATGTTGGAGCAAAATAACATTGCAGGCGTTATAATGACGAAATCTGTTTTTCGAAGTATAGGAGAAATCTCACTTCCTTTCGCTGTGCTTGAAGAACGACAATCTCTTATGAGCTATTATGAAAGTGGTCAGAAAGCTGTTTCTTTATTAAAAGAGAAAGGCTGCCAGTTTCTTGCTTATATCGGTGAGGGAGTAGAGAGTGAAGAAATGGAAGAGCATGTGGCAGGATTTCTAGATACTGCTTGGAAAGAAGGACTTTCTTATCGAGAGGAAATTGTACAAGGGTATACGAATCAACAGTTTCTTGAATTGTTACAAAAGCATCCATACATAGATGGAGTTGTAGCTTCAAGTGATAAGGTCGCTATTGAGCTAATTAGGGCGGCGAAAACTCTTAATATCCATATACCAGGTAAGTTGCAAATCATTGGATTTAAGGGGAGTGTAGAGGGTGAATGGATAAGTCCATCATTAACGACGATTGGAAGTTATATCGAAGAAAATGGGGAAATAGCTTTTCAACAGTTAATAGGAAAAATAAAGAAGAAACAAGTGCGACAAGAAGAAGTGAAAACAGAATTTAGGTGCATTGAAAGAGAAACAACAAAGTAAAAGGTGCGTTTTTAAAACGCACCTTTTATAGTGTAATTGCGGCAATAAAGCCGAATATAAGTAACGGTATATTATAGTGCAGAAAAGTTGGAACGCACGTATCCCATATATGGTGGTGCTGACCATCAACATTTAAACCGGATGTTGGTCCAAGTGTACTATCAGATGCTGGAGAACCTGCATCACCAAGTGCACCAGCTGTACCGATAATTGCGATTGTAGCCATTGGACTAAATCCGAGCTGGACACATAACGGTACGAAAATTGTTGTTAAGATTGGGATGGTTGAAAAGGAAGAACCAATTCCCATCGTAACGAGAAGTCCAATAACGAGCATAAGAAATGCAGCAAGTGGTTTATTATTTCCGATTATATGTGCACTCGTTTGCACAAGAGATTCAACATGTCCAGTTTTTCGAAGAACAGCGCCAAATCCAGCGGCAGAAATCATAACAAATCCGATAAAGGACATCATACGCATTCCACTCGTTAAAATAGCATCGGCTTCTTTAAGAGGGAGACTACCGCTAACTGATAAGACGATAATACCTGCTAAAGCACCAAAAATCATTGATTCTGTTGCTAATTGCACAGTTAATGTAGCAATTATTGATAATAAACCAAAAGTAATACTTCTTTTCGTATAGGGAACGATTTCATTCTGTGCAGCATGAATTTGTTCTGTTTCATATGTACGTGGTTTTCGGTATGTAATAAAAACCGCTACACATAATCCGATAATCATACCGATTGCTGGAATAGTCATTGCTTTTGGAATAAGTGCGACATCAAATGTAAGACCGCTTTGCGCAGCATTTGTTTGCAATACGTCATGATAAATTTTTCCGAACCCTGCAGGGATCCACATATAAGGGGTAATTAACCCGAATGTAATAATACATGTAACAAGTCTGCGATCCACCCTCAGCTCATTTAATACTTTTAAAAGTGCTGGAATTAAGATTGGGATGAAGGCGATATGAACAGGGATAATATTTTGTGAGAAACAAGCCATTGTTAAAATGATAAATAATATAAGTATTTTAGAATAGACTTGTTTTTTCGTGTCTTGTTCGTTGCCAATCCATTTTAAAGCTGATTGGATCATTGCATCAGGAAGTCCTGTTTTTGAAAGGGAAATAGCAAATCCACCGAGCATTGCGTAGCTTAATGCGATAGGAGCACTGTTCCCAAGACCTGCTGTAAAAGTACTAATTGTTTCTGAAATACCGAGTCCGCCGATAAGTCCGCCTGTTAAAGCTCCAACGATAATGGCGACAATGACTTGGACACGTAACAAACTAAGCAGTAGCATGACTGCTACTGCGATGAGTACAGCGTTCATAATAAATGTAATCTCCCTAATTTTTATTCTGTTAAGGCAAGCAAGTGTTTGCAGTGACATATACTTGCGACATATCATTATAAAATGTTTTCTATGAAATGTAAAAGCGCCTTTTGTTATTAATGTTGAAAAGATAGTTCTTGTTTAATTGATTGTAAAGATTTAGCGAATAACTCAGGCTCTTCTAAATCTGGAGAATGTGCCGAGTTTGGAAACCAAATCATCTTTTTAATAGGAGCTTGAATGATATCGCAATATTGTTGAACGAGTGCATAAGGAGTTTGATAATCATAGCGACCAGAACAAAAATAAACAGGAACAGATAAACTTGAAATAGATGAAAAGAAATCGATTGTCAGCATCTCTTCCCATAAAACTCCGGATTTCAAATTTCCTGCGAGAAATTTGAACCAATCTAATAGCGTATATTCAGGAGAAAAGAAGCCTTTTCGTATGAAAGAAAAGGAAGATCCATTTTGGATTGCTCCTCCGAATGTCCCCAGCCACTTTCTTTGAATAATGAGGCGTCTCGTATCTAAAAAGGGTGGTTTCCCTAATTTTAAAAGAGAAGCTAATGCCTTTTTATGGTCATGTTTTTTGGCAGAGCTAATTAAATGTTGATATAGTAATTCTTCATTTTGCTTCATATGTACAATTTGACCGATGCCGATGTATGCTTCTATATATTCGGGACATTGATTAGCGATTTGTAGTCCGATAATACTTCCCCAAGAATGACCAGCGAGAAATAGTTTTTGCTTATTAAAGCGTTTGAGAAGATATTGAATAACCTTTTTTGCATCTGAAAAAAATTGATTAATCGTAAAATTTGTTTGGATATCCCGCCATAAAAAGGATTTACCTGCCCCTCGCTGATCCCAATTAATAACGATAAAGTGCTTTTCTAACTCTTTTTGAAAATGGCGAATAAAGCCGATTTGTGCCATACCAGGACCGCCATGACAGCATAATAAAATAGGCTGTGCCACGTTTTGGCCGCGTATAAGGAGAGATTGTTTCCGGTCATTAATCATAACGTTTTCTATCGTAGCGATACTGTTAGGGATTAATTGCTTCTTTTCGTTATAAAACTTTGGTGTATAGCTACGAAAAAGCATATGTAAACCTCCTTTTCTTAAATGGTATGAATCGCACAGGCTCTTTCTTTTGCATATACTACTAGAAAATCATTGTATCATAACATACTGGTTTGATTTCAAGTGTAGGCGATTAAGAGAGGAGGGAGAATGTGACGATTGGAGAAATTATTGATTCTTTAAATAGACGCGAATCAATCGCTATTATAGCGAAACGGCTTGAAATGAGCCCATATACATTATCAAAGAAATTAAGGGTGATTGGATATGAATATGATGGAGAGCAGAAAAAACGTATCTTTATAGGTGATGGTGAAGAGCCACGTCATTTGCAAATCCAAGAAGCTACTGCCCTTCAATATGCAAAAACAGACTATCAATTACTAATTTACGAACAATTACAAAGCATTTATGAATTGCTAAGAAAAAGAGAAGAAGTAAGTGTTCAAATTATAAGTAAGAGCACAGAGAAAAAGAAACGGACCTTTTCGATTAATATAGAAGTATTAGCAAGACTAGATGTTATATCGGAATCGAAAGGGATTCAAAAGTCTAAAATTGTAGAAGAAGCACTACAGGAATTTTTGCAACGGTATGATGTTAATCATGAACCGTATCCAGAGAAATAAAAGAAAGGATACTATGTTCCATATAAGAGCGTGTATCCTTTCTTTTATTCCATTTCATTGCATTCTTTGTTTTGTTTCGAAAAGTAATATAGGAACCAAACGGGATGATTTTGTTCATCATCAGCTGCGCGCCGAAATGTTTCTTTCATTTGTTGATTTATCACTTCGTCTGCAATATCTAAGTAAAAATCAACTGTTCGTTGCTCATCTTGCCGAATTTCAAGGATTTGATTTCGTTCATTTATTCCTGGAGCTAAATTAGCTAATCAGCATAACAATGAATGGCGCTATATTCTCCGTTAATGGCTTTCTCAATACTACGAATGAGTTTGTCGTTTTGTCGATATAATGTATCGTCATTGTTTGGATAGAAATACATACAAACCCTCCTATTATAGTTTTCTATATACTACGAGGAAACAAGGGCTATGTGCTTATCCTTTACTGCACTAGAAGAATGACAATACGAATGACTCTAAAAGAAGAAGCTCCTTGCATATAAAAGGAGCTTCTTCTTTCGAGTGTTACGTACTAGTTTGAATAGTGTTTAGTTGATTTTTTGAATACGTCCATCAATAATTGGCTGAATTGGTTCTTTCACTTGTTTTACATAATCGACTAATGCTTCAAAATCGTTTGGACCAGTTTCAGCATTTTTTCCATTTTTAAAGGATACGAATCCATCACCACCAGAAGCTAAGAAAGCATTTGCAACTACGCTATACGTTTTAGAGGAAGCTAATTCTTCACCATTTGTTAAACGGATATTAGTAACCTTTTCACCGTTTGGTTTGCTTGCATCCCAAGTATATTGAATACCTGAAATTTGCAGCATTCTCGTTGCTCCTTTTTGCCATTGTTGATTTAAAATATCACGAATATCTTGACCTGTTAAATCTACTTTAATCAACTGATTTCCAAAAGGTTGAATGCCGTACAATTCGCCCCATGTAATATCGCCAGCGTCTAAGTCATTACGAATGCCGCCAGGATTCATAAGTGCGATTTGAGTTTGCATCGTTTGGCGCTGTGCATCGGCAACTAAATTTCCAAGTGTAGATTCACCAGCATCGTTTTGTTTACGGTCAATAGGTGCTGTAGATTTTCCGACAACTTCATTTACAAGAGGTGCGATTTTTTCTTTATATTGATCTAACTTTTGTTTTACTTGTTTATCAGGTTCGACACCTTCATGGTATGTTGTAACAACTTCAGCTTTTTTCTTCACAATATCTTTTGTTTTTCTATCAATCGTTACATCTACATCAGAGAAAGCCATCCCGTAAGAGTTCGCTTGTACGATAAGCTTATTATTAACAGTACCATTTACATACGTATGACTATGTCCACCGAAAATAACATCAACTTCTGGATCCGTTTCATTTGCAATTCGAGTAAGGTCTCCATTTGTTACGCCAGACTCATCGGTAGTTCCGCCAACATGGGCGAGAACGACGATGGATTTAACGCCGAGACGTTTTAATTGTTGCGTTGATTTATTAATTGCTTCAACTTCGTCAGTGATTTGTACATTTTTAAGCATAGTAGGCATAACGACATTTGGTGTATCAGTTGTAACGACACCAATGAACCCTACAGGAACACCATCTACCATTTTTACAGTAAATGGTGGTAAAAATAAGCGGCCAGTTGATTTGTTATAGAAGTTTGCAGCGACATAAGGGAAGTTTGCTCCTTTGAAATTCCCTGTTTTTTCGTGATATCCACCGTAAATGAGGCGTTTCATTTCATCGATACCTTCATCGAATTCATGATTTCCAATTGTACCAACATCAAACTTTAAGTCATTTAAAAATTCAATAGTTGGTTCGTCTTGTAATAAAGCTGAAACTGGTGGGCTAGCACCGACAATATCTCCAGCATGTACAAGAAGTGTATTTGGATTTTGTTTTTTACGTTCTTTTAAATAAGTGGCTAAGTAATCAGCACCACCAGCTTCTTTGTTGTTAATTTTTTTTACAGTGTCTAGTTGTCCATGGAGATCATTAATACCAAGCATTTGTATGTCTATGTATCGGTTTTGTTCAGCAGGAGTCTGAGATGGAGGAGCGGCGAACACGCTTGAAAAAGTCATGGTGCTTAAAATAGCGACAGCAGGAATAATTTTTTTCCACATAATTAATTTCTCCTTTTTTTATAATCTGACATCATACGACATAATTTTAATAGATTAATAGGATTATATCTATAGTTAAATTTAGTTTTTTCGAAAAATTAACATATTTACAAAAAATGAATAATAGAGAATGCGAGAGTAATGTACCTTTTTTATTGTCGATTTCGCCGTGTATCCTCTATAATGGAGAAAAAAGTAAAAGGTGAGTAGTATGAAAAAAAAGAAGCAAAGACAAATGCAAAGACACTCTCAAATGAATCAAGCAGAGAAAGAATCACTTACACTAGGTGATCAATTGAACGATTCGTTAATGCAACAATTAAAGAATAAGAAAAAAGAGTTGCAAGTGAGAGAAGAGAAAAAAGAGGCAGCAGAACAAGAAAGAAAGCGTAAAGAACAAAAAGAACGTGAAAAGAATAAATCATTTGAAGAACTGTTAAGTGAAAGTAGCCTTACTTGGAAAGACTTTAAATAATAAAAGATGATCAGTGAAATGCCACTGATCATTTTTTTGACGAGTTTGTAAGAAAAGGGGAGTTAAAATGAGAAAAATTGTAGTCGTTCCGCATGAAAATCATTGGGGTGAAAAATTTCAAATGGAGGCTGAAAGATTAAAATTGGCGATGCCAGAAATGGTGAAAATTCATCATATTGGAAGTACATCAGTGCCAGGACTAGCAGCTAAACCTATTATTGATATGATCATGGAAGTAGAAAGTATCGACAGAGTAGATCAATGGAATGAGCAATTTAAAGAACTTGGTTACATCATTAAAGGAGAAAATGGTATTTCAGGCCGCCGTTATTTTATTCATGGAACGGAGGAAAAACGTTCGTATCACTTACACGTATTTGAAAAAGGAAATCCTGAGATAGTAAGGCATTTAGCATTTCGTGATTATATGATGGCTCATTGTGAAGAAGCAGAGGCGTATGCAGCTCTAAAGAAAGAACTAGCCGAAAAATATACATATGATGGTACGTTATATACGGAAGGGAAAAATGAGTTTGTACATAATGTTGATGAAAAAGCGAAGAAATGGATAGAAAGTAACGTGAATGGCTGAGTTCACGTTATTTTTTTTAAAAGGTGTATAAAATTATTATGTAAACTATACGTATGTTTTGACTTTTTGGATGAATCTTGTTGAAATAAAGTGGTGGTTTATAAAAATGTAACAATGAAAGGGAGAACGACTGTGTATATTCCAACAACTACACTTCATAACGGCGTGAAAATGCCGATGATTGGTTTAGGCGTTTATAAAGCGAAAGAAGGCGACGAAGTAAAAGAAGCAGTAAAAACAGCGTTAGAAGTTGGATACCGTTCGATTGATACAGCGACTGTATATGAAAATGAAAGCGGTGTCGGAGAGGCTATTTGTGAATCAGGGATCCCGCGAGAAGAATTGTTTATTACAACGAAAGTTTGGAACGATGACCAAGGATACGAGGAGACTCTTCGGGCGTTTGAAAAAAGTTTAAAGAAATTACAAATGGACTATGTAGATTTATATTTAATCCATTGGCCGATAAGAGGGAAGTATGTTGATACATACCGTGCCCTAGAAAAGCTATATGAAGAAGGTAAAGTGCGTGCCATTGGTGTTTCTAATTTTCATAAACATCACTTAGAACTGTTATTACCAAATTGCAAAGTGAAGCCGATGGTAAACCAAGTTGAACTTCATCCAATGTTAGCGCAATTTGAATTGCGTGATTTCTGTCAAGGTGAGCAAATTCAAATGGAAGCGTGGAGTCCTTTAATGAGAGGCGGCGAAGTATTCCAGCATCCAATTATTCAGGCTATTTCTAAAAAATATGAAAAGTCACCTGCACAAGTTATATTAAGGTGGGATATTCAAAGTGGGATTGTGACTATTCCTAAATCTGTTACGCCAACTCGTATTAAAGAGAACTTTACTATTTTTGATTTCTCATTAACTGAAAAAGAGATGGATCAAATTAATACGTTAAATCGTAATTTACATGTAGGAACGAATCCTGATAAATATGATACGTTATAAAAAGACGCTACCAGTATGGTAGCGCCTTTTTAACGATGTAAAGCATATGTATCAAATTTAACAATTTGCTGAAGTTGTGTATATTCTTCTTTTGTTAAAGACATTGGTTTCCCAGCATGTACATTTGCTTGCAACTGTTGAATAGAGCTTGCACCAGGTATAACAGATGCAACAGCTTCATTATTTAAGCAGTATTGAATGGCCGATTCAGTTAAAGATCTTTCTCCTATAATTTCTTTTACACTCGCGAGTGTTATATTTAATTCATCATAAGAATAGGAGAGGTAATCTTTTTTCTTTACTCTTTCTATCTTGCTTGCATTGTTGTTAGTTAAAATGCCTTTCGCAAGTGGTCCGCGTGCGATGACACTAATTTGATGTTCATTAAGAAGTGGGAACCATTCTTCAGGACGACGATTTAAAAGGCTGTATTCCATTAATACACTAACGATATTTGAACGTTTTGCATACTCACGAATGACATTTGGACGTATAGAAGAGATACCATAATGACGAATAATACCCTCTTTTTTCAATTCTTCAAAGGCTCCAATTGTTTCATCTATAGGATCTTCAGTCTTCCCGCCATGCAGTTGATATAAATCAATATAATCTGTTTGAAGTCTACGTAAACTCTCTTTTACTTCGGCCTTTATATAAGCTTTAGAAGGATCCCAAGACCAGCCGTTTTTTTCTTCTGTCCATCGATTTCCAACCTTTGTTGTAAGAACAATTTGGTCGCGTTTTCCTTTCAGAGCTTTTCCAACAAATTCTTCATTTAATCCATAATCGTATAAGTCCGCTGTATCAAAAAAGTTAATTCCTAAATCGATTGCCTCATCGATAATACGCATAGCTTCAGCCTCAGATGTACCGAGAGACATACAGCCAAATCCAATTTCCGTAACATATAAATCTGAGTTTCCTAATTGACGTTTTTTCATAGGTCAACCTCCTTACCTTTATTGTACGAAAGGGGAAGGAGGTTGACAAACGTTTACTTTTTATTTGCTGTAATCCACTCTTGTACAGTTGTATATTCTTTGCCATATTGTTTTAGCTTATGACGAATTTGCCATGCTTTGCCGACTAAAGTGACGCGATTTGGTAAAATGTAAACTTTCATTTCTATCACGCTCCTTTCAATGTGGTAAAATGTATGAAGAACGATTAGGAAATAGAACAGGGAGATGAAGTAGTATGAGTAATCTTGCAGAAAGAACAGTAAAAACTGAACCGATTTTTGATGGTAGAGTTATAAAAGTTCGTGTTGATGATGTAGTATTACCAAATGGAGAAATGAGTAAACGTGAAATCGTAAATCACCCTGGGGCAGTTGCTATTATTGCTATTACTGATGAGGGGAAAATTGTACTCGTTGAGCAGTATCGTAAAGCTCTCGAAAAGCCAATTGTGGAAATTCCTGCTGGGAAGTTAGAACCTGGGGAAAAGCCAGAGGTAACAGCAGTTCGTGAATTAGAAGAAGAAACAGGATATGTGTGTGAAAATATGGAGCTTATTACATCTTTCTATACATCACCTGGTTTTGCAGATGAGATTTTATATGTATATAAAGCGACAGGATTAAAACAAAAAGAAAATAAAGCAGCTTTAGATGAAGATGAATTTGTAGAATTAATGGAAGTGTCATTAGAAGAAGCGGTGGATCTTATGAAAGACCTTCGCATTCATGATGCTAAGACGATGTTTGCAGTACAATATTTACAATTACAAAAATAAACACTCGCCTAAGGCGAGTGTTTTTAGTTAATTTTTGCATATACACGTGCATCGCGTAAGCTGCCATCGGGTGCTAGGAAATCGTTTTCCATTGTACCTTCTAAAATAAATTCTAGACGTTCTGCCAAGTTACATGCGTTTATATTTGTTGCATCAGTACGAATTTCAATTCTTCTAGCACCTAGTTTATCAAATGCAAATTGAATCGCACCTTTAATGGCTTCTGTCATATAGCCATGCTTTGTATAAGCGCTATGTAGCCAGAAGTGAAGTGAAAACTTTGGAATATCCCAGTTTTCAGGTTTGAGAGTAATAGCTCCGATGAATGTACCAGATACTTTATCGTATAAGTGGAAATCAAGTGTTTCACGAAGTAAAAACTGTCCGTGAGCTTCGCGAACAATTTCTTCAGCACGTTCTTCTGTTTCAGCTGTAATTGGCATCCATGGTAATAAGTCTTCTAGAGAAGCTTGGATTGCTTCATATACTTCTGTGCCATCACCTGGAAACGGCTTACGTACTTGCAAGCGCTCAGTTTGAAATAATGTTGGAAAATCTAATAATAATGGTTTCAAGAGAAATCCCTCCTATTCTCTACTTTTTAGTTTAGCAAAGTAGAGCGGAATTTCAATGTTAATTCGTCATACTTTTTTTCTTTCTTTCATACATTTTTAGTAAGAGTGTGAACGGAGGGAAGGAAAATGTGGCGAAAAACGTGGCAAGACCGTGTAATGTCTCACATACAGGAAAATTCTTCACTATATATATTTAATGCGGTTTTATTACTGATGGGAGTAATATTTGGAGCGATTCTTGTGAATAGTTTACAAATAAACCAAAAGCAAGATTTATCATTTTATTTACAGCGTTTTTTTGGACAAGTTTCTAAAGGAGAATTTGCTGTCGCGGGCGAAATGTTTCGAGAAAGTTACTTTTCGCAATTAAAATATATCGGCTTTATTTGGATTTTGGGAATTTCAATTATTGGGTTGCCACTCATTTTTATCTTACTATTTTTAAAAGGGGTAGTTGTTGGATTTACAGTAGGTTTTTTAGTAAGTCAGCACGGATGGAATGGACTATTATTAGCATTTGTATCTGTATTGCCACAAAATTTAATTATAATTCCTGTATTTCTCGTAATGACAACAATTGCTGCAAGCTTTTCCTTGAGAATGATTAGGCATCAATTTATCCGGAAAATAACGGAGCCACTATTACCGTTATTAATTCGCTATACATGCTTTTTTCTCGTGATTGGAGCGGTATTAGCTATTGCTTCCAGTGTCGAAGCGTATGCATCACCAGTTTTAATGAAAGAAGTTGTGGAGGCTATCAACAAACAATAAATACTTTGTGAGAATAATTATCAATTTGTTTTTATTGTTTTTCTTTTGACAGGAGCCCTTCTTCTGATATAATGGTGTAAGAGTGGCGAGGAGGGAGTAGTACCGAATGGAAGAAAGAATTGAACGAATTAAGAAGCAATTACATGCAGCGAGCTATAAATTGACACCACAACGTGAAGCAACAGTTCGTGTGCTGCTAGAAAATGAAGAAGATCATTTAAGCGCAGAAGATGTATACCTCCTTGTAAAAGAAAAGTCGCCAGAGATCGGATTAGCAACCGTTTATCGAACTTTAGAGTTATTGTCTGAGTTGAAAGTTGTCGATAAGATTAACTTTGGAGACGGTGTTTCGCGTTATGACTTACGCCAAGAAGGTGCACAGCGTTTCCATCATCATTTAATCTGTACACAATGCGGTGCTGTACAAGAAATACAAGAAGATTTACTTGGTGAAGTGGAGAATAAAGTGGAACGAGACTGGAGCTTTAAGGTGAAAGATCATCGTTTAACATTCCATGGGATTTGTAAAAATTGTCAAGAAAATGAAACGGATGAAAAATAACCTTTTCCTATTTAACTAGGAAGAGGTTTTTTATTTGAATAAGGTATAAATTGGTGAAAGCTTGGCATATGTTGTAATAACTTATATTTTGGAGGAATTTACAATGCGCCGAGCTTTAAAATTAACTTTTGATGGGATGAAAGTATTTTTATTATTTACAAGTTGTACGATTTTGTTTTATTTCGCTATACTATGGATAAATGAAGAATATGAAAGTTACCATCGTTATGAAAAGCCAAAAGAAGAGACTGTAGAAAAAGTATCAGGGAATGAGGAGCTGGAAAAGGATGCTTTCGTAAATAGAATGATGTTTTTCTATGAAAATGGGGAGTAGTGTAGATTGGAAGATCAATTAAAAGATTTTATTCATTATATGATTGTTGAAAAAGGTTTGGCGAAAAATACAGTTGTATCTTATGAACGCGATTTGAAAAGCTATGTGAAGTATTTGCAAAATGTAGAACAAACGAAGACGTTTCATGAAGTGACACGCTTGCATATTGTTAACTTTTTGCAGCATTTAAAAGAAAACGGGAAATCTTCAAAAACATTGGCGCGTCATATTGCATCGATTCGTTCGTTTCATCAATTTTTACTTCGTGAACGAGCAGTGGAGCATGACCCATCGGTACATATTGAAACGCCGCAAGGGGAACGGAAATTGCCAAAAGTATTATCAATCGACGAAGTGGAAGCATTGCTTCAAACACCGAAAACGGCAAGTGCTTTTGGGATTCGTGATAAGGCAATGTTAGAGTTGTTGTATGCGACAGGACTTCGTGTTTCAGAATTAATTGCATTAAATTTAGAAGATGTACACTTAACGATGGGGTTTGTTCGCTGTATTGGGAAAGGGAATAAAGAAAGAATTATTCCATTAGGAAGTTTAGCGACAGAAGCGATTCAAAAGTACATTGAAAAAGGAAGAAGAGAATTGATGGGTAAAAAAGTAGTAGATGCACTATTTTTAAACCATCACGGCAATCGATTATCAAGACAAGGGTTTTGGAAAATTTTAAAACGATTAGCGAAAGAAGCGAATATTGAAAAAGAACTTACACCTCATACGTTGCGTCACTCGTTTGCTACTCATTTATTAGAAAATGGGGCAGATTTACGTGCTGTACAAGAAATGCTTGGACATGCAGATATTTCAACGACGCAAATTTATACGCACGTTTCAAAAGCTAGATTAAAAGATGTATATAAACAGTTTCATCCGAGAGCATAGTTACTATGCTCTTTTTTCATAGATTAAGAAGAGTAAACCGTTTCACAGAAACTTCACAAACATTTCGTATATTGTTTTCAGCAGAAGACTGGAATATTACAATGTATTTCCTCTATACTAAATAAAGTACGAAGGAGGAAATGATGATGAAAAAACTTATTGTGACGTTATTTATCGCGATGCTAGCATTGGCTGGTTGTAATACAAACAAAGAAGAACCGAAAAAAGAAAAGAAACTTGAAGCTATAAAAGTAGCAGTTCAAACGAATCCGAAAGAAATTAAACCTGGTGAAAAAACAGAAGTACAAGCACTTGTTACACAAGGAAAAGAAAGAGTAACGGATGCTGATGACGTAAAGTTTGAGATTTGGAAAGATGGCGATGAGAAACACGAGATGTTAGATGGTAAGCATAAAGGCAAAGGTGTTTATGCAGTAGAGAAAACATTTGAAACTGATGGAGTATATCATATTATTCCTCATACAAATGCACGTGATATGCACGTTATGGAAGAACACAAATTTGCTGTAGGGAATGCGAAAGTAGAAGATGCGAAAAAAGAAAGTGGTGATCATAGTGCAGGACACGGTGATCATAAAAGTGACACAATGATTCATCTTATGGCCGGTGACATAAAAGCAAATGCTGAATCAACAATGAAAGTCCATTTAAAGCAAAAAGAAGAAGCGTTAACTGGTGCTGAAGTGCAACTTGAGATTTGGAAAGATGGTGTTGAAAAACACGAATTTATTCCGGCGAAAGAAGGGAATAAAGGAGAGTATGAAAGTAAACATACTTTCAAAGAGAACGGTGCTTACAAAGTGAAAGTGCATGTAAGAAAAGGCGAACTGCATGAACATAAAGAAGAAACAGTAGAAGTAAAATAAAAAGCAGCTCTTTAGAGCTGCTTTTTATTTTTATATTAGGAAATATGTTATGAAATGATTAGCACTTCTTTGCAGAATGGATTACAATAGAAGGGTAAAGAAAATGAGAAATTCTACGAAAAGGTATTAAAAAGAAAGCGTAAACATGTTATGATATCAATATCAGATGTCTGACATCTGACTTAGAAAAAACTAGAAATTTTTTTGATTCGTTTGAAAGTAAAACGAAAAAGTTAGAGAATGATTTAAAGCAGTACTGTTTAATAATGAGGACGAAAGATAATTCCCATTGATAACAGTTTCACTTTATAGCGTTTTGAACATACTACAAGAAGTAGAACTGAACATATAGGAGGTTGCAGTTATGAATAAATATAAACGTATTTTCCTAGTCGTAATGGACTCTGTGGGGATCGGTGAAGCACCAGATGCTGAGCAGTTTGGTGATTTAGGTTCTGATACAATTGGTCATATCGCTGAACATATGAATGGATTACACATGCCAAATATGGTGAAATTAGGCCTTGGTAATATTCGTGAAATGAAAGGAATCTCTAAAGTAGAGAAACCGCTTGGATATTATACAAAAATGCAAGAGAAATCTACAGGTAAAGATACAATGACAGGTCACTGGGAAATCATGGGCCTTTACATTGATACACCATTCCAAGTGTTCCCTGAAGGATTCCCGAAAGAATTACTTGATGAATTAGAAGAAAAGACAGGTCGTAAAATTATCGGTAATAAACCAGCCTCTGGAACTGAGATTCTTGATGAGCTTGGTCAAGAGCAAATGGAAACAGGCTCTTTAATCGTTTACACTTCTGCTGATAGTGTATTACAAATAGCAGCACACGAAGAAGTAGTGCCACTTGATGAGTTATATAAAATTTGTAAAATTGCCCGTGAACTAACGTTAGATGAGAAGTACATGGTAGGACGTGTTATCGCTCGTCCGTTCGTTGGAGAACCAGGAAAATTCACACGTACACCAAATCGTCATGACTATGCGTTAAAACCATTCGGTCGCACAGTAATGAATGAATTAAAAGATAGTGACTACGATGTTATTGCTATCGGTAAAATTTCTGATATTTATGATGGCGAAGGGGTAACGGAATCACTTCGTACGAAGTCTAACATGGATGGAATGGATAAGCTTGTAGATACATTAAACATGGACTTTACAGGTCTTAGCTTCTTAAACTTAGTTGACTTTGATGCATTATTCGGTCACCGTCGTGATCCACAAGGATATGGAGAAGCTCTGCAAGAATATGATGCACGTCTTCCAGAAGTATTCGAAAAACTTAAAGAAGATGATTTATTATTAATTACAGCAGACCATGGTAATGATCCAGTACATCCTGGTACTGATCATACACGTGAATATGTACCGTTATTAGCATATAGCCCAGGCATGAAAGAAGGCGGACAAGAATTAGCACTTCGTCAAACATTTGCTGATATTGGTGCAACTGTAGCAGAAAACTTCGGTGTGAAAATGCCAGAATACGGAACAAGCTTCTTAAACGAGCTAAAGAAATAGGGGGATAAACAAATGAATCGTGAACTTATTACAAAATCAGCTTCATACTTAAAAGAGAAATTTCAAGAAACACCACAAGTAGGACTAATCCTTGGATCTGGACTAGGTGTATTAGCAGATGAAATCGAAAATGCGGTAACAGTGCCTTACAGCGAAATTCCTGAATTCCCAGTATCAACTGTAGAAGGACATGCAGGTCAACTAGTATTTGGTACACTTCAAGGTGTACCTGTAGTAGCAATGCAAGGACGTTTCCATTTCTACGAAGGATATGACATGCAAAAAGTAACATTCCCAGTTCGTGTTATGAAAGAACTAGGTGTAGAAACAGTTGTTGTAACGAACGCAGCTGGTGGTGTAAATACATCATTTGAACCAGGCGATCTTATGTTAATTTCAGACCACATCAACTTCATGGGTACGAACCCATTAATCGGACCGAATGATTCTGAAATGGGCGTACGTTTCCCTGATATGTCTACATCATATACGCCAGAACTTCGCGAAATGGCGAAACAAGTTGCAGCAGACTTAAACATTAAAGTACAAGAAGGTGTATACGTTGGAATGACAGGTCCTGTATATGAAACACCTGCTGAAATTCGTATGCTTCGTACACTTGGCGGAGATGCAGTTGGTATGTCAACAGTACCGGAAGTAATTGTAGCGCGTCACGCAGGTATGAAAGTACTAGGTATTTCTTGTATTTCAAATATGGCAGCTGGTATTTTAGATCAGCCACTTCACCACGATGAAGTAATTGAAACGACAGAACGTGTTAAAGCTAACTTCTTAGCACTAGTAAAAGCAATCGTAAAACAAATGAAGGGGTGACTTCACAATGAGAATGGTGGACCTAATTGCAAAAAAACGTGATGGACATGCATTAACGACAGAAGAAATTAACTTTATCGTTGAAGGATACACAAATGGTGATATTCCTGATTATCAAGTAAGTTCACTTGCAATGGCAATTTTCTTCCAAGATATGAATGATCAAGAACGTGCAGATTTAACGATGGCAATGGTAAATAGTGGTGATACAATTGATTTATCAGCCATTGAAGGAGTAAAAGTAGATAAGCATTCAACAGGTGGAGTTGGTGATACAACGACACTTGTATTAGGTCCATTAGTAGCTGCTTTAGGTGTACCAGTTGCGAAAATGTCTGGACGAGGTCTAGGACATACGGGTGGTACAATTGATAAATTAGAAGCAGTACCAGGATTCCATGTGGAAATTGAAAATGATGAATTCATGCGTCTTGTAAATGAAAATAAAATTGCTGTTATCGGTCAAAGTGGAAACTTAACACCTGCTGATAAAAAATTGTATGCACTTCGTGATGTAACGGCAACAGTAAACTCAATTCCGCTTATTGCAAGCTCGATTATGAGTAAAAAAATTGCTGCTGGTGCAGATGCAATTGTTCTTGATGTAAAAACTGGAGCAGGAGCATTTATGAAAACGGATGAAGATGCAAAACGTTTAGCAGAAGCAATGGTACGAATCGGTAATAACGTTGGTCGTAATACGATGGCAGTTATTTCTGATATGAGCCAGCCGCTTGGTGAGGCTATTGGTAACGCATTAGAAGTACAAGAAGCAATTGATACATTACAAGGTA
Source organism: Bacillus sp. NP247 (assembly GCF_018966865.1). Lineage (NCBI taxonomy): Bacteria > Bacillati > Bacillota > Bacilli > Caryophanales > Bacillaceae > Bacillus > Bacillus sp. NP247. Next base: position 1,354,128 of record NZ_CP076653.1, on the reverse strand, counting down.
AAGGACCAAAAGATTTAGAAGAGTTATGTTTAACGCTTGGAAGTCAAATGGTATACCTTGCTGGACAAGCTTCATCTTTAGAAGATGCTCGTGAAAAGTTAATTGAAGTAACGAACAACGGTAAAGCGCTAGAATCATTTAAAATGTTCTTATCAGCGCAAGGCGGCGATGCATCTGTTGTTGATGATCCTTCTAAATTACCACAAGCACAATTTAAAATTGAAGTGGAAGCAAAAGAAGACGGTTATGTATCGGAAATCGTTGCAGATGAAATCGGAACAGCAGCAATGCTTTTAGGGGCAGGTCGTGCGACGAAAGAGTCTGAAATCGATTTAGCAGTTGGTCTAATGCTTCGCAAAAAAGTAGGCGATAGCGTGAAAAAAGGTGACTCTCTTGTTACAATTTACGCAAACCGCGAAAATGTTGAAGACGTAAAAGCGAAAATTTATGAGAACATGAAAATCGCTAAAGACCATGTAGATGCACCAACTTTAGTACACGGTATTGTAACAAAGTAATAAAAAAAAAGCTGAGGAGATTTCTCCTTGGCTTTTTTGACTATTTTTTGTTTATAATAATAATGGGTGAAATTATGATTAGAATTTGTGCAGTAACGAAAAAAAACGAAGTTTTATATGATGTTTCGCTAGAAGAAACGCAAAAAGAAAATATCGTATGGTATTGGCTTGATTTATATAAGCCGACGAAAGAAGAGTATACATATATTTTGCAAGATCATTTTAAGTTCCATCCCCTTGCAATTGAAGATTGTGTAGAATATGTACAGAGACCAAAGGTAGATTTTTATGATGGTTATAATTTTTTAGTTCTCCATGCATTCGGCGAAGACGGATTAGAACCGCATGAAATCGATTTATTTGTTAGTGATCGATTTATAGTCTCTTTCCATTTTTCTCATAACAATGCGATTGAAAGGGTATGGAAAACGCTCGGTGAGAAGAAACGTATTAAGAAGAGTCCTTTAAATGTAGCGCATACCATTATTGACCAAATTGTAGATGATTATTTCGCACCTGTTTATTACATTGAAGACCATTTAAATGCAATTGATGATAATTTAACGGGCGAGACGGCAGGAAGCGTGCTAGAAGAGGTATTTGATATTCGTGCAGATTTATCTAAGCTAAGGCGTACGATTATTCCGATGCGTGATTTATTGTATCGCATTTTAAATTCAACTCGTTTTTACGGTATAAGCGACCATGAAATTTATTTTAAAGATATACATGATCATTTGCTTAAACTGACAGAGATGATTGAAGCGAGTCGTGAATTAACAGCAGATATTCGAGACAGTTACTTTTCATTGAATTCGCACCATATGAACAACATTATGAAAACATTAACTGTATTCTCGACGATTTTCATGCCATTAACATTTATCGCAGGGGTATATGGAATGAACTTTTCACATATGCCAGAGCTTGGCGGGAAATATAGTTATTTTATCTGTTTATTTTTAATGGCGTTAATTGGCGGGGGAATGATGGCTTGGTTTTATAAAAAAGGATGGTTTAAGTAAAAAAACACCGAGGGCTTTTCCTCGGTGTTTTTTACTAGCCAATAGCGTGTAATACGAACATGGCTAAGAATAAGCATGTAATGATATACATGGATGGTGCAACCTCTTTACGCTTTCCAATAGCAACTTTTAAAATAGGATAAGCGATAAATCCGAACGCAATGCCATCAGCGATACTATATGTGAGCGGAATCATAACGATAATTAAAAACGCTGGAAACCCTTCTGAAAAGTCGTTCAGAGGAATTTGTTGAATGCTTGTAATCATCAGGCCGCCAATAATAATTAAGATTGGTGCAATGGCACTATCAGGAATTAGTTTGACAAACGGAAGTGCGAACAGTGATGCGAAGAATAACAACCCTGTAACGATAGACGTCAGACCTGTCTTTCCGCCTGCAGTAATACCTGCGGCACTCTCTACTGTTGAAACGGTAGGGCTTGTGCCAAATAGACCACATGTCATTGCTGAAATTGCATTTGCTTGGTAAGCACGTGGGAATTTACGGTCATCTTCTAATAAACCGTGCAGTAGTCCCATGTTCTCAAAAATAAGCACCATGCTTAAGGAGAATGTTGCAATCCAAAATGGTAAGGAAGAAAGTTTCCCAAATGACATAGCTCCAAACACATCGCCGTAATTAGCGAATGAAAACGAACTATTTCCCATTTGACTCGTATCAACAAGACCAAACAGCCATGCAATACCAGTGCCAATTGCAATCGTCCATAAAAAGCTTCCACGTACGTTACGCACGAATAGCACAAGTGCGACAATAAGAGTAAGTAGTGTGGCAAGAACGACAGGACTACTTAATTTCCCCATTGCAACAGCAGTATTAGGATGCGAAACGACTAAACCACCTTTTTGCAAGCCGATGAAAGCTAAAAACAACCCGATACCGACAGTGATCGCTTCCTTTAATGACTTTGGAATCGATAACGAAAGCACGCGAGCAATCGGTGTAAAAGCAGCAATTGCAAAAATAATACCGGCGATAAAAACAGCTGCCAATGCTTCTTGCCAAGTTAAACCGAGCGTATGCACAGCAGTGTACGTGAAGAATGCATTTACACCCATACCAGGGACAAGAATAGCAGGTGCATTTGCCAAAAATGCCATGAGTAGACATCCGACAAATGAACTAAAAACAGTTGCCAAAATTCCTGCCTCAAGAGGAATGCCGGCATCTGATAAGATTGACGCATTTACAATCATAATATAAACAATTGTGAAAAATGACGTGACTCCAGCTAAAACTTCTTGTTTTGGTGACGTTTGGTGTAAGTCTAATTTAAATGTTCTTTCAAGTATTCCTTTCATGTTAAACCTTCTTTTTCATATCCCTCTCCCACCCGTGATATCTCTTATGTAAGAGCTCACCGTCCTTTATTATATCAGAACATCATGTTTTTACAACAACGAAAATGATAACGGTTACTTATAAATGAGTTTATTTATAAATACGTAAAAATTGCCCGGATAGATGAAATGATTTCTAGTTCTCCTGATTGAATGGGTGGAGCTGCTTGCGCATGCAAAGTAGCATATGATGCGATCTCCCGTGGTAATTGGACAGATTCTTCAACGAATGAGAGGGGAACAGGATTAATATTTAAATTGTAGGTACTCGCAATTGTACGAGCTTTGTCTACTGCTTGTTGCAGAGCTTGAATGAGAGCTTGCTCATAATATTTATTTGGATGAGATATTCGAAAACGTAATCCTTTTGCTACGTTTGCACCATTCGTAACGGCTATATCATATACTTCCCCTGCTTTCTGCACATTTAAAACGGTAATTTCATACAAATGTTCCACACGGTAGCCTTGTAGTAATGCTTTATCATTTACATATTCGTATTGAGGAGTAATCGTATAAGAAATGGTTTCTATATCTTTATCGGCAATACCTAGCTGTTTGAGTGCATCAAGCAATTGTTTCGATTGCACTGCATTTTCTTCTTGCGCTTGTTTTACATTTTTACTATCTGTTCGAATGCCTAGTGTTAATATGACAACATTTGGTTTTGCCTTTATAATGCCTTCTCCTTGTACAGTAATAGTAGCTTCTTTACCAGTATTTGTCGTACGGATATTATGTAAATACGGATTCATTCCACCTTGCATTTATGCTCACCATCCTTTTTTACATGTATATGTGTGAACAAAAAAGAAAATCGTATGAAAAAAGTTACATAAATGAGAATGTTGTGGGAAGAAAGCATATACAACATAGGTATTTATAGATTATAATATGTGTAAATATGATAAAAAGGGACGAGGCTAGTGAACGAAAATAGAGAAACACTGATTTTAGATTTATCTGCATCATTTCGAAAGATGATACGTTTATTACAAAATGATATTAATACACGTTTTTCAGAGCATATGCCATATAACGAATTCTCTGTATTACGTGCGTTATTTTTAAAAAGTCCACAGATGGCTTCGCAAATTGCGAGTGAAGTAAACGTAACCTCCAGTCATATTACAGCTGTAACAGATCGTCTCGTGCGAAAAGGGTTTGTTGAAAGAAAACGTTCAAATTCAGACCGTCGTATCGTGTACTTAGAAATTACAGAACACGGACGAGAAGTAACTGAAAAGCTTGAAGCTGTGCGTAAAGAATATTATAAAGAGAGATTTAAAGGTTGGAGCGACCAAGAGATAGAAATGGTTTTAGAACTATTTGGTCGCGTATTATAATAAATGAGGATAGGAAGCGAAAGCTTTCCTATCCTTTTTCTTTTGAATAAAAATATTTTGAAACTCCGATACTTTAATTAAACAGATCGGAGGAAAGATTATGAAATATATTGCTGCAATCACCATTTTATTTGGAAGTTTTTTCTGCTTTCAAACATTCATGTACGCCGATAGCCCTATACAAGTGGTGCAAAAAGAAGTGAAGTACATTGAAAACGATAATACTGTCTTATATTCGAAATTATGGGTTCGTTCTATGCGAAGTGCAGTATTATTCCACCATAGCGATAATATTCGTAATCAGGACACTTTGCGTAACGTAACAAGTTCATCGCTCGTTAAAGCGAAGCAATTACCGTTTCAAAAAGCATCTATGTACATCCCGAGATTATCGCAATACGTATCAAAAGCAGGAAAAGAAAATATCCAAGTGTATTACATTGCGGTGCACTATAATGTGAAAAAAGAAAATGCATATCAATTAAATGGTATGAACTATTTTCTGCAAGTGTTTCTGAAAGAGCGTGGGGAATGGAAAATTGCTGAAAGTGTAGTTGCACCGACAGAGCAAATTGTGAAAAATGGTGATGGATTTGGAATGAAGGAAGAGATGGTGTATGGGGATAGGAGAGAGAATGTGAAATAGCCTCCTTTTGAAGGAGGTTATTTCGTATGAAGTAAAAATTTTTTATTTATCAAATAGTGAAGTATTACATAGCCAAATAGTCCTATTATTATGAACCCAGCGTAATAACTTAATAGCGGATCGTTTTTTCCACCTGTTATCCGGCCTCCTAATAGAGCAAAACATATTGTAACACAAGGTATAAATAGTCGATGTAGTTTAGTGAATAATAATATTTTACCGTTATTTTCATTAGGAGTCCGATTATACAAAAATACTCCTAATGGTAAAAGAATGAGAATATATAGAATCGGAGTGATAAGCTTCCAGATGGGCTGGAATTGATGCTGCTCCTTAACGGATTCTTTTAAATTATTAATGTCTACTTCCTTTACTTCTGGATTAAATGTATAAGATATATAAGTATTATTAGTAGGTGCAAAAACTTCAATATTCTCTATATATGATGTATAATTCGTTTTCTTAATGAAAAACTCAGTTGCAGGTACATTTGTGTGAATCCAAGCAAAATGAAACAGTAACACGCCTATTCCATATGGTAATATAATGAAAATCAAGCTTAATATACTATGTGAAATAACATTCCCAGCAATTGTTCCGATAAAAATAGCTATTGTAAAAATCGCAATCCATGTAATGGTAACATAACATAATAATGTACCCATTGGCCCAAAAGATTGGTATTGGCTAAAAAGATTAATCTTTAGGATGAAATAAGTTAAGATGCCATTAAGACTCATTATGAATAGAATTGTGATTGTCCCGAACAGCCACTTAGAAAGAAAAAGCTCTTTTCTCGAGAATGGCATTGCAAATAACAGATAATCTGTTTGATTTTGTCTTTTCCAACTGATTAATGAACAGGCAAGTAATATGAAAATTGGAATGAAGGGAATGATAAGAGTATCCCCATTTAAACTATAGCTGAAATAGCCATCTTCGTTTGGCTGAACCTGTAAATCATTAAAGTAGCTAATAGGTAAAAACCAAAAACTACTACAGGCAAAGAGTAAAAGAATGTACTTACTTTGCTTGTAATGATGGAGCCATAAAGCTTTATGAAACATGTAATCCCTCCAGTACAAAATTGTGATAATGATGAGTTTATTTAGCGTTCCAAGAGAACTTCCATTTCAATAGCTTGGATAGAAGAAAATAGCTAATTGTGCCTGCGCCAAAAAATCCAATGTAAAAATTAAGTAATAATTTATCTCCCCTTAAGACTAAACCAGCAACGATTCCTATAAAGAAAATAACAAAGCTCATAACTATTTTTTGTAACTTCGGATAAAGTAAGAAACTGCCATTCCGCTCATTGACTGAACGAACATATAAATACATACCGAGCGATAATAAAATAATGGTATGTGTAATAGGTGCAATCAATAATTTTGCTGTAGGAACATATGTAAAGTTTGGCTCATTATGACGTACTCCATCTGGATCGGTATAGGCACTATATGGATCATAATCAAATCTAATACGAAAATCTTCTGCTGGACCAGAAATACGTATGTTTTCTAAGAAATGGTTCATATCACTACTGTTCTCATGAAAGTCAATATTTAAGTGAACAGCGATGACTCCTGAGATAAGTGATGGAAGTAATAATGGGAACATGAATATAGCTGCAGTGAGAAGTCCCTGCGAGATAATATTCCCAGTGATTGTTCCTATACATAAGGCAAGTGTATAAATAGCAATTAATACAATTAACATGTATATAAAATAAGAATGAAATGGGGAAAACACTTGATATTTATTATGAAAAGTCATCTTTTTCATAATAGCAAATAGTCCCCAGTTTATACTGACAGCTGCTATAATGTTACAAATACCAAAAAACCATTTTGTCATAAAAAGGTGTGAACGTTTAAAAGGCATAGACCAAAGAAAATCAATGGAATTATTGTGTCTTTCCCAACCGATTAAAGTACAGGCCAGAATGATAAGTGCACCACCTTGAAACATGACGGGATCCATAAGTGATAAATTGAAATGGTAATGATATACATAATCACCTTCTTTTGGCGTATTTAGAAGGTGTTGTTGTTCAATAGCTGCCATATAGTATTTGTATGACAAATTGTAGAAGCTAACGAACCAAAATAACCAGACCATATATTTACTTTGTTGATACGTCCTTAGCCATAATGCTTTTTGAAACATAGGATCTCTCCTTTAAAAGACTTTATAATTTGTAAGGCGCTTTAGTACGAAATAAGTGATGATTCCGGCAAAACACATACCGGTATATTGATTAAATAAGAAATTAAATAGAGGTAATCTATAGCTACCTAGTAATGCAAAATAGATTGTCGCTATCCATATCCATATTCGTAAATGCTTTTGGGAAATAAATACCTTTTGACTATTTTCAATTGGCGACCGCTTGTATAAATATGTGCCAATTAGTAAATAGAATATTGTATAAAAAATAGGAACTAGCATCGATTTAGCTGAATAATAACTCTGGAACTCTGGACCTTTTAAAAGCGATGAATCGGGTGTTTCCTGATCTCTTTCCGAATTATAGTAGTAACTAATAGAAAAATTATTTATCGGTGCAACGATATTTGTTTTTTCATTAATTTTGAAAAGACTTACATATAAGTGTCGGTCTTTCTTATATGTAATATCTAGAGAATTGATTGTAAAATTGTATAGTAATGAAATAAATGTAAGACCCATTAGTAACAAAGGAATACAAAAAACGACTTGTGAAACGACACTTCCAGTAAAAGTACCGATACATAATGCTGCTGTATAGACTGCAACATATGAAACAATCGCATAAAGAAAGTATCGATGAAATGGTCCAAATGATTGATACTCAAAATGAATTGTAGTTCTATAAATAAAATACATAAGAATCCAATTTATAAGAAATGAGCATACAATACAGAATGCACCGAAAGCCCATTTAGATAAGAAAACATCTTTTCGTTTAAAAGGCATTCCCATAAGTAAAGTAATAGATTGGTTGCTACGCTCCCATCCTATTAATAGACACGCTAAAGAAATAATAAGAATAGTTAACCAAAAACTACTATTATTTGACCCAAATGCGTAATGATAATCGAAAGTTCCTTTTTCTTTTAAATTATAATATTTAGCAAGTTGTAGTTGAGCTTCCCTATAGTATCTGAAAGATAAATAATAAAGTGAACTCAAGAAAAATAGTAACGCAGCGTATTTCCCGCGCTTCCAATTCCACATCCACAGCGCCTTATGAAACATACCCATCCTCCTCAAGTGTTGTAACAAAGACATCTTCCAGTGACATTGTTAATTCTTCAATGAGTATTGGTTGCTCTTTATAAAACTTCTCAAGAGTTGTAGCTACATTGCCTTCGATTAAAATCGTATATACTTTTCCGGTTTGGTTTAATATTTTAATATTGCTTAAGTTTTCTAGTTTTTGAGGTAATGATCGTTCATAAGCAACTTGTATTTTAGCAAATTGTGATTTTGCATCGTCTAGTGATGTAATAGAATCTACTGTATGCCCTTTTAAAATAATGATTGTATCGGCAATTTTTTCAACTTCATCTAAATGGTGAGTTGAGATGAAAATTGTAATTTCTTTTTCTGCTACTTCTTCAACGAGAAATTGTAGAATCTGTCTTTTAACGATAGGATCAAGTCCGTTTGTCGGTTCATCTAAAATGATATATTCTGCTTTTGCAGCGAAAGCTAAAATGATCGCAAGCAATGCTTTCATTCCTTTTGAGTAACTACGAATACGTTTGTTTGGTAAGTTGAAACGTTCTAACAGTTCATAGAAATATGATTCATCAAATGCTGTATAAACTGCTTTATAAAACTTCACGATTTCCTTCACTGTATATCCGTTCAGTATATTAGTAGAATCCGGCACGTATACAACTTTTTGTTTAATTTCAGGATGCTTATGAACATCTGTTTCTTCATATGTAACAGTTCCTGCATCTGGGTCTAAAATGCCGACCATCGTTCGTAATAAAGTTGTTTTTCCCGCGCCGTTTCTTCCGAGCAATCCGACGATACTACCTTTTTGTAATGTGAAAGAAACATCGTCTAAAATCGTTTGGTTATCAATTGTTTTCTTCAAGTTTGTCACTTTCAGCATCTATATTTCCTCCAATCTCTTTATAGTATGAATCTATCCAATCGTGAATTTTATCTTTCGTAATCCCAAGATAAGAGGCTTCTAGTAATAATTGATGAAATTGCTTTTCAACCATAGCGATTTTCCTTTCGTCTAATGTTGGGGTAATCGATTGGGCTACAAATGTTCCTTTTCCTCGTAATGTTTCAATAATCCCTTGTCGCTCTAATTCTTGATAAGCTTTACTTACTGTATTTGGATTTATAACGAGCAAAGAAGCAAGCTCGCGTACAGAAGGAAGCTTATCACTTGGAGCTAACATATTTTTTAGTACGAGCTCTTTTATATTTTGAACAATTTGTTCCCATATCGGAGTGTTGCTTCTTGGATCAAGTTGAATATGCAAGAGCAATGTCTCCTTCCTGGTGAGTATTAAGTGTACTACTACGTGTAATACACTTAATACAATATCGGCAATCACTTTATTTGTCAACTGAAAATAATAGAAAAATTTGGTATTAAAAAAAGAAAAATTGGGAAAAATAGGTTTGATATAGAATGGAGGGTTAGTCATGAAGCGAGTTTTTGGAATACTTGTTTGTTTCATGTTATTGCTTTCTGGTACTTCTGTTAGTTTCGCACAATCTGAGAAGACGAAGCAGGAGAAAACAGAAGAAACAATGCCTAAGTTAGCGGAACAAGCGTCGTCAGCGATCGTAATTGAGCAAGATACAGGTAAAGTTTTGTTTGATAAAAATCCGAATGAAAAGTTACCACCTGCTAGTATGACAAAGATTATGACGATGCTATTAATTATGGAACAAGTTGAAAAAGGAAAACTAAAACTAAACGATAAAGTTAGAGCGAGTGAACACGCAGCTTCAATGGGCGGATCACAAATTTTTCTAGAACCTGGGGAAGAGATGACTGTAAATGAAATGTTAAAGGGCATTGCAATTGCATCTGGAAATGATGCATCTGTTGCAGTAGCTGAGCATATCGCTGGTTCAGAAGAAGGCTTCGTAAATATGATGAACAAAAAAGCGAAAGATCTAGGACTGAAAAATACCCATTTTCAAAATCCGACAGGTCTCCCGGCCAAAGATCATTATTCTACAGCGAATGATATGGCTATTATGGCGAAAGAGTTGATGAAGTATCCACTTATTCGAAAATACACAGGTAAATATGAAGACTATTTACGTGAAAATACGGATAAGAAGTTTTGGCTCGTTAATACGAATAAGTTAGTACGTTTTTATCCTGGAGTAGATGGAGTGAAAACAGGCTTTACGACAGAAGCGAAATATTGTTTAACGGCATCGGCTGAGAAAAATGGTATGCGTGTTATTTCAGTTGTAATGGGAGCACCTACATCAAAAGAGCGGAACAATCAAGTAACGAAGCTTCTTGATTATGCATTTGGACAATACATGACAAAGAAATTGTATACACGTGGTGAGAAAATTAAGACTGTACAAGTAGGAAAAGGTAAGGAAGAAAAAGTAGATTTAGTTGCATCAGACAATGTGTCTCTTCTTATGAAGAAGGGCGAAAATATGGACAAAGTAAAACAAGAAGTGATTGCTGAAAAGAAAGTGAAGGCACCGATTAAAAAAGGTGATGCACTTGGCACACTTGTTATTAAAAGAGATAAAGATGTTTTATTAAAACAAACAATTGTAGCGAAAGAAGATGTTGAGGCAGCGAGCTGGTGGGAGTTATTTAAAAGAAGTTTTGGGATGTTTTCAACATCAAAATAGCGGCAAAAATTTTGACGTTTTTCTGTTCGTATTTACTGAAATAATTGCTGAAAGGTTTCACTTTATGACGAAATGGTTCTTCTTTTGTCAGTAGGAAGGATTCTTATTTTATATCACGAAAATCTTATGTTAATGAGTAAAGTTTGAGCATAAGGAGGAAATCGTGTGAGTCTTTCCATGCATTTAGAAGTAAAACGTGACGTCTTATGTGTGAGGCTAGAGGGCGAGTTAGATCATCATACTGCTGAAGAGTTGCGAACGAAAGTCACAGATATGATTGAGACACATGGTGTTCATCATATTGTTTTGAGCCTAGAGAACTTAACATTTATGGATAGTTCTGGTTTAGGCGTTATATTAGGCCGATATAAACATGTAAAGGGATTAGGTGGAGAAATGGTTGTCTGTGCAATTTCACCGCCTGTTAAACGTTTATTTGAAATGTCAGGTCTATTCAAAATTGTTCGTTTAGAAGAAAGTGAAGCGCATGCGCTCGCGACGTTGGGGGTGGCATAAATGAGAAACGAAATGAACCTTCAATTTTCAGCGTTAAGTCAGAATGAATCATTCGCTCGTGTTACGGTAGCTGCTTTTATTGCGCAATTAGACCCGACGATGGAAGAACTAACAGAGATTAAAACAGTTGTGTCAGAAGCGGTTACAAATGCAATTATTCATGGGTATGAAGGAAATGCAGAAGGTGTTGTTTATATTTCAGTGATTTTGGAAGAAGCAATGGTGAAACTCACGATTCGAGATGAAGGGATTGGTATCTTTAACTTAGATGAGGCAAGACAACCCCTTTTTACAACTAAACCTGAATTAGAGCGTTCCGGAATGGGATTTACTATCATGGAAAATTTTATGGATGAAGTAGAAGTTATTTCAAACGAATCTTTCGGGACAACAATCCATTTGACAAAATACTTATCAAATAGTAACGCTCTATGCAATTAAGGAGAATAGCCAATGGACATAGAGGTCAGAAATGAGAAGAAGAAACCTCAGTTAAAGGACCACGAGCTAAAAGCGTTAATTCAAAAAAGTCAAGATGGAGATCAACAAGCGAGAGATACAATCGTTCAAAGTAATATGCGTCTCGTATGGTCGGTTGTGCAGCGATTTCTTAATCGAGGATACGAACCAGACGATTTATTTCAAATTGGATGTATTGGACTCTTAAAATCGGTAGATAAATTTGATTTATCTTTCGACGTGAAATTTTCAACATATGCAGTTCCAATGATTATCGGTGAAATACAACGATTTTTACGTGACGATGGATCAGTGAAAGTAAGTAGATCTTTAAAAGAAACAGGAAACAAAGTCCGAAAGATGAGAGACGAGCTTTCGAAAGAATTTGGAAGGGCTCCAACGATTAATGAGGTAGCAGAGGCTCTTGAACTAACGCCGGAAGAAGTTGTTCTGGCGCAAGAAGCGAGTCGCGCTCCTTCGTCGATACATGAAACTGTGTATGAAAACGATGGAGATCCAATTACTATTTTAGATCAAATTGCCGATCAATCGGAAACGAAATGGTTTGATAAAATTGCTTTAAAAGAAGCAATTAGAGAATTAGATGAACGAGAAAGGTTAATTGTGTATTTGCGCTATTATAAAGACCAAACTCAATCAGAAGTAGCGGAGCGCATAGGCATTTCGCAAGTACAAGTTTCAAGACTTGAAAAGAAAATATTAAAACAGATGAAAGATCGAATAGATGAGTAGCTATCTATTCGATTTTTTTTGTTGTAACGTATGGTTGGTCGATAGCGGCAGCGTTTCTTATAGTTGCACTAGTCATTAGTCTGAAGAAATGGAATGCACAAATACATTCAGACTCTGCGCAGCTTGAAAAAGAATGGAGGGACCGAGGTGTTTCATGATGAACGGATCAGCGATTATGATGATGGTTATAGGTATGGTAGTCATTTGGGGAGGACTTGCATTAAGTATTGCAAATTTATTTAAGAAAAAGGCATAAGCTAAAAACATCTGTACCGAAATGGTACAGATGTTTTTTTATGAAAAAATTGTATTAGAAAAAATTCCAATAACCATACTACAACTACGAGGAAGAGTGAAGGGGTGAATGGAAATTGGAACAAACGATTTATATTAAAATGCGCAATCGCTTAAAAGTGTCTCCTACGTATGAAGTAAAGCTGAGCGACGTTGCTCAGCTTGCCGGGGATTCTTTGGTAGTTGAGTCGTTACAAAATGAGATAGTCTACAAAATAACAGCGCATGATAAAACACATGTTGTAATTGATGTTATGAAAGTGATTGAGATTATTCAACAAAAAGTGGCTCACATACAAATTAATTTACTTGGTTCTGGACAAACTCTTGTTGAAATTATATACGAAAAAAAGAAAGTGCATCCGGTTTTCTTCGGACTTGTATGGTTGTTACTTTTCATTGGAGCGGCCCTTGCGATCATTTATTTCCATGAAGATGTAAGTATGCAACAAGTACACCAACGGTTATATTACATGATTACTGGAGAATTTAAGGCGCAACCACTTTTATTTCAAATTCCTTATTCATTAGGTCTTGGATTAGGTATGGTCTTATTTTTTAATCATGTATTTCAAAAGAGAATTAATGAAGAGCCGAGCCCATTAGAAGTTGAGATGTTTCAATATCAGCAGTCGCTTGATCAATATGTAATTGTTCATGAAAACAAGGATAATATGAAACAGATTGCTGATGATTGAGTGTGCATTTGTTGTATTAATTGGTTTAGCTGGAGGGATCGCAGTAGGTAGCGGATATGTCGCGTTTTTAGCTGTACTTGGTATAATCCCTCGTTTAGCTCAATTAACGAGAAGTGGAAAGCATATTCAGTATTTTGAGTGGGCGGTCATTGCAGGTACTTTAGCAGGGGCTTGGTGTAGTCTGAAAAATATTACATTTCACACGTCACAATATTGGCTTGTTATATTAGGGATATTTTGTGGCACATTCATTGGAATGCTCGCTGCGGCGTTAACGGAAGTGTTAAACGTTTTACCTATTTTAGCGAAACGAGTAAGGGTAGAGGGGAAAATTGTTGTTTTACTCGTTGCTCTTGTACTTGGGAAAGTAATAGGCTCGTTGTTTCACTGGATTTATTTCGTAAAGTAGGAGGCAATATATATGGCAGGGCGAAAATTGAAGGACGATTACATAAATAAAGTGAAGGAGTACCATCCAAAACCGAACTATTTCATAAATTGTGTGAAGGCATTTCTTGTTGGTGGACTCATTTGTACGGCGGGAGAAGTATTGATGAAATTTTATATACATTACTTTCACTTTAGTGAGAAAGAGGCAGGAAACCCTACAGTTGCAACTCTTGTTTTACTATCAGCGATTTTAACAGGGTGTGGTGT